>NZ_JBKFDK010000019.1:0-84137 GCF_046452435.1 Motilimonas thetidivivens
CAATACTAAGCCCGAGTCTCACGACTTGGGCTTTTTTACATCTGCAGAAAACTAAACAGATCCTCGGAGCAAGCTCCGGTCCTACAATGAGAACCGCGTTCAGCTCGAACATATCTAGGACACCGACTTTCATCATGCTCCCATTCGAAGAGGCCCTTACAGAAATGTAAGGGCTTTTTTACGTTTTCAGAAAACTAAACAGATCCCGGAGAAAGCTCCGGCACCACAGATCGAGTTGGTAGCGTTAAAAACGTGAAAGCTCTAAGTTGGCATCATTAATAATGATGCTCATTTTATTATTACTGAGTTGGAGAACTTGGGCATCGATGATCTCATTGTCGAAGCTTTCGGTTTTTTTTCCTCGCTTCATTACAATTTTTTTATTGACGTCAAGTTGCAGGAAGCCTTCTTCATAATGCCAAGTGCCCATGATGTCTGTTGAATTTTTTGGATCATTGAGAGATTGAAAGCTGAACTGCTGATTAGGCTTTAAAATCAAGGTTGACTTGCGTAGTGAACCTGGTGGTGTGATCCAGTTTCCAGATATCATATTGTTGGATTTATTATCAGATACCGTTGCAGTCTGCGCCTTAGTGCTTGTCGATGATGCTGCTGGGAGTTGTTTAACCGGCGGGGGAGCGACGAATTGCACCTGCTTAGCATCCACGCCTTTTGGCTTGTCTTGAGAAAAATGGGCGACACCATTATCATCAACCCAAGTGTATACCTTGTCTGCATGGGCTGTGTTGACAAAACATGCTAGCAATAACAATGAGTTAATTTTAATTTTCATGCCAGTATCTTTCCTTGATTAACAATTTTGATATATAAGAATAAGGTTTTTTAAATGAAATGTCAGCGTTGTGGTGACTGGTTTATTAAGAAGTTAGGGCGATGTCATGCTTGTATGATACAGACGGCCTTGCTGTTTATGGTTAGTCTAACGTTTTGGCTCTATTTGGAGGGCAGCAGTAGCGTTGAGGCTATCACTGCCATGTTCTTTGTTTTTGCTTCTGGCGGCCTATTTACATTACATATATTGGTATGGACAGTCAGGCGTATATTGGGCAAACCCTAAGTTAAGGTTGGTATATTGCCCCCAGTGTTGCTGCTTTTTTGGCTCCTGTTACTTCGGGTAAATTGCCTGCTTGTGATTCCAATCTTTGTTTTGCCAACCAAGCGAAGGCGATTGCCTCAACGTAGTCTGGATCCATCCCATATTCAATGCTCGAAACTACTTGTTGCTCAGGTAGCAGTCCCCGGAGCGTATTGCATAAAGTTGTATTATGAACGCCACCGCCACAAAGAATGATTTGATTCACTGAACTAAAATGCTTTATTTGATCGGCTATGGTTTGTGCAGTGAAATGCATCAAAGTGTGTTGTACATCGGCCGCTTGATAGTCATTATTTAAGAATGCAAGTAACCAGCCTAGGTTAAAATATTCTCTACCTGTGCTCTTGGGCGTTGGTAATGCAAAATAAGGGGCTTGGAGCAGCTTGTCTAACAATTCAGGAATGATGCAACCTTGAGCTGCCCAATGGCCATTTTTGTCGTAGGGCTTGTTGAGCTTTGCTTCGATCCAAGCATTCATCAACATATTGCCCGGCCCCGTATCATAGCCTAAGGTAGGTTGACCTTTTGCCAGTACCGTGATGTTAGCTATGCCACCAATGTTTAAAACGATATTAGTGCCTGTTTCAGGTGTGAAGATAGCTTGGTGAAATGCAGGAACTAAAGGCGCTCCTTGGCCACCGTAGGCCATGTCCATGCGCCGAAAATCGGCAACCGTGGTAATGCCCGTCTGTGCAGCAATAATATTGGCATCACCGATCTGTAAGGTAAACGGATGTTCACCATTGGGGTGATGAAACACGGTTTGGCCGTGGCTACCAATCGCTTTAATTTGCGCCGCTTTGATACCTGATTGTTGTAGTGCTGCATTGACACATTCGGCGTGGTATCGCCCAATTTGGTGATCTAATTGACCCAGTTGTACCAAGGTTAAGGGTTGACCTTGGCAAATACTTAGGGTGTTTTGTTGTATCGTATTGGGTAAGACAAAGGTTTGGCTAAAGATAGGTTTTATTGGCCAAGATGTTAGGTCGACGATGCTGACATCAACACCGTCGAGGCTAGTTCCCGACATCAAGCCTATATAATATTGCGGGTTAATTTGTTCATTAACCATGGCAATTATTCGTCATCTTTAAGCTCACCTGCGGCCATTAGCATTCGCATAAGCTGTGCTAGGCTACGTGCCTTCATCTTGGTCATGATACGCGAGCGATGAATTTCTACCGTGCCTTGAGCGATGTTAAGATCAATGGCGATCACCTTGTTGGCATGGCCTTGCGCAACCAAATCCATGATCTCTCGCTCTCGCTTAGTGAGAGAGGCTATGCGTTCATCAATTTCATGTTTTTTAGTGAGGTCATGGCGCTGCTCTTTATCTTGAGCAAGGGCTTTATCGATTTTTTCTAGCAGTTCAAATTCACGAAACGGTTTTTCCATGAAATCAAACGCGCCCTTTTGCATGGCCTCGACTGCCATAGCAATATCTCCATGGCCTGTGATAAAGATGATCGGCAACAATGCATTTAATTCATTTAGCCTGTCTTGTACCACCATGCCGGATAGTCCAGGCATACGGATATCTAACAGAATACAGCCATGTTGCTCTTCGAAGTTGTCGAGAAACTGTTGACCATCACTGTAGCTGCGAAATTGGTGACCTACGCTTGCTACCATCATTTCAAGCATTTCGCGAATGGATTCATCATCATCAATGATATAGATGATCGGGCTTTCTTGACTCATTTGGATGTGTTCTCCTGATTAGGGCTTAATGGCAGTTGAATTGAGAAGCAAGCGCCTTTATTTGCTTCGCTTGTGACCATAATATTACCGCCATGAGCTTCAATAATACTATGACAAATTGACAAGCCAACTCCCATACCTTGTTCTTTTGTGGTTATAAAAGGCTTAAATAAGTTTTGCATTACCTTGGCGGCAAGACCTGGGCCATTATCGGCAATATGCATGATGACTATCTGATTAATCACTTCAATTCTGATCTTAACCTCGGCATGTTGGCGTTGCTTTAATGCTTCTATGGCATTACGGATAAGGTTAATCAGCACCTGTTGTAACTGCACTTTATCGACATCAATGCTGGGTGAGGAAGACAGCGTTTGGAAGTCAATTCTCACTTGGTTTTTAGTGGCCATATCTTGCAACATGGCGATAGATTCTGCGACTAAATCGGTTGCTTTATGTGAGCCACGTTGCGGAGTCCTATCTCTAACAAACTCGCGAGTGCGCCTTATTATCTCAGAAGCACGAATAGCTTCACTGGATACTTTTTCTAAGGTTTTTTCAACCATAGCGGTGTTGATAGGATCTTGGCCCACAAATCGCTTACAGATATCAGCAAAGCCCGTAATACTGGCTAAGGGTTGATTGAGTTCATGGGCCAGTGAGGTCGCCATTTCACCCATAGTAAACACACGATCAAGTTGAGCTAATTGTTGATTTTGGTTGATGATTTTTTCTTGTAGCTGCGCTCTTTCTTGGCTGGCTAAACGCTCTGCTTGATGAGCGTTAAACAGCCTTTGTTGCATGGCATTAATCGCATTGGCTAACTTATCCATGTCATCCGCTTTTAGAGGCCCAGAGCGTTTGAGTTGGATTGGCAGGGGGGGGGCATCCGGAGTCACTTGCTCCAAATTAGCAACAATTTTTACCAGATGACGACCAATTAAGCGGTCAATCAAAAACAGCATAAACAGCATGACGGCAAAGGTTTTGATTGCGTTGAATAATAGCGTCAAGGCTGCAGCATTAACTAACTCTTGATAAATGTCATGTAGATCCGCTGTAACGGTAAGGGTACCCAGCTCTCGTTGCTTGTCTCTGTGCTGATGGATAATGGGAAAAGTGTAAACCTTAACCCAGTCGTGCTCTATCGCCCCTGAGCTAAACTTCTGGCCATCGACGAGCGCTAAGTGTGTTTTGACTATATAAGGCTGACTTAATACGCCTTCTAGCTGAAGTCGGATTAGTTTATCGTCGTAATCCCAGACGCTTTCACTCAGGCTTTTTAGTAAAGAGTTTTTAATAATTTGTTCAGATTGATTGAGCTGGTTAATATCACGCGAGTATTGGGTGTAGAGTGTAATACAGGTGAGAATAAGTGTAATAACTGAACTACAAAGCACGGTGCCAATGATGAGCTTTTTAGCTAACACACTGTCTTTATAGATAGTTTTCAAATTATATCCCTTTCGATATGGCTAAACCTATGAGTAAACCTATGGCTAAACCTATGGGTAATCCCTAATTTAGAAGCGTACGACATGCACTTATTATAAGCTCATGACTTCATCATTTAGACATCAATCATGAAAATTGGCTTATTAGGCTATCAAAAAATGCCTGATGCATTCTCCACTTGGTTGGAGTCTTCTGATATTGAAATCAAGCAGTATAAATCGACCGCTGAGTTTGTGCTAGACCAGAAAAAGTCACTTTTGGCTCTGCTAGTGTCTACTTTTCAATTAGATAACGGTTCAATAGTATCATTAATTCAACAATATCCCGACATAGCTCAGGATGTTAATTTAGTGGTTACTGAGTGTAAAGGGGTCTCTCAAGCGGTCCAAGCCATGCAAGTTGGCGCAAAAGAAGCGCTGCCAGATAAAATTCAGTCGGCTAAATTAATGGCTTTAGGCAATCAGTACGCCAATCATTAAAGCTTTGTCTTCCCCTCTGATAAGTATTTGATCACAAACTTTTTTATATTTTGCTTACCAAAGTCTAGCATTTTCGGTTATAAGTCATAGTAAGGCTGTTGATCGTCGAGGTAGATTTGCTCAAGCATATAGAGATAGTCGGATTTAGAGGTATAGCTAGGTTATCACTTGAACTATCGTCGACTTGTGTCTTAATCGGTGAAAATGCTTGGGGTAAATCGAGCCTATTAGATGCATTAAGTTTACTGCTTAATAGCGCCCAGCGGTTATATAAATTCCACCATGAAGACTTTCATGTCGCCCCTGAAACGGAGGTGACTCATCGCCAAATCACCCTCGTACTCACTTTTGAAGAAGCCTATATTGGCCAGCATCAACGCGCTCGATTTCGTTCCATCGCTCCTTTGTGGATCGGTGCGCCGAAATACAAAAAGCGCATTTACTATCAAGTTGAAGGCACTCTAGGAGAGGATAATCAAGTTCACACCCAGCGAGCGTTTCTCAATAGTCAGGGTGATGTGTTACCGTTTGAAAACAGTAATGAATTAGCCAAACAGTTGATGTCGTTTTTTCCGGTGTTAAGGATTAGTCAGGAATGCAGTTTACAGCCTTGGATGGCCGATATTGCGGACACGTCTGAGCGGGTTCAATCTGAGCTCTTAGTAGAAAAAACCGTGCTGCGTTTACACTCGTCTTCGCAACCTCTGCCAGAGCGTGAACTGAAACAGGCGATAATGGCGACAAAATACTTGTTTGAGCACTATTTAACTCCTCGTTTCACCCTTGCCGAACAACCAAGCCAGCCACGAAAAGTACGTGAAATGGGGCTAAAGCCCATCTCATTTCGTGCCATTGATGATTTTAGTGAGCTGTTAAAGCTCACCGCAGGAAAACATAATCGCGCAGCTTTGCTGGTTTTACTCGGGTCATTTTTAAGGGCGCGAGGCCCCAGTTTATTACGCCGGGGCAGTAGCCCAATTTTACTGGTGGAAGATCCAGAGGCCCGATTACATCCCATTAATTTATTGACCAGCTGGGCTTTTTTAGATCAACTCCCAATCCAAAAAATAGTGACGACTAATTCATGTGATTTGTTGGCTGCCTTTAAATTGGACGATATTGTACGCCTAGTGCGCCATTTTGATAGAACCTTAGTTCATACCTTAAACGAAGCTATGTTCGCCAGTGATGAATTTAGACGAATAGCGTTTCATGTCAGAATCAATCGTCCTGCCAGTTTACTTGCCCGCTGTTGGTTGCTCGTTGAAGGGGAAACCGAGCTATGGCTGTTAACTGAATTAGCGCGAGTCTGTGGTTACAGTTTTGCGGCAGAAGGAGTGCGTATTGTTGAGTTTGCCCAGTGTGGTTTACCACCTTTAATTAAAGTGGCTAAAGATTTTGGCATTGAATGGCACTTGCTAACCGATGGTGATGAAGCAGGCAAGAAATATAGCTCACAAGCCAAGGCGTTATTAGGGCAAGAAGGGATCCGTGAGCGGCTGACTTTTTTACCGGATAAAGATATAGAGCATTTTTTGTTTAATAACGGCTTCAGTGATGTCTATCTGCGTCAGGCAAAAGTCAAAAGGCAAGAGTTAGACAAAATGGGAGCAACTAAGGTGATCGATAAAGCGATAGGCAGAAGCTCTAAGCCGAGGTTAGCGTTAGCCATCGCCGAAGCGGTAGAAATGAATGGACGGGATTCGGTTCCATTGTTGCTAAGGCGAATGCTGAGTCGCCTAATCGCCTTAGCAAGGAGTCAAGCTGGTTAAGGTTAGTCAGCTTGTTGATAAACGAGTGTATGCTCATTACCAATTAAGATTAATTGGTTACCGTTTATACTGACTTTGCTCCATTGGTTGAGTGTTGTACTCACTTTTTGCTCTAACGTGTCTAAACCTGCTGGACACATCATCATGGTCATTCCCATCTTATCAATTTTTAATTGACCATCTTGCCACTCAGCTTGACCAAAGAAGTTATTACAACCAGCAATACCATTGGCTTTTAGTGACTCATCTAATTGTAAACTAGGTGTTTTTTTACCTAGCGGCATAACTGGCTCGCCATCGACGGTGATTAAATGCCACTTTTGTCCGGTGATATCCGCTGCATTAAGATCTTGAGGTGCGTTGTTACTAGTACATGCACTAAGAACAAGGGCTGCTGCAGCAAAAGGAATAAGACGTAGTTTCATAAAGCTCTCCAAATGATTAAAGGGGTAAGCTGTATTGCTATATGAGTATAATAATATGGAATAAGTGTTCTGTGTATCTGTGATAGTGTAGATGTTTATAGTGATGTTGTATTGAAATACCCATATTGCTTGCTACTTTTGCCGATATTTGGGTTCATTTGTTGAGGTTATGCCAAATTTTCACGGGGACGACATTCACCGCCGTCTCATAGCCTATGGTGTAAAGTCTTTGTTTATCTTCCATCGACATATGAAAGTCGACCGGTGAGGTGTTGCCTGTGTTGACCACTATAGTTCGGTGCCAAAATTTTTCATTAACGTATTCCCTTGAAATGGTTGTCATAAAGGTGCGAATTAGCAATGAAATATAAGAGGCTAACGGGAACAGTTTGTTGGTGTTGATGGGGTGAGTATCACCATCGCCGCGTAAACGAAAGCAAATCACTGGAGTGCCGTTATCGGCCCAGTCTTGATGTAAGGCATCTTCGGATAAAATGCTGCCATCGACCATCAAGTGGTTCTCATAGGGTTTAAAGGCAAAAATGAGTGGAATTGACATGGAAAACCGCACCGCACGCGATACTTTCTCATTGGGTGTGTTAATCGCATCAAATACCACAGGTGTGCCTGAGCGAACGTCTGTAGCAACAACATGCAGATTGATAGGTAAGTCGGCAAAACGTTTGCCACCAAGCTGATGATCTAACCAAGCCTCAAACTTGTCGCCAGAACAAAGCCCGCCATTGCGCAATAAACTAAGTAACGAAAATCCCTTAAATTGCTCAAAGTCGGTTTCGAGCGCGATGCCTTTTATGGTGTCGAGACTTAAGCCGCTGGCATACAATGAACTGATAATACTTCCGCCAGACACGCCGACGAGGTGATCAAAATTGACCTCTAAATCATGCAAAGCTTGTAAAATGCCAATATGAGCAGGCAGACGAGTGCCGCCGCCGGCGAAAATAGGGACTAAATAGCGTTCGTTATTCTGCGGGATATTCCCTTGTGGCCATTGATGAGTGGCTAGGTGATCTGAGTTAGAGTTAAGGTGCGGCGAGGGGGCGGTGCTTGCCTGAAAATCTAACTGATGATTGCTTTTCGCATGATTCATGAAGAGACAGCTCCAACATCGACATATTGAAAGTATGGAGTAATTTTCGATTCTTGCGCGATTCGATCGACTAAACTTAGCTTAATAGTTTGTCAAAACAGGCAACCAAATGAATCGTTCACACTTTATCAAGTTAAGCTGGGTGCTGTTGTTATGGGCAATTAGCCAAGTTGTACATGCTAAATTGGTCGACACCGTTGCGCGCGTTAAAGCATCCATTGTGGCAGTCGGTAGCCATAGTCCTACGGGCAGCCCGAGATCTGAATTTAGCGGAACCGGCTTTGCGATTGGCGATGGTAGCCTCATTGTGACTAACTATCACGTCGTGCCAAGCGACTTAAATGCCAGTAAGCGTGAACAACTGGTGGTATTTGTAGGCCAAGGGAGTAAGCCCAAGGTTTATGATGCGACGGTTATTGCCTCGGATCGAGTACATGACTTAGCCATACTAAAAATGAGTGGGGTGAAATTAACACCGTTACGCTTAGGGGATGACACTCAAGTTCGTGAAGGCCAAAGTATCGCGTTTACCGGTTACCCCATTGGCGCCATTTTAGGGCTTTATCCGGCGACGCATCGCGGTATTGTATCGGCCATTACTCCAATTGCGACGCCGCAAATTAATAGCCAACAAATTACCCCGCAAATGCTTAAACAGTTACGTAAGCCTTATAAGGTGTTTCAGTTAGATGCGACCGCTTATCCGGGTAATAGTGGTAGCCCTGTCTATGATCCCAATACCGGAGCCGTGATAGGCGTGATCAATAAAGTATTTGTACAAGGCTCAAAAGAAGCTGCGTTAACCAATCCCAGCGGTATTTCTTACGCTATTCCGATTCGTTACGCCAAGGCTTTGTTACAATAAAAAAGGCCGCACGTTGGCGGCCTATTCACTCAATCTCAGTTGCTTACAGAATAAAGCGGCTGAGATCTTCGTCTTCGACTAGCTCATCAAGGGCATTAACCACATAGTCTTTATCTATGATAATGCTATCGCCATCACGCTCAGAAGCATCAAAAGAGAGTGATTCCATTAAGCGCTCCATGACAGTGTGTAAACGGCGAGCACCAATGTTTTCGGTTTTCTCATTCACTTTCCAAGCGGCATCGGCGATGTGGCGAATACCTTCTTCGGTAAACTCCACTTTCACCCCTTCGGTGGCCATTAAGGCGGTATACTGCTCGGTTAACGATGCGTGAGGCTCGGTTAAGATGCGCACAAAATCTTCTGCTTTTAGTGCTTCTAATTCAACGCGAATAGGTAAACGGCCTTGTAACTCAGGGATCAAGTCAGAAGGCTTGGCAATTTGGAACGCACCCGATGCAATAAATAAAATGTGGTCGGTGCGGATCATGCCGTGTTTGGTACTTACGGTTGAACCTTCAACCAATGGCAATAGGTCGCGTTGAACCCCTTCACGGGATACATCTGGGCCAGAAGATTCGCCTCGCTTACAGATCTTGTCAATTTCATCAATAAAAACGATGCCGTTGTTTTCAGCAGCAAAGATCGCCTTTTCCTTGAGCTCCTCAGGATTAATCAGCTTGCTTGCTTCTTCTTCCACTAAGGCTTTAAGGGCTTCTTTTACCTTAAGCTTGCGTTTTTTAGTGGTGTTGTTGCCCGATAGACTTTGGAACATGCCTTGTAGCTGGTTGGTCATTTCTTCCATGCCCGGAGGCGCCATTATTTCCACACCCACTTGCGGCACGGCAACATCTATTTCGATTTCTTTATCATCTAGCTGACCTTCGCGTAGCTTTTTGCGAAATACTTGGCGGGCATGACCTTCTTCTGGCTTGCTGTCACTGTTATCCCAGCTGGTTTTAGCCGGTGGTAACAGGGCATCAAGAATACGCTCTTCGGCTTGCTCTTCAGCGCGAAACTTCACCTTTTCCATTTCTTGTTCACGGGTGATTTTTAGCGCCACATCAGCTAAATCGCGGATAATGGTTTCGACTTCTTTACCTACATAGCCCACTTCGGTGAACTTAGTGGCTTCAACCTTAATGAAAGGTGCATTAGCTAATTTTGCTAAACGACGCGCAATTTCGGTTTTACCCACACCCGTTGGGCCGATCATTAAGATGTTCTTTGGTGTGACTTCTTGGCGGATGCTTGGCTCTAATTGCATGCGACGCCAGCGGTTACGTAGGGCAATTGAAACCGCTCGTTTTGCTTTATCTTGACCTATGATGTGGTCATCTAATTCACTTACTATTTCTCTAGGCGTCATTTCAGACATAAAATAATCCTGTCTTAGTGTCAGTTAGCTGACGAAAAATGGGTTAGTATTCCAGTACTTCAATGGTCTGGTTAGTGTTGGTATAGACACAAATGTTGCCCGCAATAGTCAGGGCTTTTTCGACAATAGCGTCAGCCTCAAGGTCGGTATTTTCAAGCAGGGCGAGTGCGGCAGATTGGGCAAATGCACCACCTGAGCCAATGGCAATCAAATCATGCTCGGGCTGCACCACATCACCATTACCGGTAATAATGTAAGATTTTTCTTTATCGGCTACCGCCAATAAGGCTTCTAATTTACGTAGCATACGATCGGTGCGCCAATCTTTGGCGAGCTCTACCGCGGCACGCTCTAAATGGCCTTGGTGAGCTTGTAGCTTGGCTTCAAAGCGTTCTAGCAAGGTGAATGCATCTGCCGTACCGCCGGCAAATCCTGCTAAAACCTTGCCATTATAAAGACGGTGAACTTTACGGGCGTTACCTTTCATTACTGTATTGCCAAGTGAGACTTGGCCATCGCCACCAATTACAACTTTATTACCACGGCGAACTGAAACTATCGTAGTCACGGGATACCTCATCAGTATTCAAGCGCAAGATATCTTGCAAGATAAAAACTAAGATGGGGGGGGGAGATCTCATTTTCAAGCGTGGTTAGGGGTTTTTCCCGAAAAAAATCCCCACTTGAGTGGGGATTAATCGCGTTACTTTGGCAGAGGCCCTTGCCACTGCCAGATTTGACAGTTGCGAATACCTGCTCGATTGAGCTTGTGCGAGTCTGTTTGCGCCGCGCGTTTGCGCTCGTAAGGACCCAATATCACTTTGTACCAAATGCCTGAACTGCCATTCACCTTACGGATTTGACTTTCAAGCCCTTGAAAAGCAATGGTGGCTTTTAAGGTCTCGGCTTGATCCATTGCCCTGAAAGAGCCGCATTGCATTTGATAAGGAATGGCGGGTGGTGGATCGTCTGGCACATCCACTTCCACTTCCTTGTTTTCAAGTTGCTCTATGTAGTCCCATTTTTCCTTGGGTTTTTCTGGTAGCGGTTTTTCTGTGCTAACCGGTTTAGGCTTTGGTGTTGGTACTTCAGCAACAACGGCTTCGCTGACATCATCTTGTTGCGCCGAACCACTGATGCTGTACAGAAAATAGCCGAAACCCGATAAACCTAATACCGCAATAACGATAGCAACGATCGGCAGAGGGCTGGGTCCAGCAGATTTGGCAGGACTACGCTTGGCATTGCTTTTGCGCTTTTTAGGTTGATTGCTGACGTAGTCCCTCGCCATTACATACGCTCCAAGGTATCAATGCCCAGTAAGCTAAGGCCTTGTTTGAGGGTGCGAGCGGTTAGCCAAGCTAGCTTCAAGCGGCTTTGTTTTTGCGCTTCATCTTCAGCTTTAAGAATTGAGCACGCTTCATAGAAGCTAGAGAACAATCCCGCTAGCTCATATAAGTAGTTACACAATAAATGTGGGTAGCCGAGGCGAGCAACACTGGCGATAACTTCATTAAATTGCACCAACTTACCGGCTAAATCGATTTCTTTCTCATGATTTAAGATAACCTGACCCGTTAGCTGCTCTGGCGCAATTCCCGCTTTTTCAAATACGCTTGCCACACGAGTGTAAGCATATAACAGGTAAGGAGCGGTATTACCTTCAAAGCTCAGCATCTGATCAAAGCTAAACATATAGTCGCTGGTGCGGTTTTTCGACAGATCTGCATATTTCACCGAAGCGATACCGACCACATCAGCGATGCTGCGTAAGTCTTGTTCGGCCATATCGGGATTTTTCGATTTAACCAGCTCGTAGGCGCGATTTTGCGCTTCGGTTAAAAGGTCTGCTAGCTTAGCCACGGTGCCAGAGCGTGTTTTAAACGGCTTGCCGTCTTCGCCCATCACGGTGCCAAACGGCATGTGCTCTAGGCTGGTTGTTGGCTTAACAAAGTTTGCCTTGCGCGCAACGGTAAATACTTGCTGGAAATGTAAGCCTTGGCGAGCGTCCACAAAATACAAAACTCGATCCGCATTAAGGACTTTTTGACGATAACGCATCGCAGCTAAATCTGTGGTGGCATATAGGTAGCCGCCGTCTTTTTTCTGGATGATAACCGGTAAAGGCTCGCCTTCTTTGTTTTTAAACTCATCGAGAAAAACACAGTTAGCACCTTGGTCTTGCTGTAATAAACCCAGTTGGTCTAAGTCAGCGACTACTTGCGCAAGGTCGTCATTGTAAGCACTTTCACCACGCACATCGCTGCGCTTTAGGCTAACACCTAAGCGGTCGTAGGTTTCTTGACAGTGAGACAAGCTCACTTCGTTAAACTCACGCCATAGTTTGTTACAGTGCTCATCACCCCCTTGTAGTTCCACCACTAGGTTACGGGCGCGAGCGGCAAAATCTTCTGACTCATCAAAACGTTGTTTGGCGGCGCGATAAAACACTTCGAGGTTGGCAAGGTTTGAATCGATCTCTTCCCCCTTGGCTTGCAGCTCTTCCATATAGGCTAACAACATGCCAAATTGGGTTCCCCAGTCGCCTACGTGGTTTTGACGAATCAGGTGATGACCTTGAAATTCAAGGGTGCGGGTTACGGCATCACCAATAATGGATGAACGTAAGTGACCCACGTGCATTTCTTTGGCTAAGTTAGGCGATGAATAATCCACCACTATAGTTTGTGGGGCTTCGACTTGGCTAATACCTAGACGTTCATCAGCCAGCGCTACATCGATTTGCTCAACCAACCAAGCTGGATTTAGGAAGAAGTTGATAAAACCCGGACCCGCAATATCTACCTTAGTAATCAGGCTAGATTGTGGCAGGTTGTCGATAATTAACTGCGCTAACTCGCGTGGGTTTTTCCCCGCGGCTTTGGCTAACATCATCGCCAAGTTAGTAGCAAGATCGCCGTGAGCTTTGTCTTTGGTTCGGTCAACTTGAATTCGTGGCTCGGCCTCGGCAGGGATGATGCCTTGTTGCTTTAGGGACGCGACTGTTTGCTCAAGTAGTTGTTGAAGTTGCTGTTTCATTCAGGATGACCGCCAATAAATCTGAGACTAAAAAAATAAGAGCCCGATTTTAACGTGTCTGCGCCGCGAAAACCAGAACGGAAACGGGCGCAAAGCACGCGAGGTATATGTCTAAATAAAGTCCGTCGGGTCGATGTCGAGGGACCAGCGTACTTTAACCGCAGACTTAAGCTTTTCCACCTCGGTTATACAGGAGCTGAGTAGGCCTGCAATCAATGCTCGACTCGGCGCTTGAATTAGCAGTTGAAAACGATATTTGCCGGCGCGGCGCTCCATAATGGCAGGCATTGGTCCAATCAGCTCTATCTGTTGATATTGCTGGGCATAAGGCTCAAATATGGCCTTTATTTCCTCAAGGAACGTCAGCGGTAAATTGGCATAAGTGGCTTCGGCGCGAAACAAGGCTTGAAATGCAAAGGGCGGCAATAATGCATCTTGGCGCTCGGAGAGAGCGCTGCGGGCAAAATCTTGATAGCCATTATTGACAAGATCCTGCAGTAAATAATGCTCAGGATGATGGCTTTGAAGTACCACTTGACCGGGCTTGCTGGCGCGACCGGCGCGTCCTGCTACTTGAGTAAACAATTGGGCTAATTTTTCTGGTGCGCGAAAATCACTGCTA
This sequence comes from Motilimonas thetidivivens, assembly GCF_046452435.1. Classification (NCBI taxonomy): domain Bacteria; kingdom Pseudomonadati; phylum Pseudomonadota; class Gammaproteobacteria; order Alteromonadales; genus Motilimonas; species Motilimonas thetidivivens. The sequence goes on from NZ_JBKFDK010000019.1 coordinate 13,968, forward strand.
AATAGTGAGCTGTCGACATCTAAGATGCCCACTAAGGTAACATCGGGGAAATGATGGCCCTTGGCGAGCATTTGCGTGCCGATTAAAATTTGGTATTCACCTTTGTGAATGCCCTCTAAATAGTCGGCTAGGCTGCCCTTGCGTCTTGTGCTGTCGCGATCAATACGTACCGCTTTATATTGGCTGAATAACTCGGCCAAGGTTTGCTCGAGTTGCTCGGTGCCCACGCCTGCGCCAACCAATTGCGTTGAACCACAATCTTCACATTGATAAGGCACGCTTCGGTGGCTATTACAATGATGGCAAATCATCGCGTTATCACCTTGATGCCAAGTATAAAACGCATCACAACGCTGGCATTTGGCGAGCCAGCCACATTCATGGCATAGCAATGCAGGTGCATAACCGCGACGATTTAAAAACAGCATCACCTGATTGCCTTGCTTCAAGTGCTTGTGCATCAACTCCATCAGTTGCGGTGACAGTCCAGCACTCAGTTGAACATTTTTAATATCTTGCAAGTAATGGCGGGCGTGCTGAGCATTACCCGCGCGCTGTTTTAGACTTAAATGGTGATATTTTCCGGTTAAGGCGTTATTCAGGCTTTCTAACGATGGCGTGGCTGAGCCAAGCACGATCGGAACTTGTTCTCGCATGGCGCGCATCACGGCGAGATCGCGCGCATGATAACGAAACATTTCTTGTTGTTTAAAAGAGCTATCGTGCTCTTCGTCGATAATGATAATGCCTAGGTTAAGCATCGGCGTGAAAATGGCGCTGCGTGTGCCAATCACAATGGCTGCGCTGCCTACTCGGCCATGTAACCAAGTATCTAAGCGCTCGCGATCCGTTAATTCGGAATGCACTAAATATATTGGCACGTTAAATCGAGATTTAAACCGCGCCACGGTTTGTGGGGTTAGGCCTATCTCGGGCACCAACACGAGAGCTTGTTTGCCCTGAATTAAAACGTGTTCGATCAGGTTTAAGTAAACTTCGGTTTTACCGCTGCCTGTTACCCCTTCGAGTAAGTAACAAGCAAAGGAATCAGCGTTATTAATGCTGGCTACGGCGATGGCTTGCTCGGTATTAAGCTCCGGCTTGGTTTCGCTGAGTGCGAAAGGCTTATTCCAATCGGTTTGAAATTTGCCTTGCTGTTGAGTTTTCTCGGCAAGTCCTTTGTTGGCCAGTGCATTTAACGTGGCGGAGCTGACATCTGCTTGGTTGAGTTCGCTGCTGGTTAAGCTTTTCCCCTTTAACAAAGTCCATGCCGCGAGTTGTTTGGGACTGCGTTTAAACAAAGTCGACTCGGCTTGCTGGCCTTGAAGGGTGAGTTGCCATAAGGTCGACGACTTTAAGGTATCGGGCTCGCCCTGTTTGAGTAAAGCGGGTAACGCTTGTGCAACCACATCGCCGAGAGGATGGTGATAGTAGTCACTGGCCCAGCGAAACAATTTGAGCATTGCTGGTGGAATGATAGGTTGGGTGTCGATGATTTCTGTTAAGGATTTTAGCTTAGCAATGTCAAATTCGCTGGTCTCTTTAACCGCGATCACTAGGCCAATTTTGTCTTTATTGCGAAAGGGGGCTTTAACGCGGCAACCCACATCAACCTGACTCCCTTCGGGGATCAGGTAATCAAAATGTCGACGCAGTGGCACAGGCAAAGCAAGGGTACAAATCATAGACGTTTAGCTGCAATAAGAGTTCGCATTAGTGTAACGGCAAGCGAGGCAAAATAAGAGTGCAAATATCGCAAAGCAAAGCTTGCTAGCGGCCAACTGATGGATTATTATTCGCCCCCTAAAATTCCCGTGCATATTTGCACTTTATTAATTACGTGTGGTATCTGGCAAGATCTGACCAGATGGCGACACGGCCCTAACGAGGTTATTCCTATGAAAGCTGGTATCCACCCAGAATACAAAGAAATTACTGCTACTTGTTCTTGTGGCAACGTAATCGCGACTAAGTCTACCGTTGGTAAAGACCTAAACCTAGACGTATGTGGTGCATGTCACCCATTCTACACAGGTACTCAACGTGTTGTTGATACTGGTGGTCGTGTTGACAAATTCAAGAAACGTTTTGCGGTACTTGGCAAAAAGTAAGCTTGCAAAATGTTCAATTAAAGGCGCTAAGGCGCCTTTTTTTATACTTAAAATTTACCTGTTCGTAACATCTGCTCACTATTCTAGCAATTGATTTATTCCTCTTTTGTTTTTGCTGGGAATTTGGTCAATACTTGACTATCATCACATTTCTTTATTTTAGTACTTTCTTTTTCCGAAACAGGATATTGGATCTAACATCATGACAGATGCGCGCCAGCAAGCCCTTGATTATCACGCCTTACCGACACCTGGTAAAATTAGCATAGAATTAACTAAACCCGCCGAAACCGCAAAAGACTTGGCGCTGGCTTACAGCCCAGGTGTGGCCGAGCCGGTTAAAGAAATAGCCATGAATCCGGACGAGGTTTATCGCTACACGGGTAAAGGTAATCTAGTCGCTGTTATCACCAATGGTAGTGCTATTTTGGGCTTAGGTAATTTGGGGCCATTGGCATCAAAGCCAGTTATGGAAGGTAAAGCTTTATTATTTAAACGCTTTGCAGGCCTCGACTCGATTGATATTGAAGTAAAACACCGCACTGCGGAAGAGTTTGTTAACACGGTTGCGAATATTGCCGACACCTTTGGTGGTATCAACCTTGAAGATATTAAAGCGCCAGAGTGTTTTGAGATTGAAAAGGCGCTCGTCCAGCGTTGTAGCATTCCCGTGTTTCACGATGATCAACATGGCACCGCGATAGTAACTGCAGCTGGCATGATCAATGCGCTCGAGATCCAAGGCAAGAATATTGCTGAGTCGACCATAGTTTGTATGGGCGCGGGCGCTGCCGCGATTGCCTGTATGGAGCTATTGATCAAGTGTGGCGCGATGCGCGAGAAAATCTATATGCTCGATCGTAAGGGCGTGATCCATACTCGTCGCGATGATCTGAACGAATATAAGAAGCTGTTTGCTAACAATACCGATAAACGTACCCTTGAAGACGTGATTGCGGGAGCGGATGTGTTTGTCGGTGTGTCTGGCCCAGATGTTTTACCCGCTGAAGCCGTTGCATTAATGGCGCCAAATCCTGTCATATTTGCGTGTTCAAACCCAGATCCTGAAATTAAACCTGAACTTGCCCACAGCGTGCGTGATGATTTAATCATGGCCACTGGGCGCAGCGATTACCCTAACCAAGTGAATAACGTGCTTTGCTTTCCGTTTATATTCCGTGGTGCCTTAGACGTACGTGCTCGCGCCATTACCGATGAGATGAAGGTGGCTGCAGTCCATGCCATTCGCGAACTAGCCAAAGAGCCAGTACCAGCAGAAGTGTTAGCCGCCAGCGGTGAGAGTAAGTTGAGCTTTGGTCGAGACTACATTATCCCTAAGCCCATGGATGCGCGTCTATTGCCAAAAGTAGCAAGAGCGGTCGCCGAGGCTGCGGTGGAATCCGGTGTGGCGCAAATTGAAATGCCAGAGGGGTATATGCAGGCAAAATAGGGAGCCAAATGTTTTGTCGTTAGGAATAAAAAGCCCTTCAAATGAAGGGCTTTTTTATTTATTTTGCTTTGCAAGCATCAGTAACAGGCCACTCGCCACAGCGCACTAGCCGAACTGAATAAGACTCTCTGGTTTGCCCTTCGGGTCGTATTGGATTTTCAAGTCCTGTACGAAAGCTAATGATTCTTGATGTAATATGATCATAATTGCTACCCGCTACACTATCATCTGAGCCCTTGTATGGCGTGCTTGAATAGTAGTTAACAGGATAAGTATTAGGAAAAATATCCTGGTTAATTGATGGATTGTAGCAACTTCTGTCTACAATCGAGTCTAGCTCTTTGATATTGGGCATCCGCCAATCATTCGCTGTTAAAGTTGGGGTTGTATTTTCTGAAACAACGGCTTCTAGTGCACTTTTCCACGTAGGGAATGAGGTCGGTGTCCCTTTGCATGTTTCTTTACCATTTTGATCCAAAGCCCATGTTTGACCAAGACTACAAAGAGACCACACTAACCCTGTGCGCGTATCTTTGATTGTTCCGTCGTTTAGAGACACAAAGTGCGCTGGCACGTAGTCTTTCTTTATGTTGCTATTACAGTAAGTATCTGCAGCAAAAGATGAAGCACTTGTTAAGGCTACACTTGCAAGCAGGAAGGTATTAAATAATTTCATTGGTTTTACTCCTCCTATTAAGGTGTAGGCTCGTTACTTGGCGTTGGGTTGTTATTGACAAGTGACTTATCATCTCTTCTAACTATCATAACTTTGTTTGACTCAAGTTTAGAGCAAAGCTGTAATTGACCACTGGTTAGGTTAAAACACATCGCGCTGCCAGGTTGCTCTGCTGAAGAAGTTGCTGTCCAGTATAAATTGGTGGCACCGTTTTCAATTAAGCAATCATCACTTGCACAATCAAAAAAGAATTTGTCTAAAATGTCTTTTTCGCCATTTGAGATATTTTGGTAATTGAACACGCTTCGAAATTGTTCAACTGTAGGCAGTTGCCAATCGGTAAAACCGCAAACGCCAAGATCGCTGGCTTCACGAACATAGTCTTCTGTTGAGCAGTAAATAGCATTATCTCTTGGGCGAAGTTGATAGGCACAAATAGAGTTGGCTGGCTGATAAGGAGCGTTATTTGGTAACGCTCCACTATCAAATCCGCTAAACCAGCCAGCCTTGCCTCCATTAGTCATTGTATTTGTGTCTAACCAAGGATACTTAAAATTAACGGCATTAAAATTACTAGGAGTCGTTGAAAAATAGAAAATTTTTCGTTTATCTGGTTCTCCGGGCCCTGGAGGCTCTGCCGCAGGATCTAGAGCAGTGAAAATAGCATTAAAGGGAGCTTTACGCTCCCATACCATTCCGGTAATTTCATCTTTTACACAACGCCAATCTGCCGCGTTGGCATTTAACTCATTACCTGCAAAGTCTAGCTTGGTATAACGAAAGCCAGCTTGCCCCAAATATTGAGCAGTGCCAGAGCTACGCTCTGAGCCATCTTTGTAATAAGGTGCATCAGCTTTATCATCATCGATATTGACAACATCAAAACCTCTGCTGGCATCTTGGCCGGGATGAGACGTTGGTTCTAATGAAAGATTGTAGTCAGTTTCATCAGAAAATGTTTCCATACCTGTATCGTTTAAACGAACATCGCCAGAAATAATAAAGGTTTGGGTTGCTTCTTGTCCTTCATCATTAGAGAAACGTATTTTTAGGGTGCGTCCACCTCGTGGAGTCGATGATTGATATGTGGTTAAACTTAAGATTGCTGTTTTATTTCCCGAAGTAAAGGTCAGCGTGTCTTTAGGTTCAATATCATAGTCTTCACCCATAATCGCTGTGCCCGTGATTTCCATGCTGTATTTAGCATCAAAAGATGGCACCAAGTCGAGGGTATAAGGGAAAGGAATAGTGTTGTTTTTTCTATCTAACTCCAATATTTCAGCTGGAATAGTTAAAACAACTTTATTGCTTGGAGCATCAGAAGGAGAGATACTAGGTTCCACGCTAGGTGATTGAGTAGGCTCTGAACTAGGTGTTGTCCCCTCATTACCTCCACTAATATCTGTACCACTACCGCCACAAGCGCCCAATAGTATCGCTGAAGTTAATACTGCTAATTTACGCCAACACATTTTCTTCTCCCTCAATGTGTTTAAAACATGATAGTCATGTTTTTATAAATAAATAATCCGCTGGCATGTTAACGCTTAAATCTGTATTTATAAAGATGTTAGAGGTGAATGATGTTTACCAATAGGTTATTTATGCGAAGTCAGTGGTGTTTTTGCTGAATATGTAACCAGTCTTAGGTAATTTGGAATTTGTAGAATGAATATTAGAGATCTGGAATATTTGGTTGCGCTCGAGGAGTTAAAGCATTTTCGCAAGGCGGCGGAGAAGTGCTTTGTCAGCCAGCCTACCTTAAGCGGCCAAATTCGTAAGCTGGAAGATGAGTTGGGTGTGCTTTTGATGGAGCGATCTTCGCGCAAGGTATTATTTACTCAGGCGGGTTTGGATATCGCGGCAAAAGCGCGCAAGGTTTTATTGGATGTAAAACAAATCAAAGAAGCTGCGCGCTCTTACAGTGAGCCAATGAATGGCCCCTTACATGTTGGTTTAATTCCGACCGTTGCCCCCTATTTGTTGCCTGCAATTGTTCCTCCTATGCGTCAGGCTTTTCCTGAGCTCGATGTCTATCTTTATGAAAATCAAACCCATGTTTTGCTTCGCCAGCTAGAGGAAGGAGAGCTTGATTGTTTGATCTTGGCTTTGTTGCCTGGAATGGAAGGTTACGGACATATCAGCTTGTATCATGAGTCCCTAGAGCTGGTGGTGCCACAGGGGCATAAGTGGGCAGAGCAGCCACAAATTGATCTGGCTAAGCTAAGAGGTGAGCGGGTGCTCATGTTAGAGGATGGCCATTGCTTGCGAGATCAAGCCATGGGATTTTGTTTTACGGCGGGGGCCGATGAAGACACCACGTTTAAGGCTACGAGCCTAGAAACGTTACGTCATATGGTGAGTTCGGGAATTGGCATTACTTTACTGCCGCGTTTAGCGGTGCCGAAAGGGCGAAATAAGGATGGTTTAGTTTATGTGCCTTTTTCCGACCCCAAACCTGCCCGTGAAATCGTGTTGCTCTATCGAAAAAATAGTGTCAGAAGACCTTGCTTCAATGAGCTGGGTAAACTGATTAAACAAAAAATAAGTAAAAAAGCACAATAATTGTAGACAACGTTGCGTTAAGGACTGAGCCTTAACGCAACGAGATATGTTACCTAGAATAACTCACTTTCTTCATCTGGATTAGTGAAGATGTCGGATTGGTCTTCCGGAACATAACGGTTTGGCTCGGTACCTTCTTCGAAGTATTCCGTGCGCGCCTCTCTTCCTGAAGCGTTAGCGAGTAGCCCTGTTTCTAAATCAATGACTTTTTTGACTATGTCGGCTGGAATGGTTTTGGGTTGCTCAGGATGATCTTCCAAAAAGCTTGACATAAACTCAATCCAAGCAGGCTGTGCTGTGCGTCCACCAAATTCGCCACCCGTAACTTGTTGATTACCAAGATTAGGGTTGTAAGCGGCATAACCTAAGGTTCGGCTATGATTGTCAAACCCAACCCATGCCGTGGCAACCGAGTAAGGTGTCATTCCCGAGAACCAAGCGTCTCTGGCTTCGTTAGTTGTACCGGTCTTACCTGCAATATCGTGACGTTTTAGCTCTTTAGCTGCACGCCAGCCGGTACCATTCCAGTGCTCTCCATTAGCCTTTCCACCCCAGATTGCACTATAAAGGGCCTCCTTTATCAAAAATGCGTTAGCGCCTGAAATCACGCGCTTAGCCATTTTGGATGTAGGTGGCTGATAAGTTTGCCCATCTTGTTGTGGTTCCAGCTTATTCTCTAATTCTGTTGAGGTAAGAATCTCTTCATCAAATTGAGCGAGCGCTTGCTCCTCTGTTAGCGGCTGACCTGCGACAGGAACTTCTGGGCCACAAGTCATACAAGCAAGGTCGGGCGCAGCTTGATAAATGAGATTTCCATATGCATCTTCCACGCGGGAGATAATATAAGGCGATATTTTAAAGCCGCCGTTAGCCAAGATTGCATATGCCGTTGCGACCTCAAGTGGGGTAAGCTCAGCAGCGCCAAGGGCTAAGGTTTCATAGGGTGGTAAGTCTTCTTTGTTGAAGCCGAATTTAGTTAGATGATTAATAACGCCTTCAACGCCAACGCTACGAATTAGGCGGACAGAAACCACGTTTTTAGATTTAGCTAGCGCAACCCTGATCCGAATTGGACCATCATAGACTGCGGGGGAGTTCTTTGGTCGCCAAGCTTTACCAAGACTCGCATCCCAATGGTTTATAGGTGAGTCGTTCACTAAAGTTGATAGGGTGTAGCCATTTTCCAATGCTGCTGAATAGAGGAAAGGTTTGATATTTGAACCGACTTGGCGTTTTGCCATGGTTGCTCGGTTAAACTTGCTCTGTTTAAAATCAAAACCACCCGAAAGAGCTTGGATTGCGCCATCTTTAGGGTTTATAGCAACAAATGCACCGGAAGTGTCTGGTAGCTGAGACAACTTTAGATTTTCACCATCAGCTCTAACCCAGACCATGTCTCCTGCACTCACGATTTCACTTGCGCGTTTAGGCGCAGGGCCTTGGCGCTTATCATTAACAAAACGGCGAGCCCATTTTAGCCCATCCCAATTAATATTACCGGCTTTGCCACCCTTCACCAGTACTTCAATGTCTTTGTCATTCACCTTAGTTACGACAGCAGGAGAGAGAACATTATAAAAAGGTTGTTCAGCTAAATGATCAAAAATGCGTTGCATTGTCCAAGGCGCTTCACCTTTAGTTTCGTCCCAGAGTTTTTCGATTGGGCCTCGAAAACCATGGCGTAAATCATAGCTTAATAAGTTATTAACTAAGGCGGCATTGGCCGCGAGCTGTGGTTTTTCGGTCACTGTGGTGTAAACATTTAGACCTTGGCTGTAGGCTTGATCTTCACCTAACATATTAACTAGCTCTTGCCGCGCCATTTCCGCAACAAAAGGAGCATTAAGTTCAATTTCAGCACCATGGTAGCGGGCTGTAATAGGGGCTGCATTAGCTTCATCATATTGCGCTCGAGTAATGTGGCCTTCTTCTAACATACGCATTAATACGACGGCGCGACGGGCCCTTGCATTTTCAGGTGAATAGATCGGGTTGAGTTTAGACGGTGCCTTAGGCAAGCCTGCTATCACTGCGGTTTGTGCTAATGTGAGTTCATCAACCGATTTTCCGTAATAAACTTGTGCTGCCGCGCCAACGCCATAAGACCGATAACCAAGTGATATTTTATTTAAGTAGAGTGCCAGAATCTCATCTTTGGTAAGCAGTTGCTCGATATGCAGGGCAATAAATACTTCTTTAATCTTGCGAATTAGAGTTTTTTCACGTGTTAGGAAATAGTTACGCGCTACTTGTTGAGTGATGGTACTCGCGCCTTGTTTTGCGTGACCACTGGCAAGATAAACGGAAGCTGCACGCACGATACCTATGGGATCTATCCCTGGATGCTGATAGAAACGACTGTCTTCTGTTGCTAAAAAGGCATCAATCATCTGTTGTGGAATTTCTTCGATGGCAAGAGGAATACGGCGCTTTTCACCAAATTGTGAAATGAGCTTGCCATCGCTGCTGTAAACCTTCATTGGGGTTTGCAGTTGGACTTCGGTTATGGTTTTTACGTCAGGAAGTTCAGGTTTGACATAGTAATACATGCCAACGATTGCAGCGACACCGGCAAAACCTAAAAATAGTGCGACTAAGAGTAATCGCTTAAACCATTTCCACATGAAAATTCCTACTTAGTTAACAAAAAACACAAAGAGTGGCTAGTATATCCTTTATATCTTGCAGTTAAACAGTGATTTGTGATTTAAAGCATTGGAAGAAAGATATATTTGCGCTTATTATAGCGGCTAAAATACGCTACTTTTCACTTAGTTATCAAGATAGAACTGGGACGTTATGTTATCAGGATTAAGGAAAAAGCAAACCTACGCTATGATCGGAATCGATTTAGGATCGCATTCTGTGAAGGCTGTTGCCCTAAGTAAATCGGGTAAAAGCTATAAAGTTGAAGGTGTTGCAGAAATGACTGTGCCTAAAGGTGCCATCTCTGATCGCCAACTAATCGAAGTTGATAAAGTGGCTCAGGTTATCAAGCAGGTTAAACGTAACTTTCCTGCTAAATTTAAGTATGCAGCTGCCGCTGTTTCGGGGGCTGATGTTTATACCCGCGTCGTACAAATGGACGCAGACCTCAGTGAGTCTGAGCTTGAAGGGCAAATTGAACTTGAAGCCGAGCACTTAATACCGTTCCCTATCGATGAAATCAGTATCGATTTTGAAGTGTTGAATAAAAACCTAGCTGATCCATCACGTAACGATGTACTTATTAGCGCCGCTCGTACCGATACTATCGTGACTAAGGCTTCTTGTATCGAAGATGCTGGATTAGAGCCCAAGGTTATCGATATCGAGTCTCATGCGTTAGGCCGTGCTTGCCAGCTGGTTTTGACCGATGATGAGTACGATAAGGTGGTTGCGGCTATTGATATCGGCGCATCAATGATGACCTTTGCTATGATGAATAAAGGCGAAACGGTTTATGCGCGGGTGCAAAACTATGGTGGTCATAACTTTACTCAAGCCATTGCCAATTTTTATAGCATGAGTGTTGAGCAAGCGGAGAAAGATAAGCTTGCTAACACCTTGCCAGCAGATTATGACAGTGATGTGTTAGCGCCATTTGTCACCTCGGCTATTCAGCACATACGACGAAATATTCAGTTATTTTGTAGCTCGAGTGGTTTTTCCAAAGTTGATAAATTAGTGTTAACCGGTGGTGGTAACTTATTACCTGAGTTGGTCAGTCAGATTGAATCTGAATTAGAAATCCCATTACTGCTTGCTAACCCGTTTACCGAGTTTAGCTATGCTAATTCAGCCGATGAAAAGTTAATGGCCATGAATGGACCTAAATATATGACGGCATTAGGGTTGGCATTGAGGAGTTTTACACCATGTCAAATATAAACCTACTGCCTTGGCGCGAAGCCCAGCGTAAGCGTAAAGAAAAAGATTTTTATGGTCTGCTATTTTTGGTTTGTTTAGTCACTGGCGCGTTAATGTTCGGTGGTAAAGTTTACCTCGATGGTGAAATAGATAAACAAAATCAGCGTAATGCTTTTCTAAATAATGAGATTAGTATTTTAGACCGTCAGATTGCAGAGATTAAGAATATCAAAGAGAAAAAAGCGGAAGTAGAAAAACGCATTAATCTGATTCAACAATTGCAAGATCGTCGCAATTGGCCTACTGATTTATTTAACTCATTACCTGAAATTACCCCAAATGGTGTATTTTTAGAGAGCCTGAGTTTCAACGATGTGAAAATAGCCATTAGTGGTAAAGGTGAATCCCAATCAAGAATTTCGAGAATGTTTAGAAACATTGAAGAATCAAGTCGTGTTGGTAATGAGACACTGGGTGGGATTTATGCAGCAGAAACTAAGCCGATCAAACTGTTTAAATTTGATATGACCTTTGAGGTGTTGAGTCAGGTCGCAAACGACCAAGCTGGAGGGGCTCAATAATGAATGTGAATGAGTTAGATTTTGAGAATATCGGTAGCTGGCCTCCATTATTCAAAGGCATATTTTTACTAATCATCGCGGGTCTTATTGTTGGTGGCTTTTATTATTTCATTTTTGACGATCAAATTAAGTCGCTTGAACAAGCTCAAACCAAAGAGCTTGAAATAAAACGGCAGTTTGAAACCAAAGCGGCCTTAGCTTCTAATTTAGAAGCGTATCGCGAACAAATGGTACAAATTGAAGGGCTGTTGGCTGAACTAGTGAAAAAGCTACCCAGTAAGAGTGAAGTGTCGACATTGCTCGATAACGTAAACTTTATAGGTAGCGATAATGGAATGCAATTTAAGCGCTTTAAGCCATTGCCTGAGATAGAAAAAGAGTTTTCTGTTGAAGTTCCTTACAGCTTAGAAGTGGTTGGTACCTATGATCAAATAGGTCAATTTTCAGCTGATATTGCTAAATTACCGCGTATCATTATCCTAGATAACATTGATATCAAAAAAGTGGATAATGAAATATTAAATGTGCAGATAACAGCCAAAACTTATACCTACAAGGAGGCCAAATAATGAAACGCCTTCTGCTCACGGGTTTACTGTTATCGCTAATGGGATGTCAGGCTAATGATGACGATCTTAATTCCTATGTAGCAAATATTAAGTCAAAAAGTTATCCTATTAATGACAAGATTCCTGAAATACAGGAAATAGAAATAGTACCTTATTTAGGTGAAAGTAAACGAAAGCCGTTTTCTATTCCTAAACCCGAAACTGCTTCAGGCAATCCGGGCGCTCCGGATACTTGCCCTCAGCCAAATACCTCAAGGCAGAAACAGCCTCTGGAGTATTTTTCGGTTGATAACCTATTTATGCGCGGCACCATAGAACTTGATAAAGAACTTTGGGCTCTAGTGCAAGTCAGTGGCGGTGAATTACACCGCGTTAAAGCTGGCTATTATATGGGGCAGCATCACGGACGGATCCTTTCTGTTAAGAAAGATCAAATTAACTTGTTAGAACTGGTACCAGATGGCGAAGGGTGTTGGAGTGAACGCACTACCCAAATTGCTTTGGTTGGCGAAGAAGAATAAGAGAGAGCAGGGAAGTCTTAAATGAGCACCAATAAACTTAAAATTAATATGGCCAAGCTAAGTGCAGCCATTTTAGGGGCGACACTGTTTTCAAGCCTAGGTTATGCCGAGCCACAGTTAAATAAACTGAATGTAAATTCGTTAATTGCTGGCAAGGTTGAACTTGAAATGGAGTTCAGTGAGCCGGTTATACGTTATACCGATAAGCTCCATTACCGACCAAATCAATTAGTGATTGATGTTAAAGATGCATCTTCAGTGTTAAAGCTTAATCCCGTACCAGTTGATAAGGATGGGGTTGAGTTGGTAAAAGCTGAGCGCACGGCTGATGGCTTGAAGGTGATTATCGAATTACGTCAGTTAATGCCTTACCGCTTACAACATGACAATAACAAGTTAACAGTTCGCTTTGGCGATGTAGCCACTGCTTCGCGTAAACCTGCTTCAACTAAAGAGCAAGCCATTGTTGAATCAGTTCAACAAAATCAAACGCCAGCTCCAGTTGAAGCCGCGGTAGCAGCCACAACTGCAACTGCTGTAACGGTAAAACCGACACCTGAGCCCGTAAAAGTAGTTGAGCCTGTGAAGCAGACTAAACCGGCTGCAAAACCAGTTCCAGTGGTTGCTAAGCCCGCAGTTGTCACGTCAACTGCAGGGACACCTAAAGGCTTTGTTAACAGTGTTGAATCTATTGACTTTAAACGCGGTGAAGAAGGCAATGGGCAGTTACTGGTTAAACTAGATAACTCAACTATCGCGGTGGATATTCGTAAGCGTGGTACTAAATTATTGGCAGAATTCCAAAGCACCTACATAGAAGATGATCTTATTTATGTAATGGATGTGTTGGACTTTGCTACGCCAGTCAAAAATGTTGAAACTTTCTCGGCTAATGGCAAAACCCGTTTTGAAATGGAAATTGCGGGTGATTTTGAATATCGTTACGACCAGCTTGATAGCCTTTTCGTTATCGATGTGAAAAAGAAACAGCGCGACGAAAAGAAAACAGTTTACCAAGGCAAGTTAATCTCGTTTAACTTCCAAGATATTTCGGTTCGTACCGTGTTGCAAATTCTGGCGGATACCAATGGTTTCAACCTAGTTACCACGGATTCGGTTGGTGGTAACATTACTTTACGCCTGGATGAGGTGCCTTGGGAGCAAGCCCTAGATATTATTCTTAAAGTGAAAGGCTTAGGTAAACGCATGGAAGGCAATGTACTGATGGTTGCATCAGCTGCAGAGCTAGCCGCGAAAGAAAAAGCACAATTAGAAAGCCAGAAAGAAGTCAGTGAATTAGCCCCACTTTACTCTGAGTTCTTACAAATTAATTATGCTAAAGCCGGCGATATCTCTCGTATGCTTTCAAGCAGTGATGCTAGCTTGTTATCAAGCAGAGGTAGTGTATCAATCGATGAGCGTACCAATACGCTGTTGATTAAAGATACGGCTGATGTGATTGATAGCGTTAAGCGTATGATTGAAATCCTAGACATCCCAGTTAAGCAGGTATTAATTGAATCACGTATGGTGACGGTTCGAGATAATATCGGTGAAGAGCTAGGGGTGCGTTGGGGTATCACTAAAGCTACGACGGATGGTACCACATCAGGTAGTTTAGAAGGCACTAACCCAGCTTCAGGTGTTGACGGTACGCCAACGGTACCAAGTCTAGATGACCGCCTGAACGTTAACTTACCAGTGGCTAATCCTGCAGGCTCTATTGCGTTCCAAGTGGCTAAACTTGCTAACGGTCAGATACTTGACCTAGAGTTGTCAGCGCTAGAGCGTGAAAACAAAGCAGAAATTATTGCTAGCCCGCGTATTACCACGGCTAACCAAAAAACGGCCTATATCGAACAAGGTACAGAAATACCTTATGTTGAATCGGCTTCAAGTGGTGCGACTTCGGTAGCATTTAAGAAAGCAGTTTTAAGCCTAAACGTGACACCGCATATCACTCCCGATAACAAGATTATCCTTGACCTTGTTATCACTCAAGACAGCAAGGGCGAAGTGGTCGCCACCGCAGTCGGTCAGGCTGTTTCGATTGATACGCAAGAGATCGGTACTCAGGTATTGGTTGAAAATGGTGAAACCATCGTACTGGGTGGTATTTATCAGCAACAAATAAGCGACACGGTGCAAAAAGTGCCACTACTTGGTGATATTCCTTGGGCGGGTGCGTTATTTAGAACAACGATCAAATCGCAACGCAAGGATGAGCTCTTGATTTTTGTTACACCAAAAATCATTACTCAAGACGCGTTTTCTGATTAAGCAGGCAAGTTAATCGCGTAATTAAAGAGGCCACATAATAAAATGTGGCCTCATTTTTTTTCAATGGTTGCAAATTCCCCCCGACAATTGAGATAATCACCGCCTTAATCACGGATATACAGGTTATACGGGTCAGTCGAACTGTGCTGACGTTTAAACAGCTTTATTTAGAATACGTAGGACCATGGCAGAGAAACGAAATATTTTTCTGGTCGGCCCAATGGGCGCAGGCAAAAGTACTATTGGCAGACATCTAGCACAGATGTTACATCTTGAATTCGTCGACTCAGACACAGAAATTGAAAAACGTACCGGTGCCGATGTGGCTTGGGTGTTTGATGTGGAAGGGGAAGAAGGCTTTCGTAAACGTGAAGAGGAAGCCATAGACGATCTCTCACAGCGTCAAGGAATTGTGCTGGCAACAGGTGGCGGCGCGGTTAAAAACAAAGATAACCGTAATCGCTTATCTGCACGCGGAATCGTGGTTTACCTTGAAACCACAGTTGATAAGCAATTGGCCCGGACTCAGCGCGATAAGCGTCGACCTTTGTTGCAAACCGATGACCCTCGTGGTGTGCTCGAAAACTTAGCTGAAGAACGCAATGCGCTATATGAAGAAATTGCTGACTACACAGTGAAGACCGATGAGCAAAGCGCCAAGGTGGTTGCTAATCAGATTATCAAATTACTGGACTTTTAATCAGATATGGAAATCCTTAACGTCGATTTAGGTGACCGCAGTTACCCAATCTACATAGGCTCAGGCCTATTAGCGCAGGCAGAATTGTTCGTTCCGGCGATCAAAGCTAAAAAAATCATGGTTGTAACCAACGATGTGGTTGCTCCCTTGTACCTGCAGCACTTAAAGCAGACTTTAGCGGATTACCAAATTGATGAAGTGGTGCTTCCAGATGGTGAACAATACAAGACCTTAGCTTCTTTTGAGCAAATCCTAAATGGCTTACTAGCCAAGCGCCATGCTAGAGATACCTGTGTGGTTGCCTTGGGTGGTGGTGTTGTTGGCGATATGGCTGGCTTTGCAGCAGCTTGTTACCAGCGAGGTGTGGACTTTATTCAGGTGCCGACTACCTTACTATCGCAAGTCGACTCATCCGTTGGCGGGAAAACAGCCGTCAATCACCCACTTGGGAAGAACATGATTGGCGCTTTCTATCAGCCAAACGTTGTGACCATAGATATTGATTGTCTTAAAACCTTACCCGCTCGTGAATTTGCAGCAGGGATGGCGGAAGTGATCAAGTACGGTATTATCTACGACTACGAACTATTTTGTTGGATTGAACAAAATATTACTCAATTGAAGTCACTTGATGCCGATGCATTAACTTATGTGATTAAACGCTGCTGTGCCATCAAAGCAGAAATCGTTAGCCAAGATGAGCAAGAGCGCGGCGCGCGTGCTTTATTGAATCTAGGCCATACTTTTGGCCATGCCATTGAGGCGGAGCAAGGCTACGGTAATTGGTTGCATGGCGAAGCCGTTGCCGCAGGCATGGTGTTAGCCGCGCAAACTGCGCAGGCGTTAGCTATGTTGTCTGGTGAGCAAGTTGAGCGCATCAAAGCGCTAATTGCCGCCTTTGATTTGCCTATCACCGCGCCTGCAGAAATGACGTTTGAAACCTTTATGCATCATATGCAAATTGATAAAAAGGTACTTAACGGCCAACTGCGTTTAATCTTACCTACCGACATTGGTAAATCAGATATCTTTGCAAATGTTTCCGAAGATGTACTGAGAAACGTTATTTCAGGTAGCTAACCAGTCATGCTGGATCAACATATCCAACTGGCTGACATTCCTTCTCAGTTGCAGCTTATCGACAGGCTGCAACATCTTGTTAAATTTAGTTCTAACTTAACTTTTGTTGCAGGGGCTGCTGGCTCCGGAAAAAGTATCATTATTCAGCGTTTGCTGGACCAAGATCTCGAATCTAACCAAAGCTTACTAAGCTGTACTCCGGGGATTAGAGCGGCGAGCGCTCGCGAGCAACTGCTATCGCAACTCGTACCCAATCCGTTATTTAATTCCAGCGATAACTTGGGGGAAAGTTTTTTCCGTTTAATCGATGAAGCTCCCCAAGATATATTATTAGTTATTGATGATGCACATTTTTTGCCACAAGATGTGATCAGCGAATTGTGGTTACTGCTATTAGAAAACCGCTTTCAAGGTTTTAATCATCATATCAATGTGCTGTTATTTGCCGAGCCAACGTGGTGCCAACAGCAAGTTGCCTTGTTAGCAGGGAAAACCGAGCAACCGGCGATCGAGATGGAAATTCCAGCTTTGTCGGAATCAGAAAGCCATCAATTTGTTCGGGGCTTGTTAGCGCGCGCCGATTACCATGCCAAGGTCGAAAATAACGCCGCAATTCACCGACAAATAGAAGCATGTGACGGTTTACCCGCTTGCTTGCAGCAGCTTGTCGATGTGATTGTGAATGAGCCATCAGCAGCGGAGCCCGCATCTAAAGTGAAAAATCACAATCAGCATATCCTTATCGGATTAATGGTCGTCGCGGCGCTGTTGATGTCAGGCGCGTTCTATTACTTCATTGTGCCTCAGCAAGACACAGAGTTGGTTGAAAATAACGATACCTTAGCCATGGCTTTGCTAGACGAGCCCGTACAAACGGTGACAGTGGGTGAAACCTTGCCATCGCCGCAGCCGACTTCAGATCCAGTCACACCCGATGCCTTAGTCAGCAATTGGGAAGATGACACCGAGTTGCCTGAGCAAGCGAGTCAGTCTGATATCGAATTGGTTAAGCTAGATGATGGGCGCAAGCGGGTAACGCTGACCGAGCAAGCTATTGCCGATCTAGGTAGCGCAAGCAGTGACGCCAGCGCTGCCCAAGCTCAACTCAGCCCAGAACAAATGACCGCCGATAATGTCACGGTTAACTCCGTTGCTCAGTTAAATCAGGTTTTAAATCAACCTATTGCAACCGAGCAACAGCCTGATATTGAGTCTGAAAGTGGCGAGCAACCTAGCGCCGATGTAGATACAAGCCCAGAGCCTGCAACGGCTATGACAACTGAGCCTAGCGTTGAGCCAGAGAGTGCGCCAGACGTTGGATTTCAGCTGACCTCGGTTGCCGAGCTCAAACAGATCCCAAGCAGTGCCTTTAGTTTACAGCTTGCTGCGGTGAGCTCGTTACCTGTACTAAAAGCGTTTGTTAAAGAGCACGGTATCGAACAAAGTGCGACCTATTTTAAAATCAGCCGTAAAGGTAAAACGGCTTATTTGGTGATTTACGGCCAGTACAAATCACGCCGTGAAGCAATGAACGCCATCAATACCTTACCCACCCATTTACGCACATTAAAACCTTGGGCTAAGGGCTATAAACAAATCCAGCAAGAAGCGATTGACTGACCATAATAATGAAAAAAAATCGGGCTTTTTTAAAATGGGCTGGCGGTAAGTTTGGCTTAATTGAAGATATTACACGCCATCTGCCCCAGATGTCTGCTTCGCAACGCTTGATTGAGCCATTTGTCGGCGCAGGCTCGGTGTTTCTCAATACCGACTATCAAGAATACTTACTTAATGACATCAATCCTGATTTGATCCACTTGTATCAAATTCTGCAGCAGCAGCCAGCGGATTACATTAAAGAAGCGGAAAAGTTTTTTGCCGCTAAATATAACGATGCCGAGCAATACTACGACTTACGCAGCCAATTTAATCTTTGCCAAGACAAGTTTGAACGTGCGCTCTTGTTTCTGTATTTTAATCGACATGGTTATAACGGGCTTTGTCGTTATAACAAAAAGGGTGGTTTTAATGTGCCGTTTGGTCGCTACAAAAAACCTTATTTCCCTGAAGCTGAATTATGGTTTTTTGCCGAAAAAGCTCAGCGAGCGCAATTTGTCTGTGAATCTTACGCAGACACCTTTAACCGTGCTAAAGCCGGTGATGTGATTTATTGCGATCCGCCTTATGCACCATTAAGTACCAGCGCCAGCTTTACATCTTATGCGGCCAATGGCTTTTCTCTGGATGATCAGGCCATACTTGGGCGGTTAAGTCGCCAAGCGGCGGCCAAGAATATCCCCGTGTTAGTGAGTAATCACGATATTCCGTTAACGCGAGAGCTGTATCATGGTGCACAATTAAACGTGGTGCAGGTGAAGCGTACTATCAGCAGTAAAGGCAGCAAGCGTAACAAGGTTGCCGAGCTATTAGCCTCCTTTACCCCAGCTCCATCAGCTTAGAGCCCACTGCACGACAAGCAGCACTACTCCTAGAAATAAGGCAATGGCGATAAATCCCGCCACCACAAAACGCCAGGGCGAGGTGGCTTTAAAATCCCGCTCTCGGTTCTGTTGTGATTGAATACCAAATAAAGCCGCTAACGCACTGGTGAAATTCGTTTTAAATGAAGTTGACTGGGGCTTATCGGTTTCGTGTTTAGAATCGCTAGGTTTCATTTATTACACCTTAGTTTTGTCCCTGACTGGGCTCATTGGGTTAGCTTTCTGGCTGGCCAAATAATCCGCACTAGCCTGAAGCGGACGGCTTAGGTAAAATGCACCGCGAGCCCTACCAGAGAATAATAAAATGAAAGATTTTTTGATTGCCCCTTCGATTTTATCTGCCAACTTCGCGCGTTTAGGTGAAGAAGTTGACAATGTATTAGCCGCCGGTGCCGATGTTGTCCACTTTGACGTGATGGACAACCATTACGTCCCTAATTTAACCATAGGACCTATGGTGTGCCAAGCGTTGCGCGATCATGGTGTCACCGCGCCAATCGACGTACACCTTATGGTTAAGCCTGTTGACCGTATTATCCCAGACTTTGCTAAAGCGGGCGCGTCAATTATCACTTTTCATCCCGAAGCGTCTGAGCATATCGATCGCAGCATTCAATTGATTAAAGATCACGGTTGTCAGGCGGGTTTAGTGTTAAACCCAGCAACGTCATTGCATTATCTCGATTATGTGATGGATAAACTGGATGTGATCTTATTGATGTCGGTTAACCCAGGTTTCGGTGGTCAGTCTTTCATTCCTGCAACGCTGGATAAATTACGCCAAGTGCGCGCTAAAATTGATGCCAGTGGTTACGATATTCGCCTTGAAGTGGACGGCGGTGTTAGTGCCAAAAATATTGGCGAAATCGCTGCAGCGGGTGCCGATATGTTTGTTGCTGGCTCGGCTATTTTTAACCAGCCAGATTATAAAGCCGTGATTGATGAAATGCGCGCTGAGCTGGCGAAGGTGAAGGCATGATCAACTACGAGCAAATCAACACAGTGCTGTTTGACCTAGACGGCACCTTACTTGATAGTGCCCCAGATTTGGCTCAAGCGGTTAACCAAACCTTAATTGCCATGGGCAAAACGCCATTTCCCGAAGAGCAAGTGCGAGGTTGGGTTGGCAATGGCGCGAATGTGTTACTGAAGCGTGCCTTATCCGGCTCAACAGAAATGACGGGTGACATTTGTGCGGATGAGTTACAACAAGCTCATTTATTGTTTAAGCAGCACTATGCTGCGTGTTTAAGCGATAAATCTAAGCTGTATCCCGATGTTCGCATGACCCTGATTAGCCTGAAACAAGTTGGCTACAAGCTGGCGATTGTGACCAACAAGCCTGGTCAATACATGGCGCCTATTTTGTCGGCTTATGGCTTAACGGGATTGTTTGATCTAGTGGTTGCTGGCGATTGTTTACCGGTGCGCAAGCCTGATCCTGCGCCTTTATTGCATGCTTGTGAGGTGCTAGGTAGCAAGATTGAACAAACCTTGATGGTGGGCGATTCAAAAAATGATATCCTCGCCGCTAAAGCCGCCAACATGGCAGTGGCTGGCTTAACTTACGGTTATAACTACGGTGAAGATATTCGCTTATCTGAGCCGGATTTAGTGTTAGAAAACATTTCAGAATTGTTGCATTCATTATCTTGTAATGTCAGTGCGTAATAGCAATAAGCAAAAGTAGAAAATAAAGGAAAGATTTATGGCAAAACCAGTTGTATTAAGCGGCATTCAGCCTACCGGTGGCATGACAATAGGCAACTATATAGGTGCAATAAACCAGTGGCTGAATTTGCAGCAGGACCATGAATGTTTCTATATGTTGGCAGATTTGCATGCGATCACCGTGCGCCAAGAGCCGCAAGCGCTGCGCGATCGCGTGCTTGATGGTATCGCGCTCTACACGGCATGTGGCATCGATCCTGAGAAATCGGCGCTGTTTGTGCAGTCTCAAGTACCTGAGCACGCGCAGCTTGCTTGGGTGCTGAATTGTTACACCCAAATGGGTGAGTTAAACCGCATGACGCAGTTTAAAGACAAATCAGCGAAGCACGCTAACAACATCAATGTGGGCTTATTCAGTTACCCTTCATTGCAAGCGGCCGATATCTTGATTTATCAAGCCGACAAGGTGCCAGTGGGTGAAGACCAAAAGCAGCATTTAGAACTGACGCGTGATATCGCGACTCGTTTTAACAACTTGTACGGTGAGGTATTTAAGGTACCGGATCCATTTATTCCGCAAGTGGGTGCGCGCGTGATGAGCTTACAAGAGCCAACCAAGAAGATGTCTAAGTCCGATGAAAATCCGGGCGCTTACATCATGCTGCTGGACGAGCCAAAGCAGATCGAGAAAAAGCTTAAACGTGCCGTTACCGATTCAGACGAGCAAGCGCGCATTTACTTTGATGTTGCAGAAAAGCCGGGCGTGTCTAACCTACTAACTCTACTTTCGGTGGCAACAGGTCGCAGCATTGCTGATCTCGTGCCTGAATACGAAGATAAAATGTATGGTCATCTGAAAAAAGACACGGCTGCTGCAATGGTCGCGATGATCGAGCCTATTCAACAGCGCTTCCATCAAATCCGTGAAGATCAAACCGAGTTAGAGCGGATCATGAAGCTAGGTGCAGAGAAAGCATCCGAGCGCACTGAAAAAACCTTAAAAGCGGTTTACGATGCGGTAGGCTTTATTCCTCGTCCACGTTAATTGTGGGTTGAAGCATAAAGATAACTAGCCGAGGCCTTTGTCCTCGGCTTTTTTATGGCCTGTTATGACTGCTCTTGATCCCAGACCATTTTTTTACGGTAAATGGTGGACGGGCTCACCGCTAACAAAGCCGCTGCCTTGGGAATATTGCCATCGCAAAGGTTAATGGCATGCTCTATGGTGTCTCTCTCTACCTCGGCTAACGGGCGTACTGGCATGTCTAACAGCGTGCCTGTTTCAAGTGTGGCGGCGTTAACTTGGTCATTGCTATGGTTGTGGGCGTCCTGCCTCGCCGGTTCGGTTTTATGTATCGCCACTGAGGCTGAAGGAGAGGACGCCTGATTAAGTGGCGGCGGCAAGTGTTCTAAAGCAACCGAATCACCATCATTCAGTACCACCACATTGCGAATAATATTTTGCAGCTGGCGAATATTGCCGGGCCAAGGGTAATCCAATAACCGTTCAATCACGGGCTGAGATAATTCAGTAAATCCTTTGCCTTCTTCCTGACTGAATTGCTCTAAAAAAGCCTCGGCAATACGAATAATATCGTCACCGCGCTCCCTTAAAGGCGGCAGGGCAATTGGGACCACATGTAGGCGGTAATAGAGATCTTCACGAAAACGCCCCGCAGCCACTTCGGCTAAAGGATCTTTGTTGGTGGCGCAGATAAAGCGGACATCGACTTGTTCAGGCTTGCTACCGCCGACTTTTTGCACCACCCCCGTTTGCACAAAACGCAGTAACTTGGTTTGTAAATCTAAGTCCATCTCACCAATCTCATCAAGAAACAAGGTGCCGCCGTTAGCCAAGCTGGCGGCGCCTTGGCGCTCGCTTGATGCGCCGGTAAAGGAGCCTTTAACATGGCCAAACACTTCACTCTCCATTAGATCACGGGGTATCGCGCCGCAATTTAATGCAATAAAGGGTTTGTTTTTTCGTGGGCTTTGCTTGTGAATTGCCTCGGCGCAAACTTCTTTACCTGTGCCGCTTTCGCCGGTAATAAATACCGTGGCTTTACTTGGGGCTGCCGCATCAATAATGCGATAAACCGCCTGCATTTCAAGGCTAGAGCCAATAAATCCATGATAGTTAGCGCGTGCCGTACTTTGGATTTCAGCAACGATATGATTGAGCCGATGTTGCTGTAAGGTGTTCATCACCGTCGTGCGAAGGCGAGCGGCATCAAACGGTTTTTCAAGAAAATCTTGTGCGCCCAAACGCATTACATCGACAGCGACATCCACCGAGCTATGGGCCGTCATCACCACCACACTACAAGGGTATTCGTTGTCGCGGATCCAAGTTAACACTTCTTGGCCAGACATATCGGGCAGCTTTAGATCCAATAGCACCAATGCAGGTAACAAATCCTTGATCGCTTGCTTAGCCCTTTCGCCACTATCAACATGGGTTAAGAAAATAGCTTCATTGCTAAGATAATGCTTATAGGTTGCAGCCAGTGATAGGGTATCTTCAACCAGTAACACTTTGGGCATGGCATGCATGGCTAGCTCCTAAAATAAAAATGTCTTAATTGTCATTGAGTTCAATTAATAATAGCAAGGTATCATCACAGTCTAGTGTGGCGTATTGCTCAAAAACGGACATTAAGTGGCGGGCAGCCTGTTTTATTGGCAGCGCAAGGGTGTGGGGCAGTTGTTCAAGTAGCGTCTGCTCTAACTGCTGGCGTTGTGATGGCGTTTTTGCGGATTCGAATAAGCCATCGGTAAAAAGCAATAGGCGCTGACCCTTATCAAGGCGGCAGGGTATGGCTTGATATTCAGTATCTGCCATTAAACCCGCCAGCATGCCGCTACCGCTGAGTTGTTTGACGCCTTGTTGGCTGATTAATAGTGGTGCCGGATGACCTGCGCAGGCATAACTAAAATGGCCCTTGGGCTTGAGCTCTAGCGCTAGCAGGGTCAGCAGCTTTTGTTGTAGTAACTGATCTTCATATGCCGCTTGTGAGACGACCTTTAACATTATCGACAGTGAGTTAACCGATTGCGTTTTCAAGAGCCCACGTAAATATCCTGCCCAAGCATGGGCAAAAAATTTAGCATCAATATCATGGCCTTCCACGTCACAAAGCAGCAGTCTTATCTGATCATCAATCAGGTAAGTTTGCAGCAAGTCGCCGCCCCCTTTGCCGGTATTGCGCGAGATAAGGGCAAAGCGCCAGTCTTGGCTGTCAGCGGGCGTTGAAGCTGGTAAGCTGTTACTAATTCGTTGGTTGAGCACCGCGCTAAAGTCATGTCTGAGTTGGTGATAGCGCATCAATACTCTATCTATGGTTTGCAGCAGAGTGTGTTTATCGATAGGTTTGACTAGGTAATCATCAATGGCGAGTAAGCTAGCTCGGCTTTTCACTGCATCGGCAGAATCAGCGCTAATGAAAATAAAGGGTGTTAGGCTAGTGTTTTGTAAACTAAGGGTTTTTTCCCTTAACGTGAGGCCATCCATGGTTGGCATATGAATGTCGGACAGCACTAACAAGTAGTTGTTATTCTGTAGCATTTGCCAAGCTTGTTGGCCATCATTGGCGCAATCTACCGTATATTCATTACTTAAATATGCCGACAATAGGGCGCGGATCGTGTTGTCGTCTTCAACCAGTAATAGCTTATCGGCTTGTGGTAGGGGAGGGTTCGGCCAGCGCATCACGACGCCAGCTTGGGGAGTAAGTTGAAATTGCCAATCAGGACAGAGAGTTTGCAGTAGCCCTAATCCTCGTCCATGGGTTTGCTCGCAGATACTGACATCCAAGGTGAATGCTTGTGTGCTGTCTGGCTGCCAAGCTTGGCCGTCGTGGTAAAGGGATAATTGCAAGATGTCGCTATCACAAATAAGTTGGCAGTGAATAAAGCGCGGGCGGGGATTGGCGTGGAGGATGATATTGCTCGTTAGCTCGGCAAAGCAAAGTAAAATGTTATTTTGGCAAGTTGTGCTAATGGTTAGGGTCGCAAGTACGCGCGCCAGCAAACGCCGAACTAAGCTTAATTCTTCAAGGTCGGCTGGTCTTTGGATATCAATCAGCTGTTTTTTCATCATCAGTTTCCATGGCCGCTAAGGCCAGTTGCAGATCTTTTAATGAAGCAACAAAGACTTGCTGCAACTGCTCAATATAAGGGGCTAATTCTGCCCCTTGTTGCTGGTGGCTATGGTCTTCGATGGCCTTCGCCAATTGTTGTAATCTTTCCAATCCAAAGCTGCCGGCGCTGCTTTTTAAGCTATGCGCTTCTATTTCAAGTAAGCGCCAGTTTTGTTGCTCAAAATGAGCGTGAATGTCGTTAATTCGTTGTTCACTTTCTTGATTGAAAATCGCCAAAATATCATCGAGCACGTTAGATGGTATGTCTTTCTTTAGCTGTTTTAATGTGGCTTGATTAAGCCAAGCTGCTGCGCTTGCTTCATCTTCTGACACGGCTACTTCAGCTGGTTCTGTCACGGCAGCTTGGGCAGGTAGGGCTGGTTGTTCATCTTGCGCGTTAACACTGGCTGCCAAGGTAAGCCATTCCAGTACCGTGCTGCGAAAGATGTCTTTATCTAAAGGCTTGCTGAGAAAGTCATTCATGCCGACTTGATAGCAGCGGTTTTTATCTTCGGCAAAGGCGTTGGCTGTCATTGCGATGATGGGGGTTTGTTGGTTCAAGCCTGCGCCATTACGGATCATTTCGGTCGCCGTGAGACCATCCATCACAGGCATGGCGAGATCCATTAGGATCAAATCAAACTTTTGCTGCTTGCATTGCAATACGGCTTCTTTGCCATTCTCAGCGACACTGATGATGGGGTTTATTTTTTTGAGTAGCGCCTTAGCGACAGCTTGGTTCGTCGGGCTGTCCTCAACCAAGAGGATGTGTTGGGGGCTGGCGCTAGTTGTGACGCACGAGCTGGCTTCAATTTGCTGCGCGGCCAGATGATGTTTGGTTACACTGCCGCTGCTGATGACTTGTACTAGGCTATTGAGTTTGATTGGCAAAGCTAGGCTGCCTTGATAACCTTCGGGGCGCTGCGTATGGAACAAGGTTTGCTTATCAAGTGGCAGTAGGTTAATAAATTCTAACTTGGCGCTGGGCTCTAGGTGTAAAGACTGGCGTCGTAGCCCAGATAAGTCGTTATCAATAAACACGATACTCGGCTGGTCAGGGCTTGGCTCTTGAGTGCGAATATCCAACAGAGGCAGGGCAAACCAAGCTAGCTGTTTGGCCAAGCAGTCAATCAGCACCTGATTATCAATAGCATGATAAAAGTGCAATTGATGAGGATTGTTTCGCTGGTTAATAGGCACCACGCGCTCTGCCTCATTATTCGTTTGTAAAGGCAACCAAACCGTAAACACCGAGCCTTGGCCTAAGGTGCTTTCGACCTCAATGGTTCCGCTCATTAACTCAATGATACGCTGGCTGATGGCTAGGCCTAAGCCACTGCCGCCAAAGCGACGGTTCGAGCTGCTTTCCGCTTGCACAAATTCACTGAAGATATTGTGCTGGTCTGATTCGCTGATGCCGATGCCGGTATCTTGCACCTGAATATCAATTCCTTGTTGGCGCTGAATGCTAATGGTGACAGCGACCCCACCTTGTTCGGTAAATTTTATCGCGTTGCTGATCAGATTAATCAGCACCTGACTTAGCCTTAGCGGATCGCCGAAATAGCTTTGCTTTAGATCGGGGTCGATGGCTAAACACAAGGCGATGTCTTTTTGCTGTGCTTGAGGGGCTAACAGGGTAACCACGGCTTCGGCGGTTTGTTGCAAGCTGAACCAGTCTTGTTGCAGTACCAAGTGGTCAGATTCAATTTTGCTGAAGTCGAGGATGTTGTTAATTAAGGCCATCAGGGTGTGCCCCCCTTGGCTGGCTAGTTGCACTAATTCTTGTTGTTCAGCATTGAGCTCCGATTCTAGTAACATATCTGTCATCGCTATGATGGCATTTAATGGTGAGCGGATTTCGTGGCTCATGGTTGCTAAAAATCGGCTTTTGGCTTCACTGGCTTGCTCTGCTTGTTGGCGAGCTTGTTTGAGTCTGGCTTCGTTCTTTTTCTGCGCGCTTATATCAATAAAATGGGCGATGTAATGGCTCACGTTTAAGTCTGCGTCTTTTACCGCGGTGATAGTGAGGTGCTCGGGATAAATTTCGCCATTGTTGCGTTGATTGTAAATCTCGCCATGCCATTGCCCGTTTTGCAACAGGGCTCGCCACATTTCATGATAGAAGGCAGCATCATGTTTGCCTGAGGATAATAGCCGCGCATTTTGTCCGATGGCTTCTTCGGCAGAGAAACCCGTAACCATAGAAAAAGCTCGGTTGCTACGCAAGATAGTGCCTTGCGCATCGGTGATGAACATAGGCTCGATCGAATCAAAGGCATGGGCTGCTAGTTTTAACTCTTGCTCAGCCTCAAGACGCTCCGAAATGTCGCGAATAAAGGCGGTGAATAATGCCTCTCCGCCATAACGAATAGGCGAAATGGCAATTTCAATCGGAATGGTATGGCCGGCTTTATGTAAGGCGACCAACTCGAGACGACGACCAAATACCGGCCCTTCACCCGAGGCCATGTAGTGCTTCATGCCTTTATTGTGGGCCTCGCGAAACTCAGGTGGAATAATTCGATCGGTTAACGATTGGCCTAACATTTCTTCTCGGGTCCAACCAAACATTTCTTGTGCTTTTAAATTATATTCAATGATCTTATTTTGATGGTCGATGGTAATAATGCCATCAAGGGAAGCGGAAAGAATGGCTTTATTTAGAGCGGTGTTTTTATTGGCTATGGTGGCAATTTTTTGCTGCTGTTGATTTGAACTTTGTAAACTTTGTTGGTTGCTGGCGAGTTCCTGCGACATCCGGTTGAAAGCTTGGGTCACTTCGCTGAGTTCGTGATTAATCAGCTCGGGTAGCTGGTGGCCAGGCCCCATACTTTGAATCAAAATCGCACCTTGTTTTAAGTCTTCCAATTGGCGACTAATGGCACTGGAAAGCAAAAATGCAATCAAGCCACTCACTAACCAAATCAACAAGGCAATCCCTAGGCTTGTTGATAAAGCCGGTGGCGGCGCTATTTGCGCAGCATCAAGCACTAATGCAAGCTCATCAATCTGACTGTTACGGCTTGGCCAAGGCAGGGTTAAGGTATAAGGCGTTACGGGATGGTTCAGGGTTGTATTTGCTTCAAACAACGTCTGGCTATTGGCATCAAGTAGTCGAATTTGCAATAAAGGGGCATGTTTAATCTGGTGTTGTAACGCTTGTTTTAAGCTTGAATCATCGATGTTTGTTTGTTGTAGCTGTGCAATCAGTTGTTTGGCCAGCCACTTTCCTTGTTGTTGAACTTGTTGCTCATGTTGCTGGAACATTTGGTAATGCATATAACCTAGGCTGGTCAGCAAGATCAGCAAAGTGAGTAGCAGTGTGGCAAGGGTATTTTTGATCCTAAAGCTCATGATGCTGACCTTAGTTGATAAGTTAAATTTCGGTATTCAGTAAACGGGTTTGCTTGACCCGTTGACATAGCCATAACGCCAACTTAGGTAGCTTAGCTTGCAAGCGCCTTATCTCTCGGCATATTTCATCGGCTAAGCGAGGATTGTATTGATCGTTAATCACACTGCCGACTAAGTTCGCGTTAGCCTCATCCAAGCGGGCTAGTGCTGATTGGATCATGCTCTCGCTTGTTTGTCCTGCTTGGGCGACCAGCACACACCCTTGAGCCGCCGATGCCACCAGCTCGGCAGGAATATTTTGTTGATTGCGTTGATTAAGGGCACTGGTGTCAAGTATCACGTGATCGAACTCTTCGAGCCAACTTGCGATTTGTTGTTTCAGAAAGTGCGGCTCACGACATTTTTGTAGCCATTCTCTGCGCTGACTAATGCAAATGCCGGTAAATACACTTTGGCTATTATTTATACTCACCAATTCGGCTTGATTATCATTTGCGGCCAAGCCCGCGTTGACTTGCTGACCACCTTGGCTGGGCAATAAGCGCGCTAAACTGGGATGATGCAAGTTAAGATCGACCACTAAGGTGGCTTTTCCTGCTAGCAAAGTGCGCTCGGCTAAGGCTCTAATTAAGGTTGTAACCCCTTCTTTTGGCGTACATCCTACTACGGCTAAGGAGCGCAGCCCCTGCCCGAAGGTTTGATTGTAGATTTGCTCTAATTCTTGATATTGATGCAGCTTCGCGCTGGTATCTTGCTGGTTACAGAACTCCTGAGCCAATGGGGTTAACAGGGTCATAGCGCCTCCTAAAATAAGCCGATTAATGCCGCAATCGACACCAGTTGGAAAATATCCGTTAAACCTTCACGGGCCTTGTATAAATTACTGTCCTCTTTACTTGGCACATAGACGGTGTCACCAACGCGCACCAAGGGCAGCGCATCAAAGTCAGCGGTTTGGCTAAACTCCAGCAAGTCAAAGGTGGTTGCCTTATCTTTACAGCAAGATAGATTCACTATGGTGACTTTCTCTAAATAGGCTTTATCCGTCGGACCACCAGCCTCGGCCAATAAATCGAGAATAGTCATGGTGTCATCAAAACGATAGCGACCGGGTTTATTCACTGCGCCTAACACCCGTACCGTGGTTTCTTTAGATTGGCTTAACCACAGCCTATCTTTTTCTGGCACATAAATGGTATCGCCGGTTTGCACCTTAGGCAGCAAGTGCTCATCGCCGGTTTCAAAATACAGCGCGAGGTTTAGCTTACTAACTCGGGCGTGCCCCCCATTGCGATGGCTGACGCGGATATTATGAATATCGGCCTGATCTGTAGGTCCGTCGGCGGCTGATAAGATATCTAGAAAATGCATGTCATCATTAAATCGATAACGGCCTGGGGCGCCGACTTGACCGAAAATGTAGATGGATTTTTCCGATGACTGGCGCACCCATTGAGACTTATTGTCACTGGGATCTTGGGGTAAATCATGAACACGTATGATGGTACCCGCCACAATTGCTGGTAAGGGGGTCCCCTTGCCAGCGCTTTTGATATAGCTGTCTAGGTTGAATTTTATGTTATTGGTGTTATTCCCCTGCGGAATCAGCACATCAATGTTACTGGTGTCAGCTCGTGACGTCGGGCCGCCGGCATGGGCTAATAGATCCAGCAATGACATTTCATTGGACCACTCATAACGCCCAGGTCGAACGACTTCGCCGATAACGTTAACTGCGCGATCGGGGGCTACCTTTAACCAAGACTTTTCGTTCATGTCGGTTTTTTCCGGCACAAAAATAGCGTCTCCTGATTGCACACTTGGAATGCGGCTGAGTTGGCCTTCGGTGTAGGCCGTCATATCAAATGGCACTATGCTGCCATCACCTTTAATAATGCGAATTTGGCGGCTTTCGGCAAACCGAGTTGGGCCGCCCGCATTGGCGAGGATGTCGATAAAAGTAGCCCCTTCTTTGCCTTCATAGGCGCCGGGCTTAAATACTTCTCCCATCACATAGACGGTATTGGCGCCCGATTTAATTTCTTCTTCTTGCTTGGGCACGAAAATCGTTGTCCCTTCAGCGATTTGGGGTAGGTGACTGCTATCGCCCGTGTCTAGGTAGCGCTTTAAATTGAAGGTTTTGGGCTCGTTATCTATGATCACGCGAATTTGCTCAACGCCAGCATAACGGGTTACGCCTCCCGCCTGCATGATCAAGTCCACCAAACTGTTGCCCGGTTTATAAGAGAAACTGCCTGGGCTGTTAACCTCACCAAACACCTTAATTGCGCTGCGGGTTTCAGACGCATCTCCCGATAAGGCCATTTTGGCCGGATCAAATTCAACCTCTATGTTTCCCGTCATGGGCGATGCGGGTACAAATAAGGTATCGAGCGGCTCAAGGCTAGGTAATGTGCTGCTATCGCCAGAATCCAGATAGGCTTTGTAGTTAAAGGTTTGGGTTTGATTGCCGCGACGTAATTGTAATTTGTTTAATTGCGCACCGGCGCGCAAACCACCAGCTTTGGCAAGCGCCATTTGGACACTGGCGTCAGCCGGTAAAATCACTAACCCCGGGTTTTCGACATAGCCATAAACCTTTAATAGTAAGCGCTTTTCAAGGATGTAAACTTCTAAACTATCGAGGTCGCGATAAACCCGCTTTAACGCTTCTTTGACCTGTTTTTTTAACGCCACTTCATCTAATTGGGCGACATCTACGCTGCCCGCTTCTGGGAGTATAATTCGACCCCGCTCATCTATCGCGTATTCACCGGTCAAGCTATCCTCACCGGGTAAATTCACGTAAATAAGATCGCCTACTTGGGTCAAATGTTGCGATGGCGCCGCTAATGTTGACCAGCATATGGCACAGGTTATTACTATCACTAGACTTCGAATCCATCCCCACATGGTGGCCTCCTCGCGCTTGGTATAGGTCATTGCGGTTGTTCTTGGTGCGCGTTTTCTATCAAGGTAATGCTAACGCGGCGATTAACTAGTTGATTTTCAGATCCTTCTTGCTCGAAAAGCGGAGCGCTTTCACCCATGGCGGCGACGTCGAAGCGGGTGGGATCTAGGCCTAATATTGCCAAGTAACGCGAAACTTGCTCGGCTCTAGCCTGTGAGAGAGCCATGTTAGCTTGCTCGCTACCGCTGCTATCGGCGTGACCGTAAATCATTAGCCGGTAATGCTCTTGTTGTTTCAAAAGGGCTACCGCTTCAGCAAGTCGGCCGATGTATTTAGGGTTAAGCTCACTCGAGTTTAAAGCGAACTGATTATCGGCATTTAACAACTGCTCTATGGTCATGCCCACTTGAGTGGCTGTTTGATGTGCGCGCTGGCTAATGACACAGTCAGATTCGGCTAACGCTTGGTTTAACTGACGCTCTAGCTGGGCCGTTTGTTGGCGCTGAATTAATAAGGTGTTGGCGGCATCTTGACTCATGCCTGCTTTGAGCTCGCGGGCGATGCGATTTTCCCTTTGTTGCAGCTGGGATACCGTAGCGGGGTAGCATAGCTGGGCGCCTTGATTGACTAAGGTATCCAATAATTGGCGCTGTAATTCAAAATCAAAGCGCAAGCCGTGATCGGCTGTTAGCGGTTGCTCTGCTTCCACTGGGATCAGTTCTGATAGATTATGCTCAGCCATCCCCCCTTGACCCGGCTCAGCCCATTGACTGCAGCCGGAAAGCAAGTTGATGCAAGCAAATAAGCTCAGCAGCTTGTATTTCATGGTTGCTCCTTTTTCATTGCTTAACCTATGACTAACCTATAACTAAGCTGTAACGCGCCAATAAGGTGCTCATTTTTGCCTTTTACACGTTTGCCCAAGTAACGGGCATCGCTTGATGAATTCTCAACAATTCAAGAAGTTGTCTAGGTTGTCCTTGTGCTCCGATTAATTCTAGTTGACGTTTTTCTTTATGCAGGCGTTTAAACAAAAATACGATGGCACCAATGCCTGAAGAGTCGATGAAGCTCACATGTGAGAGATCCAAAATGATACGACTCGCTTGATTTTGGCTGGCAACCTCTTCTAATTGTTGACGAATTTGATTGACATTAAGTGCATCAAAATCGCCACTCAAGTACGTGACCAGCTCATCTTGTTTGGGTGTGTTAGTGTAAATATCCATGTTATGTCCCCTTATTGAACTTTTTCTTGAACACTAGAGGTACTGCATAACTGATGCCATTTTGTAATGTATTGATTTTAAATGTTTTTATTTTTATTCAAAGGCTTTTTGATGGGTTTTTTTGCAAGCTGCAAAGCGCTTTGCTACTGCGGTTTGGGTGGTTTCGCGTGCTGATGTGTAAGTGGGGGGCAGCTGCGTCCTTGCCGCTGCCATTGAAGTAATGACGACTGTTACTGGCCGCGACCGGTGATCATTACCACCAAGGTCTTGAGTAAAATTGCCGTGTCGGCTTTTAGCCAACGCCAAGGGGAAGATAAACTTAAGGCGTAACAGTGATCAAATGCGACTTTGCTTTTCACGTCTTCTATGCAAGTGTCATAGCCTTGATTAACCTGAGCAAGGCCCGTGATACCGGGTGTTACTTCATAAGTACGCTCGGCAAAGTAGGGGATCGCTTGTTCTAACTTTGCATAGAAACCTGGCCGTTCAGGGCGAGGTCCAACCAATGACATATCGCCCCGGAGCACGTTAATCAGTTGTGGCAGTTCATCTAAGCGGGTTTTACGTAAAAACTTGCCCATGCGGGTGATTCTAGGATCGGCCTTTTGTGCCCAAACCGCTCCGCTGTAGCGTTCGGCATCGGCAACCATAGTGCGAAATTTCAGCATGTTAAAAATACAGGTTTGCTGTGCTTTCGCTTGGCCGATCCGAGGCTGGCTAAAAAACACCGGTCCATTTGAATCGAGCTTGATAGCAAGCGCAATGAACGGAAATAAAGGCAGTAAGACAGTCAACGCGGTGGTTGCGATGAGCAAATCAAATCCACGCTTACAGCGACGTGTGAATGGGCTGATGTAACTGGAATCAGCGGTCGCTGAGCTTAAGGTGACGGGTTTAAGATGTGCTGTGTTCATAGTGAGCCTCTTTGTTATCTATCTAGGAAATTATTTTTCAACTTTTTGCCACTTGTGTGGCTGTAAACCGCATAAGTAACGAGTGCTGCCGATGAGGTTGGCGCAATGACCTAACACGAGATAATTAATGGTGCGTACTAGTTTGGGGCAACGCGGATCCAGTATTGGAGCAAGCAGCGCTAGAGCATACAGACTCAGTTGGATTAACAATAAACTGGTAAATACCCAGGATTGAGGGCTTAGCCAAGCGCTAAGCAGCAGGCTGGCCAGCATTAAAAATGGCATTAACACGCGCAGTGCTTTGCCGGATATAAACGTAAAGGCGACCCCTATGCCTGCTTTGCCCAACAGAATTGAATGTAGGCGCATGAGTTGTTGAGTATTACCAGCAGCAATACGCTTGCGTCTTTGGCTGTCCATATGTTGGCTTGCTTGCTCTAACTCCACCGCATTCATCTCAGGCTCATAAAGGCAGCGGTAACCTTGAGCGACGATTTGCATGGGTAAAATAAAATCATCATTAATGGTGTCGCTGGCTAATGGGGAGAATAAATCGCGTCTAAACAAATACAGGGCGCCGTGAGCGCCTAAGGTGGCGCCAAAAGCCGCTTCTTGGCGCTTAATATTACTTTGATAGCGCCAATAGGTTGCTTCCCCTTCGCTGCCGGGCTGCAGCATTTGATAATGACTGCAAATCACTCCGATGGGCTTTTGCTTGCTGACGCCGGGGTGTGAATGATGTGCGATGTGGTGAGCCGCTAATGTTAAGGCATCTAATGAGATCAAGGCTGAGGCATCGGTTAACGCGACCCATTGCTCAGACAAGGGGCCTTGTTGCTCAGTGATCAGTTGCATTAATTGATTAATTAAGGCCACCTTGCCCTGATTGTGTTGGTTAATCACTAATTGGCAATTTAAGTGACTATTTTCAGGCATCGAAAGGGCGAGCTGCGCCCGCTGAACAGAGTCATCGGTGCAACCATCAAATCCTATGATGATGCGCAGCTTGGCGTGCGGGTAATCTAAGGTGCCAAGATTATAAATTTTGCTTTCTATGTATTTCGCTTCATTAAATACTGGCATCAAAATGGTGATTTCTGGCCAAGTCGCAATTGCCACAGGGGCTACCTTGGTTTTCTCTTGACAGCCTGCGACCCATTTTAGAACCAAGGGATAAGCCAAATGATGGTAAATCACTAGGCCAATACAAATCAGCGTTATCCATGCCAATGGGCCAAGGTTGATGTCGGCCTCGATGGCTTGGAGCCAATCTGTCCTTTGAAGGCTTAATTGGTTGGACTGCATGATTATTTTCCTTCTGATCAAGAGGTTTGTGTCAATGCTTGATAGGCCGCTACGGTGCGACGAATATCTGCAAATTGGGTGACAAAGCGTCTTGGAATACTGGCTGGCGTGTCGTTTAACATGGTCTCAAGCAAGGCACCAGCAAGCGCTTGAGGGTTGGCACGTTGTACGATACGACCGCTAATGGGGCAAAGCGCTTCGCGAGATGCCCCTGTAGCGGTGACCACGGCTGGCACACCGCAAGCTTGTGCCTCAAGTGGAGCCAGTGGCATACCTTCATTAAGTGACGGTAGACAAAACACGTCTAAGCTTTGATAAAAGCTCACCATGTCATCAACCCGACCTAAGAAAGTAACCTGCTGAGATAGCCCCAGTTTAGTCACTAATTCATTGAGGGAAACAAACTCAGAGCCGTGTCCGGCAATTACTAAATGTGTTTGTTTTGGCAACAAGGGGAGCGCCTGAATTAAGTACTTGTGGCCTTTCTCTGGCACCAAGCGGCCGCTGCAACCTATGATGCATTTGGTGTAGGGTAAGTTAAACTTCGCGCGAGCCAACACTGGGTTACCTGGCTTAAAGCGTTGGCTATCTATGCCGTTTAAAATAACTTGCGGTGGTGGGCATTTTAAATAGCTAGCGAAATCCAAAGCGACGCGTTTGGCGTCGGCAATGACCTTAGGTTGCAACAGCTTACAAAGGTGTTTTTGTAAGCGACGGTTTTTGACTTCTCTTAGATACCAAGCGTCGTGCTCGGTATGGATCAAGTGTGACACGCCAGCAAGGCGAGCCGCTGCCCCAGCATATAGTAGTGGGCCGATATGATGACTGTGAACGGTATTGATATTGAGCTCGCGGAACAATTGAGCCAACTGCCAAATTAAACCAATTCGCAAACCTGGCTTTTTGTTCATAAAGATCAGCCGATTGGCGACGGGTTGCAATCTCGGCCAAGCGCTTAGGGCTTCATGGTGCACACCTTCGAGGCTGAGGATATAACGCTTACCTGTGCTGGTGTTCAGCTTGTCTAACTCAAGCGCTAAGGTTTCAATCCCACCGGGCTTTAAATGTTGCACCACTTGAATAGAATTTAAAATTGCCATGGTTGCTGTCCTCTACTTATGATAACAATAGAAGTACATTTTTTGTGCCAATATTAAGTTGTTGTTATTAAAAGGTTAGTAGTTGTTGCTTAGGCTGTCACAGCAAGCTGCATTGCGTTTTGCTAAACAAGAATTTGGCTTATTGCAATGGTGGGATCCTCGCCAGCACAGGCTTACCAGTGAGTGAAATGAGTTGCTCTTGGCGGCGAATGGTCGCGTCGGACACTTCGATTAAGGTGGCTAAGCCAATACCTAGGGCAAGTCCCGCTATCAAGCCAAGAATGACATAGACAATCAAAGGAAGGTTACTTGGGTTACTTGGGGTGTAAGGTAAATCAATAATTTTTATTCTTTTCTCTTGCTCATAGTTGCCCAAAGATCCTGTCACTCTGGCCATTTCGTACCGCTGAGCAAGCTCATGATATAACTCTCGCTTTACATCAATTTCACGAATTAATTGCGACAAGCTGCGCTCTTGTTCACCATAGCGAGCCACTTGTTGTTGCAACGGCTCTATCAATCTAATCAGGCTGGCCGTTTCTTCTTCTAAGCGAGTTACTTGGCTGCGGGCGGTTTGAAGATTTTGCATCTGCGATATCAATAGGGGTTGGCTGTTGTGGTTGCTTTGGTCAGTCGTGACCGTGCTAGCGATATCCCATAGCTGGCTTGTATTCATGCCGGAATCGTTATTGGTCAGGGCCTTTTGGCGCTCGGCTTCAAGGCGATTGATTTTTCTCATGGTACCTAACACTTGGCTGTGATTGTCGGTGTATCTGGCCCTTAATACCGCTAGCTCAGATTGTAGGGTTACAATTTGTTCTTCTAAGCGTCCCACCACAGGATTGGTTTTGGATAATTGGGCATCAAGGCTGCCTAAGCTTTTACGAGCGCCGGCTAACTCGGCCTCTTTTTCGGCTAAGGTTTGTTGTAATTGCGATAGCCGAGCCACGCTACTGACATGTAATTCGGGCAGCTGTGCGGCGTTGATATTTTTATATTCGGCGAGGGCTTGTTCGGCTTGAGCTAGATCTGCCTTGCGCTCAATCAGCAAATCGGCAAGAAACTTGGTGGAGTCTCGCATCGACGAACGTTCGGGGGCGAGTAGCTGCTCGATAAAATGTTCGCTGACCACGGTTAAGGTTTCTTTCATTCCGGCTGGCTGGTTGCTTTTAAAATCAATTCGGATCAGATCTTTTCCGGCCATACTCATGTTCAGCGCGCTGGATAACTTAGCTATTGCAATATCGTGTTCACTGGCGGAGCTGCGTTCGTTGATTAAGCCTCGCTCTCGAGCGACCTCGCTCAGAATATGGCGACTGTGCAATAAGGTTTGCAGTGCAGCCATACGCTCTTTGAGCATGGCGGAAACGGCAAAGTCTTCGAGAAATGGGTTCATTTTCGAGGTTTCTTGGATCAACATACTGGTATGAGCTTGGTATTGTTTAGGCGTCATCACCCCTATGATGGCCCCTAAGATGGGCATCAGTAGGATCGGGATCACTATGATGTAACGTTGCCGCCATCCGCCCGCTAAGATGCAATACAATCGATAGCTTAAACTCTTTCCTTGCGCTCTCATAAACACTCCAACCAAGTGGCCAGTTGCGCAACCCGATGTCGCCAGCTTTGCTGTTGCACTTGTTGCAAACCAAACTGGCTTGCTTGTTGAATTCTAGGCTGGTTTTGCTCAATTGCGCGTAAATGTTGAATAAAGTTGTCGCTGGTTTGAGCGACATTTACACTCTGTTGATACGGGTCTAGTGCCGGAAAATAGGTGCTGACTACTGGGCTGCCTGCTGCAAGGTATTCTCTTAGTTTCAAAGGGTTGCATGCGCGAATTTGATCGTTGTCGACAAACGGCAATAAGCTGGCCTGCCAGTGTTGGCTGTAGCGAGCCAGTTGTTCATGAGGTTTCGCCGCAAGGTGAATAAAATTGGGTAGCGCGAGTAACTTGGCAATATTGGTTTCTATATTGCCAATAAATACAAATTGCCAGTGAGGCAGCGCCTGCATTACTTCCACCAGTAAGGATTGATTGAGCCAGTTGGATAAGCTGCCGTAGAAGCCTGCGATCAAGTGACTGGCAGGCAAATCATCCGCTGGGGCGGTTGCTGTTTGAAACAATTCCAAGTCAACCCCGTGGGGTAATACCCGAATATTGCGTTGCTGCGGGGCTCTTGATTGGAGTAAATCCGCTAAGGAGTCACTGGCTGCAATGACTAAATCAGCTTGCTGTAACAGGGCTTGCTCTCGTGCTAATACCGTTAGATGGTCAACACCGGCCAAGGCGCCAAAATCATCCCCCGCGTAATACACTAAACCTTGATGAGGTAAACGCTGGATACTGTCGATGGCGGTGGGTAATGCCGTGTAAATGATATCACTGCTATATGGCCTTAATTGTTTGGCTAGCATTTGGCTTGCCAAGGCTCTTGCCCATCCTCGTTGCGGTGCAGGCCAAGCCTTGGGGTGCAGTACCTTTAATGGCGAAGACTGGTTTAAGGCAACCGATGGCGCAATGGGCTGGGCGCGGCGTGAAACCAACTTGTTCATCACCCGCTTAATATCGCGAGGGCTAATGCGAGGTTGACGCAGGCCAATCGAATTAACCCAATTAACGGGCGTGTGGTATTGCTCTATCAACCCTTTAATTAAATGTTGACTGCTACTGGGATGACCGCCCCAATCTTCACCAAAAACCAATAAAGACTTTGTCATGGTTGCTGCCTCGCTTGGTTAGGCTTTACGACTATTGGCAAAGCTAGGTTTCAAGTGCTTTACCACCTTGGCGGGAGAGCCGGCTGCAACCACAAAATCTGGAATGTCTTTCGTGACTACGCTACCCGCGGCGATAATGCTGCCTTCGCCTATGGTTACCCCGGCCATGACACTGACTCCTGTGGCGAGCCAAGCACCATTTTTGATGTGGATTTTGCCAACTTGTTCCGCTGTATCGGGCAATCCCGCTGCGCGCTCAGCATTGTCTAGGGGGTGACCTGGGTAGCCGGCCAGAAAGGCGCGCCCTGCGATGCGCACGTTATCTTCTAAAATGATTTGGCTGCCAACGGCTAAGGTGGTCATCCAGCCGATATCGACATTGTCACCGACAATCAGCTCAGGTCGCCGGCCTTGGCTACGCCCTGAAATCGTAATGTGACCGCTGATCCGGTCATGATTACCAAGGCGTATGCAAGGCGAACCACTAATAAAAGGCATACCGCCGTATAGATAAAGGTCTTTACCCGCCTGCTGACACTGACTTTTAAACATAGGTACCCAAAACAAACTGTGGCTAAGCCATGACAATAAGCTTGTGGTGAGTTTATATAGCCAGAAAATGGGGTGATATAGCCATTTGGGCGCGGGTAAGGAAAAGTGCAAGATGGCTTTGATGGAATGAAACAACCCGCGAGCCATGGGGCTTTGGCTGGTTTTTAGCCAAGTTTTGGTGCTGGATAAATTTAATATGGCCATGTTGGATACCTGCTTATTTGAGTTGTAGTGTGATGACTTTCGTTGGGTTGCAGGAATTGTTCCGGTTTTATTTCATTTAAATTCAGCGGGTTGTGTTTTTATTTTATAAGCAAGTTCTTACTTAGCTGCATTTTGCAATGCAATTATCAACGTAAGCGTCAACGTAAAGGTAAACGCATTGTGTTTAAGGCAAAACAATAACGTGCACTATGTGTTGAATGTTTAACCCATTTTTTTATGGCTAGGTATAATCGGAACTTTAGTGAAGGCGAATGTATTAGGGAGCTCCATGCTGCGTTTGGTTTTGTGCTTATCATTGTTATTTTCTAGTGCGTGGAGTGTGGCCGCAGAGCGCCCCAAGATAGGGTTGGCATTAGGTGGCGGTGGTGCCAAAGGGGCTGCCCATATTGGTGTACTTAAAGTATTGGAAGAGCTAAACATCCCTGTTGATTATATTGCTGGCACCTCGATGGGGGCATATGTGGCGGGTATGTATGCTTCTGGCTTGTCTGCTGCTGAAATCGAGCAACGCATGCTTGGCACCGATTGGCATCGGGGGTTTTCCGACCAAGTGAAGCGTGAGAGTCTGAGTTATCGCAAAAAACAGCAAGCACAGCAATTTATATTGCAATCTGACATTGGTTTTGATGGTAAAAAGATTGCTTTGCCTCACGGCGTGATCCAAGGCGAAACCATGGCGCGATTGTTGCGTGAATCGACCTTAAATCTGCCTAATTTGACTAGCTTTGATCAATTACCTATCCCTTTTCGCGCCGTTGCGGTGGACTTAGCGTTAATGCAGCCATATGTATTGCAATCGGGTAATTTGGCTAATGCCATGCAAGCCAGTATGTCTGTGCCCGGCGTGCTTAGGCCGATGGAAATTGATGGTCGTTTTTTAGCTGACGGCGGCATAGTGAACAATTTGCCCGTGGATGTGCTCAAGGAGATGGGCGCAGACATAGTGATTGCGGTAGATATCGCTTCGCCATTGATGCCGAAAGAGCAGCTCGATTCATATTTTATGGTACTGGATCAACTGAGCAATTTTATGACTCAGTCGAGTACGCAAAAACAAATAGACTTAATGACGGAGCAGGATATTTTGCTGCAACCGGCCATTGATAAGTTTGGCACCGGTGAATTTGAACGCATGGCCGAAATCTTGCCATTGGGTCAAGCGGCAGCGCAGCGCCAAAGAGATAAGCTGGCTGGATTGTCTGTTTCAGCACAAGAATATCAGCAGTATTTGTTGAGTAAATCGACGAAACGCGCCGAGATCCCCACCGGTGAGGTGTTTATTGTTGACCGCGTGGAGGTGGAAACCGATGCAAAATTAGCCGAAGAAACCATTCTCTCGAGGGTTGAGGTGGTTGCAGGCCAACCTTATACCGATACTAAGTTGGAGCAAAATATTGAATCACTTTATGCCGAAGGGATATTTGAACGAGTCGATTACAGTTTTGACCTAAAACCAGATGAAAAAGTGCTACGTGTTAAAGCAAAAGAGAAGCCTTGGGGTCCGGGTTATTTTGATTTTTTAATGGGGGTTGAAGAGACCAGCGGTGACAATACGGACATTTTCTTTGGTATCTCATACACCCAAACGGATTTATCGCGTTATGGCGCCGAATGGCGTAGTCGAGTTATTGTCGGGACAAATACCCTATTAAGTACAGAGCTTTACTACCCACTAGATGTGACGCAGCGATATTACTGGGGTGGGGAAGTTTACTACATCAAAGATCAGCGCAACTATTTTCTGGAAGACTCTGGTAGTGATGGGGTACTGCGATATTGGCGAGCAAATTATAATACTCTAGGTTTCAATACTGCCTTGGGTATTAACCTTGCCTCACCGGCTGTGGTTGAATTAGGTTGGCAGATGGAATCTGGAGATATTGATTTAGTCGGCACAAATCTGGATGCCAATTTTCATTTTAATAGCCCTTATGTGTTTTTTGGCTTTGACTCACTGGATAACCCATTCTTTCCTACCAGAGGGGCGCGCATTAATAGCCAAATACAATGGGTGTCGGCATACAATAACGGGCTTGACGACGAAGGCTGGCGTGGTGAAATCGCTTGGCAACAGGTTCAAAGTTGGGAACGCCATGCGCTGGAGTTCAATATCGAATATGCTGGGACGGAATTAAATACCAAGGTGCCTACCTTGCTGCCTGAGTTGGGCGGCTATCAAAACTTATCCGGTTTGTTACGTCATGAGTTATCGGGCCCGCAGAAATTATTCGGCTCTATGGTCTATCGTTATCGCATGCTGGATAACGATTTTGGTGCGCTGAAATTGCCTATCTATCTTTCTGGCTCGATTGAGCAAGGCAATATTTGGCAACATAGTAAGGATTTTAGTTTTGATAATATGCTAAGTGCAGCCAGTCTTGGCTTATCGGTTGATACCCGCTTTGGCCCTGTTACTTTAGCCACAGGGCTTGCCGAAGGTGGCCACAGTGCGGTTTATTTCTTCTTTGGCTCAAAACTTTAACTAACGTGAGCTTGGGATAAGCCATGTGCTAGCTTAAGTGGCCGAAGCAGTGCGCTTTAATGTATTGATATTCGGCTAATCCAGTATGGCCGCCTTCGCGGCCGATGCCGGAATATTTGATGCCGCCAAAGGGACTGATGGCATGTGAAACCATACCGCTGTTGATCCCAACCATGCCAAAATCTAATGCGTTAGCCACTCGCTGGCAGCGATGTATGTTGTCACTGAAAAAATAAGCGGCGAGCCCTGCATCTGTGTTATTGGCTAGGCTGATTACCTCAGCTTCATGGCTGAACCATTGGATAGCCAGCACTGGACCAAAAATTTCACTATTGGCAATGGCCATTTGCATATTCACTTCGGTGAGTAAGGTGGCGGGATAGTAGTGTGGGCCTAGGTGTTTGATATCCGCTTGATACACACATTGCGCACCTTTAGCCAAGGCGTCGGTAACTAATGTTGCCACCTTACTGACTGCACTACTATTTATCATCGGGCCAAGGTCGACGTCTTCTGTTAGGCCATTACCACAGGTTAGCTGCTTAAGTCGCTCGATTAACATCGGTACTAATTGTTGTTTCAACTTGATATCGACATAGATGCGATTGGCAGCAACGCAGGTTTGGCCATTATTGCGAAACTTACTTTGGATAAGCGCTGAGATAGCTTGGTCTAGGTTAGCATCATCAAATATGATAAAGGGCGCGTTACCGCCGAGCTCTAGTGATAGGCGCTTGATATTGTTCGCACTTTGCTGAAACAGTTGCTGGCCAACCCGGGTTGAACCGGTAAAGGAAAGCTTTTTGACTCTGACGTCCTGACATAATTTATCGCCTATCATGGCCGCATCGCCGGTGATCAGGTTGATAGCGCCATCAGGAAAGCCAGCTCGTTGCGCCAATTCTACTAAGGCTATGGCTGTAAAGGGCGTCAGCTCGCTCGGTTTAATGATAATGGTGCAACCTGCGGCAAGAGCCGCTGCGGCTTTACGGGTGATCATGGCCGCGGGAAAGTTCCATGGGGTAATGAGAGCGGCTACCCCGACCGGGTGTTTGTGTGTGGCAAAGGATTTACCAGCAACGGGCTCTGCTAAGGTCAAGCCATGGTCGCTTTTGATTTGCTCTGCAAACCATTGAATAAAAGAGGCCGCATATTGAATTTCAGCTTTGGCCTCGGCAAGCGGCTTGCCTTGCTCTTGGGTGAGTATCTTTGCTAGGTCATCGGCATGGGCTAAGACCAAGTCATACCACTTTAGTAGCCATAGTGATTTTTCGTAACTTGTTGACTTTGAATAGCTATTAAAGCTTTTCAGGGCTGCATGTATGGTGTTTTCTACGTTTTGCTCATCAATTAGTGGTATCTCACCGAGCGCTTGCGTCGTGGCTGGGTTGTAAACTGTTATCGAATTGTTACTGGTTAGCCATTGACCATCAATCAAGTTTGCTTGTTTTATCAATTGATTATCGTTTAATTGCAAAAAGTTCATTGGGCCTAGCCTAAGTGGGTTGGAGTTCGCATTTTAATAAGCTGATAACATAAATGAAATAATTTACTGACGTATTAAATTTTAATTTTTACTTGGATCTTATATACTCACGCTGCTTCGAAATGGTCATATTGCCTGCATTCTTGCTTTTATATCGCCACCAGCGCGGATTTATTGCAACGACGGCAATGTACCCTTCACAGGATAATAGTCATCAATAATAGATGACATACTAATAAGAGGAACGAGTCGTGCTTGAAGCTTATCGTAAACACGTCGCAGAGCGTGCTGCCCAAGGAGTGGTTCCTAAGCCGTTAGATGCTGAACAAACCGCTGCCCTAATCGAACTAATCAAAACGCCACCTGCTGGCGAAGAAGAGTTTATCCTAGAATTACTTGCCGATCGTATACCTCCTGGCGTGGATGAAGCGGCTTATGTAAAAGCCGGCTTTCTTGCCGCGGTAGCTAAAGGTGAAGCTCAATCTCCGATCCTATCTGCAGAGCGTGCCGTTGAATTACTGGGCACCATGCAAGGTGGTTACAATATTGAGCCACTGATCTCACAGCTGGATAACGATGCCCTTGCGCCTATCGCGGTTAAAGCGTTATCGCATACCCTATTAATGTTCGATGCTTTCTACGATGTTGAAGAAAAAGCCAAG
This sequence comes from Motilimonas thetidivivens, assembly GCF_046452435.1. Taxonomy (NCBI): domain Bacteria; kingdom Pseudomonadati; phylum Pseudomonadota; class Gammaproteobacteria; order Alteromonadales; genus Motilimonas; species Motilimonas thetidivivens. Next base: position 57,605 of record NZ_JBKFDK010000019.1, read on the forward strand.
GCGGGCAATGCCTTTGCTCAACAAGTATTAGAGTCTTGGGCAAATGCAGAATGGTATTTAAGCAAGCCAGAAGTAGCTGAAAAAATTACTGTTACTGTATTTAAAGTAACGGGTGAAACCAATACCGACGACCTATCTCCTGCACCAGATGCATGGTCACGCCCAGATATCCCACTACACGCATTGGCTATGCTGAAAAACGCGCGTGAAGGCATTGAGCCTGATCAAGCAGGTGAAGTGGGTCCAATTAAACAAATCGAAGCCTTAAAAGCTAAAGGTCATCCACTAGCTTACGTGGGTGATGTTGTTGGAACCGGTTCTTCTCGTAAATCAGCAACTAACTCAGTGCTATGGTTTATGGGCGATGATATTCCTAACGTACCAAATAAGCGTGCGGGCGGTGTTTGTATCGGCGGTAAAATCGCACCTATCTTCTTCAATACCATGGAAGATTCTGGCGCGCTACCGATCGAAATGGACGTTAGCAACCTAAACATGGGTGATGTGATTGAAATTTACCCGCATCAAGGTATCGTGAAAAACGCGACGACTGGCGAAGAAATCACAACATTTGAACTGAAAACCAACGTGATTCTTGATGAAGTACGTGCTGGTGGTCGTATTCCTTTGATCATTGGTCGTGGTTTGACCGATCGTGCTCGTCAATCATTAGGTTTAGGCCCAATTGACGTATTTAAGCTACCTGAAGATGTAGCAGCTTCTGACAAAGGTTTCACCTTAGCGCAGAAGATGGTGGGTAAAGCATGTAATGTAGCGGGTGTTCGCCCTGGCCAATACTGTGAACCGAAAATGACTACGGTTGGTTCGCAAGATACCACTGGCCCAATGACGCGTGATGAATTAAAAGACTTAGCTTGTTTAGGTTTCTCTGCAGACTTAACCATGCAGTCTTTCTGTCACACGGCGGCATACCCTAAACCAATCGATGTTAACACTCATCACACCCTACCTGATTTCATCATGAACCGCGGTGGTGTATCACTGCGTCCAGGTGACGGTGTTATCCACTCTTGGTTAAACCGTATGCTACTGCCTGATACCGTGGGTACGGGTGGTGACTCCCATACGCGTTTCCCTCTAGGTATCTCTTTCCCTGCGGGCTCTGGTCTAGTGGCATTTGCTGCGGCGACCGGTGTGATGCCATTGGATATGCCTGAATCGGTATTGGTTCGTTTCAAAGGTGAAATGCAACCGGGTGTGACGTTACGTGACCTTGTGAACGCAATTCCTTATTACGCGATTAAACAAGGCCTATTAACGGTTGCGAAGAAAGGTAAAGTGAATATCTTCTCTGGCCGTATCCTTGAAATTGAAGGTCTACCTGATCTAAAAGTTGAGCAAGCATTTGAATTATCGGATGCATCAGCTGAGCGTAGTGCGGCAGGTTGTACTATCAAGCTAAACGAAGCGCCGATCATTGAGTACTTAAACTCTAACATCGTGATGCTGAAGTGGATGCTAGCTGAAGGTTACGGTGACGTGCGCACTATCGAGCGTCGTATTACTGCAATGCAAGAATGGATTGCGAACCCTGAGCTAATGGAAGCCGATGCAGACGCAGAATATGCTGCGGTTATCGAGATCGATATGAATGACGTGAAAGAGCCTATCTTAGCGTGTCCAAACGATCCTGATGATGTGAAGCTACTAAGCGAATTAGCGGGTGAAAGCATTGACGAAGTATTTATCGGCTCTTGTATGACCAACATAGGTCACTTCCGTGCCGCGGGTAAATTACTAAATCAATACAGTGGCCAATTACCAACGCGTTTATGGGTTGCTCCACCGACTAAGATGGACGAAGCTCAGCTAACCGAAGAAGGCTACTACAGTATCTTTGGTAAAGTCGGTGCACGTACCGAGATGCCAGGTTGTTCATTATGTATGGGTAACCAAGCACGCGTAGCAGATAATTCTACTGTTGTGTCTACATCAACACGTAACTTCCCGAACCGTTTGGGAACCGGTGCCAATGTTTACCTAAGCTCGGCGGAGCTTGCAGCGGTTGCAGCGATTCTCGGTAAGCTACCAACAGTTGATGAATATATGACATACGCCAAACAATTGGATGCTACTGCGGCAGATACGTATAGATATCTAAACTTTGATCAGCTTCCAAGTTATACTAAAAAGGCTGAGAAGGTAATTTTTACACAAGCCGTTTAAACCGCTTAAAAAGTAAAAAACACCAAAAAAAACCCTCTCAGGAGGGTTTTTTATTGGGAAATTAAAATATAGCGATACAAATTAGTTAGAATGTAGGGATTTGATTAAATTTAAGTCAATTAATTTGCATGCGCGGCTGGATTTTTTTACAAAGTCTTGATAAAACTATGTTGTCAGTCACATTTTTATTTTTTTAATTATATATGGGTGTCATTATGCTAGAGAAAAGCCTTGTTGTGGGTGAATACCACATAGATACAAGCCAAAACAGCTTGATCCACAGTAACCGTAAAGTGTACCTAGGTCCTTTACGTACTTCCCTTTTACACTTCCTATGTAAAAACCTGAATACGGTTGTTACGCGTGAAGATTTAGCGCAGCATGTTTGGGGTCGTTTGGTTACTGACCATACCATCAACCAACACATTTCGCAGTTGCGTAAAAGCATTGGTAACTTAAGCATTCATGGCTTAAACATTTCTACCATTCCAAAGCGTGGCTATATTGCACGTTTAGAAGGGGCTGAAGTGGGTCAACCATCACCTCTCGTTCACAAACCTGAAGCCGCAACAACTAATATGAAAGTACTGGTTGTTGAAGGTAACAACGCTGATCGTGAAGCCTTGGTTGCGCAGTTAGAAAACCTAAACGTTGCTTACGTTGAAAGTGTTGCCACGGTACAAGCTGCTGAGCAAGCATTCGCATTGCAAGATTTTGATTTACTTGTTATCGATGCGCTACTCAACGATACCGACGGTATTGATTTAGTAAAACGTATTCGTATGGGTGAGACCTCAGCGGTTGCGGATATTCGCGTATTAGTCACGCATTTTGATGTGCAACGTGAGCTATTAGGCATTAACAGCTTACTTGATATTCAAGGTTTGCTGCTTAAGCCGCTTGAAGACAGCCGTTTGAAGCAAATGCTAATGGTGGCAAGTAAGTCTGCTGTGGTACTTAAACCACAAGCTGCATACGAATTAGTACCAACAGAAGTATTAAGCAAAGCAGCAGCATTAAAAACAGCGGCAAACTAAAAGCGCTGATAATTAGACAGTTTAAACAAAAGTTTAAAATAAATAACACCAGAGCTGACTTAGGATGAGACTTTCTGGTTTACCAGTTGCAAGTTTAACGATTGCAAAAAGTTGAGTGCTAAGTTCAAGCTCTAAGGTAAAATCCTCAATCGGGCAAGACTGACAATAAGAGGTTCGATTTTGGAGTTTGAATTTAAGCGTGACGTGCTATATAAAACAATAAGGTGCCAATTTTCCATGGGCCATGAGGCAATGGGAACTTGGTTGGAGCAAGAGCTAAAAACCGATCTTGCAGGCATAGCGCGCTTATTAGAACAAATTCAACTGCTCCAGCAACAAGCGCTGGAGCAGTTTGAATTATTAGGCAGTGAGTTCTCGCTGTTTCTTAATCAGGATGAGGCAAAAGTGATTGCCAACATTCTACTTTCCGAGCAAAGTGAATTACCCGAAGATCTTCAGTATTACGATGAAGAGAGTTTAGCCTTAGCTGGGCTAGAAGACTTTGAGCAAATGCTGCGTTCTTACCAACAGTTTATTTGCGAAGATCTTTGATTCAGTGAAGCCATTTTTTTATTTCATTAATAGCTCACTTTAGCGCGCATTTTTTTTACATTTCCTTTTACCGTTTTGGCATTAAGGCGTCTTGCCTTTGCGGCTCGACTTGGTTTGGTCGCAATACGCCGTTTTTGCACTACATTAGCTTGCTGGATTAATTTAACTAACCGCTCAAGGGCTTCTTGTTTATTAGTGTCTTGGCTGCGAGATGTTTGCGCCTTAATGATGATATCGCCATTTTTGCTGATGCGCTGATCGCTCATGGCACTTAATCCTTCCTTATAGGTATCAGGCAGCGAAGGCGACATTAGAAAGTTAAAGCGCAGTTGGATTGCGCTACTGACCTTATTGATGTGCTGCCCGCCCGCACCCTGCGCTCGGATATGAGTAAATTCAATTTCCTTAATCGGAATTATTACCCGCTGTGAAATGATGATGTGATCCACTGTATGTTCTCTTGCTTTGTCCTCCACAGTGTAACGTTATTTATCGCCGAAGGGATAGGTAGGGTTGAAAACACGCTTGCTTTATTAATGAACCCTTTGCCCCGTCAATGAGCATTGTTAATGACATGTTGCATTGTTCTGGTGCACAAAAGTCATCCTTAAAATAATAAAAACAATAAGCTATTGAATATTAATGATTTTAAAAGTTGGCACATGACTTGTAATAAGTATAAGTAACAAGAATTAAAAATGATGCTTAGGGAGAACAATATGAAAATGATTAGTGCGATTATCAAACCATTTAAGTTGGATGATGTACGCGAAGCGGTCGCTGAAGTTGGGGTAGAAGGCCTAACAGTGACAGAAGTGAGAGGGTTTGGCCGTCAAAAAGGTCATACCGAGCTCTACAGAGGGGCGGAATACAATGTTGATTTTTTACCTAAGGTAAAAATTGATATTGCGACTAGCGATGACAATGTTGACCGTTTAATTGAGGCTATCACCGGTGCTGCTTATACAGGCAAGATTGGTGACGGCAAAATTTTTGTTTATGAGCTCTCTCAAGTGGTGCGTATTCGTACCGGTGAGCTAGACAACGAAGCACTGTAAGGGAGATAGGATCATGGAAAACACTGTGATTGAATTGCGCTTCGCGCTAGATACATTTTATTTCTTAATGTCAGGTGTATTAGTTATGTGGATGGCGGCAGGTTTCGCCATGTTAGAAGCTGGCTTAGTACGCTCAAAAAATACCACCGAGATTCTAACCAAAAACGTCGCCCTCTATGCGATAGCTTGTACCATGTACTTGTTGGTGGGTTACAACATCATGTACGTTGATAATGCGGAAGGTGGATTTTTACCTAGCTTTGGCGCACTCATTGGAAGCCAAGCAGACGGTGCCGATCACTCGCTTGAGTCGGACTTCTTCTTCCAAGTTGTATTTGTCGCAACGGCCATGTCTATTGTTTCTGGCGCTGTTGCTGAGCGTATGAAGCTTTGGGCTTTCCTTGCCTTTAGTGTGGTATTAACGGGCTTAATTTACCCGATTGAAGGTTACTGGACTTGGGGCGGCGGTTTCCTATCTGCTGCAGGTTTCTCTGACTTTGCAGGCTCAGGTATTGTTCACATGGCGGGTGCTGCTGCGGCATTGGCTGCGGTATTGTTACTCGGTGCTCGTAAGGGTAAATACGGTAAAAACGGTGAAGTGCATCCTATCCCAGGCTCGAACATGCCGCTTGCAACCTTAGGTACCTTTATCTTGTGGATGGGCTGGTTTGGCTTCAACGGTGGTTCACAACTGCTTATTTCTGATGCAGAAAATGCAACAGCAGTGGGCCAGATTTTTGTTAACACCAACGCAGCTGCGGCTACCGGCGCTATCTTTGCTTTGGTTGTGACCAAAATCAAGTGGGGTAAAGCAGACTTAACCATGATGCTTAACGGTGCGCTTGCTGGTCTCGTTGCTATCACGGCTGATCCATTATCTCCAAGCCCATTATTTGCTGCACTAATCGGTGTTTTAGCGGGCGGTCTAGTGGTATTCAGTATCGTAGCGTTCGATAAAGTTAAAATCGATGATCCTGTAGGTGCGATTTCGGTACACGGTGTGTGTGGTCTGTTTGGTCTAATGGTCGTGCCGTTCTCAAATGCAGATGCCACTTTCGGTGCACAGCTATACGGTGCTGCGGTTATCTTTGGCTTTGTATTTATCGCGTCATTCATTGTCTGGGCGATTTTGAAGCAAACCATGGGCATCCGTGTTGGCGAAGAAGAAGAGTTAAGTGGTATGGACATTCACGATTGTGGTGTTGATGCTTATCCTGAATTTGTAACGGTACGTCCAAGCCGTTAAACCCTTGAGGAGACATTGATTAATAATGTCTCCTCTTTTTTTTAACACGTTGTCTACGTTTGCCCCAATTTGTTTGGGGCTTTTTTGTTTTTGGCCTAAGCTTAATACTCAATTATTCCTGAATAGGAATGATTATTATCTTGTTTCTGATGACAAGGATAAAAAAATGGATATAATAAACGAGATAGTAATCGTTATCATTACACCTAAAGGAGTTTAAAGTGAAAAAAGGCTTATTTATTGCCGCTAGTCTGTTAGCCAGTGCATTTACTGCACCATCGGCATTGGCTGCTTCAGAAGAAGTAAACGTATATTCTTACCGTCAGTCATTCTTGATTGAACCTATCATGGAAAAGTTTACTGAGCAGACAGGCATTAAAGTGAATATCGTATTTGCTGAAAAAGGTCTGGCTGAGCGTCTTGAGCGCGAAGGTAAATTAAGCCCTGCTGATTTGGTGTTAACCGTTGATATTAGCCGTTCACTTGAACTTGTTGAAAAAGATCTAGTGCAACCCGTGCAAAGTGAAACGCTAGAAGGTAATATTCCTGCCCAGTATCGTGACCCTGCAGATCAATGGTTTGCACTGACAACACGCGTACGTAATGTTTATTCTTCAAAAGATCGTCTAGGTAAATTGCCTACTTTGAACTACGAAGATTTAGCTGATGCTAAATACAAAGGTAAGATTTGTACTCGCAGCGGTAAGCACCCTTACAATGTTGCACTAATCTCATCGATGATCGTTGCGCACGGTGAAGCAGAAACCAAGAAGTGGTTAGAAGGCGTAAAAGCTAACCTAGCGCGTAAGCCACAAGGTAACGATCGTGATCAAGTAAAAGCCATCAAAGAAGGTTTTTGTGATGTTTCTCTAGGTAACAACTACTACCTAGGCAAAATGGTGAACGATGAAAAACAAGCTTCTTGGGCAGCGGCTGTAGAAATTAACTTCCCTAACCAAGAAAACCGCGGTACTCACGTCAACATCAGTGGTGTATCTCTAACAAAATATTCACCAAATAAAGACAATGCAGTGAAGCTGATGGAATTCTTATCAGATGATGTTGCACAAAAAATGTACGCCGAAGTTAACTATGAATACCCAGTTAAACCAGGTGTTGCACTTTCTGAGCTAGTCGCATCTTGGGGTGAGTTTAAGTCAGATCCAGTTTCATTAGCAGAAGTAGCCAAACAACGTGCAGTAGCACTTAAGTTGTTGGACGAAGTGAAATTTGATTTATAAGGGATCTATTCCCTTGAGTAAATAGATGTACTCAAGATTATCATTATCTTGGATAACCAGTAGCTGGGCGATTAGCCTGCTACTGGTTTTTCCTGTTTTAGCGATTATTTATCAAGGCCTAGTGCCAGCACAAGAGCTGTTTCAGCACCTGATGCAAACCGTGATGTGGGATTATATTCTCAACACGGTTTTGTTGATCTTGGGTGTTGGCTTGCTCAGCTCGGTTATGGCTATTCCCGCCGCTTGGCTGATGGCCATGTGTGACATTCCTGGGCGTAAGTATTTACAGTGGGCACTGATGCTACCGCTTGCTATGCCAGGCTATGTGGTTGCGGCGCTTTATACCGAGCTACTCGACTTTGCTGGCCCAATCCAAGTTGCCCTGCGCGATTTATTTGGTTGGCAAACGGCGCAAGATTATTGGTTTCCCAACATCCGCAGCATGGGTGGGGCCATTGTTATTTTAGCTAGCGTGCTGTTTCCTTATCTGTACTTACTGGCAAGAACTTCTTTTTTAGAGCAGTCTGATACCTTAATGCAATCGGCGCAGTTGTTAGGTAAAACGCGGTCTCAGGCTTTTTGGCGTATCAGTTTACCCTTAGCTCGTCCGTCGATTGCTATCGGCTTATCACTAATTGCCATGGAAACCTTGGCTGATTTTGCGACCGTTGATTTTTTTGCGGTTAATACCTTAACCCGTGCGGTTTACGATACTTGGTTAGGTTATGGCAATTTAAATGCTGCCGCGAAAATTTCATCCATGATGTTAGTGGCCGTGGTTTTAATTATTGCCTTAGAGCGCTTTAGTCGGCGTAAGCAAAAAGTGTTTCAAAAAAGCATGGGGCAAGAAACCAAGCATTTAATCAAGTTATCTTGTTGGCAAAAATGGCTCGCCAGTAGCTTTTGTTGGGGGTTAGTTTGGTTAGGCTTCTTATTGCCATTTCTGATGCTAACCTATTATGCATATTCGTATTTTGAGCAGTCATGGACAGAGCAGTTTGTGCGCTATAGCCTAGATACTTTTATTCTGGCTGGGGTTGTGGCGGTGATTGCCTGTGCTATTGCTATTCTAGTCGGTTTGTTTCGTCGCTTACATGTGCGCCGAGGTTCAGATATTCCTGCTCGTCTTTGCTCTATGGGGTACGCCGTTCCGGGGACGGTATTAGCTATCGGTATTTTGATCCCACTAGGTTGGTTAGATCATCGCTTAAATGATGTCTTTGATTATTTTGGTGGTACAGGCCCTGGATTATTTTTCAGTGGCTCAATCTTAGCGCTCATTTGTGGTTATTTAGTTCGCTTTAGTGCCATTGCGGTGGGTGCGGTTGAAGGCAGCCTGAATAAAATTCCGCCATCGCTCGATATGGTTTCGAAAACCTTAGGCAAGAGCAGTGTGAAGATGGTGCGTAAGATACATATTCCACTGATCAGTAAGGGCTGTTTTACGGCCTTGTTATTAGTCTTTATTGAATCAATGAAAGAGTTACCGGCAGCCTTGATCTTACGGCCATTTAATTTTGAAACCTTGGCGACTTATGTTTTTGAATTTGTGTCTGATGAAATGATTGAATATGGTGCGTTGCCCGCCATTGTTATTGTATTAGTTGGATTAATTCCGTTAATTGTTTTAAGTCGCTCGATTGAGCAACATTAAGGGATAAGGAAGGTATCAGTTATGTCAGCATTAGAGATTGCTCAGGTTCATTGCAGCTACAATGGGGTCGAGATCCTATCTGATATGAGCGTGACCCTTGAAAGCAATGAAATCCTGTGCTTATTGGGCTCAAGCGGCTGCGGTAAAACCACCTTGTTAAAAGCCATTGCCGGTTTATTGCCATTAAAATCGGGTGATATCACGATCAATGGTCGTCAAGTTAATGGTGAAAACCTTCATCTACCCGCCGAACAACGTAAGGTGGGGATGATTTTCCAAGACTATGCTTTATTTCCTCATATGACGGTGATGGAAAATGTGGTGTTTGGTATCGATCACCTAAGCAAAGCCGAGCAACAGCAACGAGCAAACCAAGTGTTGGCCTTGGTCAAATTGTCAGATTTTGCTGAGCGTTATCCGCATCAATTATCGGGTGGCCAGCAGCAGCGTGTTGCCATTGCCAGAGCGTTGGCATACCAGCCAGATATTATGTTGCTGGATGAGCCTTTTTCGAATATTGACAGTCAGGTGAGATTGGAACTGATTGCTGAGATCAAACGCATCTTAAAGCAAGCGGGGATCAGTGCTGTGTTTGTGACTCATTCCAAGGAAGAAGCATTTGCTTTTGCCGATAAGTTGGCAGTATTAGATCAAGGTCGGATCATTCAAGTCGGGACTCCTGATGAGCTTTACTTACGACCCGCCACTCGCTTTGTTGCTAACTTTCTTGGCGGGGGCAACTATTTAGAAGCCAAGGTGCTCGATGAGCGCCATGTTACTACGTCACTGGGCCGTATTTGTGGCACGGTTGCTCATCATAAAAATTTAGGCAGTGATTGTGAGATTTTATTACGCCCTCAACAGTTGAGTTTAGCCTTAAACCCAGAAGGCAGTGGTATCGTTCAGGAAGTTCAGTTTTTGGGCGCTAGCTCTAAAGTGGTGGTAAACCAACAAGGGCAGCAACTTGAGTGCCAAATCGCACAACCTATGTGCGTGCAGCAAAAGGTAGATGTTACGGTGCAGCCCCACGAGTTAATTATCTTTGATAAGATTTCCGCTTGATTTAGATTTACAACTTAGTGGGTTGGTGATGATTTAGCCTCTGCAACAAGGCTAATATTTGATATAACGACTTGGCTAGCGTTAAGGCTAGCGCATATCGAACAAGCTCTTAACCGTCATCACGGTTTTGTGGATTTCTTTGGTGTTGGTTGGGGTGATAAAAATGGTGTCATCTCCAGCGATCGTTCCCAAAATACCATCAGCCTTACTCAGTGAATCCAACAAACGCGCAATCAGTTGAGCGGCGCCAGGGCTAGTACGAATAACAACGAGCGCGTCGTTAAAGTCGATATCACTGACCAAGTTCTTGAGCGGACTGCTGGTTGCGGGAACCCCTAGCTCTGCAGGTAGACAATACACCATTTCTGATTTGGCATTACGGGTGCGCACTGCACCAAAGCGATTTAGCATGCGTGAAACTTTGGATTGGTTTATATTGTCAAAGCCTTGTGCTTGTAAGGCATTAACTATCTCTCCTTGTGAGCCAAATGTTTCTTCTTTAAGTAACGATTTGAATGCTTCAATCAGACGGTCTTGTTTGTCGCTATTTTTCATTTTAAATACATATTCAGTCAGTTATATGCTGCAATATTGCATAAAAAGTCAATATCTAGCAAGCGATTCAATCACTGCCTAAAGTTAAAAGCGAGCAGTATCACTAAATAATCCGTTAAGACTCAGTAAATAGTGCTTATTGTGTCTAAGGTCAACGCACAGTGAAAAAAATCTTAACGCTTAACATCTCGTAATAAAAACAATCTAAAATTAGCTAAACTGTTTTTTGCTTATTTTTATCACGCTTTGGCTTTGGGTGTTTTATGTGGAAACTGATTGGGTTGCTTTTGCTTAGCTTTCATTCCTTGGCGGCAGGGACGTTGAGGATCGCGACAGATGCTAGCTATCCTCCTTTTGAATACATTGACCAAGCAGGTCAGTTTCAAGGTTTAGACATTGATATTGCCAATGCCTTGTGTCGGCAAATGAAGGTTGAATGTGCGTTTTTGCACAAAAGTTTTGATAGCTTGCTGCCAGGTTTGCAGTTTAATAATTATGATGCAGTGATTGCAGCCTTGAATCCAACCCCTGAACGCCGTCAACAGGTGGCCTTTAGTGAGCTGTATTATGAAAGTGGAGCCGTGTTTATCGCTAAAGCGGGGCGATATTCTTCGTATCACAATCTCTCAGACCAATCCATCGGCGTTCAAAATGGCAGTGTGCAACTACGCTATTTATTAGATAAACCTAAGATGGAAAGTGCGCTAGTGGTGCCTTATCACAGCTACTCCATGGCATTTTCTGATTTAGTTAATGGAAATATTGACTTGGTCTTAGTGGATGATGCTGTGGCAAAGGTGTGGTTGGGCAAGTCTGAAAACAAAGGGTTTACAATTGTTGGCGATACGTTAATAGACCCTCAGTATTTTGGTGATGGTTATGCGATTGCGGTTAATAAGCGCAATTCAAAATTACTAAATCAACTCAATCAAGCGCTACAGCAGATTAAACTATCGGGAGAATATCAACGCATTATTTCCAGTTATTTTAATTGAGTCATCGCTTATACACGACAGTATACGGTTAGCTTGCTAGCATTTTCTGATGCTAAGGCTAGTGTGTAAATGATAACAAAATGTTAAATCTTGTTTGTTGAAAGGCTTGTTTTTTTATATTTGCTCACATCTTAGCGTTTCACCTCTGTTAACAATTTGTGTTTTTGTGGGGGATCTCATAGACTTTGCCCGCATAACAAAAACAAATAAACCTCACCTACATATAACGGAGACAACCACATGAAAGTTGCTGTTCTAGGCGCTGCGGGCGGTATCGGCCAAGCCTTATCTCTATTGTTGAAAAACGAATTACCAGCGGGTTCAGAATTATCTCTTTACGACATCGCACCGGTAACACCAGGTGTAGCTAAAGACTTAAGCCATATCCCAACTGACGTTGCGATTGAAGGTTTTGCTGGTGAAGATCCAACTCCTGCGCTAGTAGGTGCTGATCTGGTTTTAATCTCAGCAGGTGTTGCTCGTAAACCGGGTATGGATCGTGCGGATCTATTCAATGTTAACGCTGGCATTGTTAAAAACCTGATTGAAAAAGTGGCTGCGACTTGTCCAAAAGCGTGTATCGGTATTATCACTAACCCAGTTAACACTACGGTTGCAATTGCGCGTGAAGTGCTTAAAAACGCAGGTGTTTACGACAAGAACAAACTGTTCGGTGTAACCACGCTGGATGTGATCCGCAGTGAAACATTTATTGCTGAAGCAAAAGGTCTGAAAGCGACAGATATTAAAGTGAATGTTATTGGTGGCCATTCTGGCGTTACCATTCTGCCTTTATTATCTCAAGTACAAGGTGTTGAGTTCTCTGATGAAGAGATTGCTAGCCTAACTACCCGTATCCAGAATGCAGGTACTGAAGTGGTAGAAGCTAAAGCCGGTGGCGGCTCTGCAACCCTTTCTATGGGGCAAGCTGCGGCTCGTTTTGGTCTGTCGGTTGTTGCGGCACTAAACGGTAAGCAAGGTATCGTTGAATGTACTTACGTTGATGGTGGCAGCGAGCATGCTGAATTCTTCGCTCAGCCTGTGTTGCTAGGTAAAAACGGTGTTGAACAAGTATTGCCTTACGGCGAAGTAAGCGCATTTGAACAAAAAGCGCTTGATGAGATGCTTGATACGCTTAAAGGCGACATTCAAAAAGGTGTAGATTTCGTTTAATCAGCGTTTTCTTCACGACAAGGAGAGCATGTTTGCTCTCCTTTTTTATTTTCAGCCCTAAACCACCTACTTCAGTAGGTGGTTATCATCCATAGGGGGCTTTGCCCGAAGTTCTACTCATGCTAAATGGACTCTCGATTTTTAGCGAAGTCAAAGAGGACAAATAACATGAGTAGATATAACCAAGCTTCCCACGTATTTTGGAGATGTCAATATCACATTGTGTGGACACCAAAGTATCGTTTTCGAATATTGAAAAATAATGTGGGTAAAGAAGTTTATCGGTGCATACAGGTTTACTGTAATCAACTTGGATGTGAAGTCGTTGAATTGAATGTACAAGTTGACCATGTTCACCTAGTGGTAAAGGTACCGCCAAAATTATCAATATCAAGTTTGATGGGTGTTTTGAAAGGTAAAATAGCCTTGAAGTTATTTAGCAAATTCCCATATCTAAGGAAGAACAAGTTATGGGGAAATCATTTTTGGCAAAGGGGCTATTTTGTTGATAGCGTAGGAATCAATGAGGAAATAATACGCCGATACGTAAGGCACCAAGAGAAACAAGAGCGTCAAGAGCAGAGAGAGTTGGCGCTGAACTAAACAAAGGCCCCCTTTTAGGGGGTTAACACAAAGCCACCTTCTTCAGAAGGTGGATTATTTACAAGGTTGCTTTGTCATAAGGTCGATTTGCATCACTACGGCGCTACCAATAATCACTTTATTAGCGCTTCCACAGCACGTTAATTAACGCCCCCAGTAAGATAAAGCCGCCGCCAATCCAACTGTAGATGGAGGGCAGTTCACTGAATATCAGCCAACCAAATAGCATTGAAAACAACACCTGAACATAGGAATAAGCAGTGGCTTTGCTGGCCGATTCAGACTGCATGGCTTTGGTTAAGCCAACCTGACCAATTTGAGTAAAAATACCCACAAACAGCAATAACAACAAAGCTTCAGGCGGCGGTATCACAAAATCATCCCCTAATAGCAATAATGACAGCGGCAATGCAATTAACGGAAAGTACATGATGATCACTGAGCTATCTTCACTGCGGCTGAGTTTACGCACGATGACATAAGCTACGGCGCTGCCAAATGCACCTAATAACGCCACCAAGATACTAAACCAAGGTAAGCCAGCTGCGGGATCAAGTCCAAGTCCAGGGCTAATCATGATGCCCAGACCAACTAAGCTAAGACCAATACATAGCTTAGTGGAATGAAGAATTGGCTCTTTTAAAAACAGTAGGGCAATCAAAGCGGTAAAGACAGGATGTAGATATTGTAATAACGTCGCTTCGGCCAATGGCAAGGTAGCGATGGAGTAATACACACAGATCAGTGCTAATGCACCTACCGCACCGCGGGCAAATAACCAGCCTTTTTGTTCACCCCAAGGGGAAATGCCTTTGCGTCTAACGTCCACATAGCTAAGTAGCAAGGAAACCAGTGCCCGTGCTGCGACGATTTCTAGTACCGGAATCTGGTATTGGCTAACCAGTTTGACACAGGCCGACATAATGGCAAAGCCAAGAGCCGACAGCAGCATAAAGCGTGCGCTTAGGGGAATGTTGGGAAAGAAAGCTGGCATAGGGAGGGTCGCTAGGCAAAGAGGATATGATAACCCATAGTGCTAATAGCGACCATCCTTGGATGGGATAGAATCCGGTTTGTATTTCTTGTCGGAGGGCACCCAAACAACTTGAACATGTATGTTTCAGTTGCTTGGCTATAGGTGGTTTTAGCTTTTGATGTCTGTATCGCTATCGCCATCTACCATGCGAATGACTTTTAAAAATCGCTTAGGGTAGCCACTTTTATAGTAGTTTGTTTCCGATACACCAAAGTGTTTTTTTGAAGATGAACTGTGTAAAAACATCAGCTTACCGTCATCTATTTCACTAATGATTCCAGCATGACCGGGGCGGCGGATACTGGCATCTGTGCCGGTAAAGACAATAAGATCACCCACTTGGGCTTCTTCTAGCGGCACTTCGCGATCAAACAAACTAGGGTAAGCGCGGGTCGCTCTTGGGATACTGATATCAAATTTGTTATAGACGTATTGAATAAAGCCAGAGCAGTCAAAGCCTGCGGGGGTGGTGCCACCCCAAAGGTATTCGGTGCCTTTATATTGGCGAGCATAATTTATCATATCGTCATTGGCTTGAGCCAACTGAGGGAGGAGCAGAGCAGCGACTAACGTGAGTGCTTTAGCAGAATTAAACACAATAAATACTTCCTGAAGAAAATCATTAACTTTAAACATTAACGTTGAAAATAAACCATCACAAATTAATAACGGACTCAATATGAGTCCGCGATTCTAGCAAAAAGTTCTGTCCAAGCGTTATTTTTATGCAAAAACGCGCTTTAGATCGGATTTTTCAACCTCAGAGAGAGGATGATTGGGTTGAACCTGAGCTTGGGGGCCGTGATTGCAGCCAGAGCTTGCGTCATAAGGTAAGGCCAAGGCTGCGGGATAGTGGCGTGCAATCGCCAGCTCGGTAGCCAACTGAGTAATTTGCTTGGCAGCTAAGTTTAAGGTGGTTGCAAATTGCATTTCGCGCTGGGTATGTTGGCCTTGGGGAGCAAGATTCAAATCAATCAATTTAGTGAGGATTTGATCTGCCGCGGTCAGCGCCGAAGAGGCTTTGACGATTTCAGCGCGGGCATAATTGTTGGTTTCAAATGAAACCGCAGCTGCGCGCAGATCGGCATCGTCACCGGGAATTTGCTGAGCACCATATAAGGGCTTGCCGCCAAATTCTGCCTCAGTAAAGCTAGGGACAAATTGACTGACATGGGTGATGGCTTGCTCGGTGCGCTGCTTTAATACATCCATTGGCCAATGATGAATAATTTTATTCACTAAGGCATCGGGCAATTTGGGCTGTGAGCTAGTGGCATTCGAATGCACTAAACCGCCGTTAAACAGAGTGATTTCTTTGGTCATACCGTGAAGTTGAAAATGGCCATCACAATAAGGTGTTAACTGAGCCATACCTTTAGGCGTCCCACGTTGACCATGAAAAATGACTTCGGGCCAAACCGCATTAGGCTCAGGCCAACGGGCAATGTAGGCCGCCTTAAATTCCACCATACGTTGGCGTGAAAATTTAGCCATGTCGTCAACCGATCCGGTACGAAAACCACAAGCATTAACTAAATAATCAACCTGAAACTGTTGCGTGCCTTGCTCGCCTTGGGTGTCTAGTAACCAACCATTTTGATGCTGTGCAACTTGGGTCACCTGAGTGTTAGTCAGTACCTTAGCGCAGTCTAGTTGAGCTAATGCTAAGGTGGCTGTGGCCGCAATTCGCAATGAGCTTAGGCCGTATTCCTGCACCAGAACAAGGGGGGATTTGAGCTTGTCGAGATCCACTTGTTTAGCAATGGGGATCATCCAATCGTCATTGCTGCTCGGTTGCTCGGGAGTTGGGCGCTGGGCTAGTCGATCTAATTCTTCACGCTGATATAAAGTGAAATAGTTTTGTGGTTGTCCCAGCACTTGGTTTAGGGGATCGGCTGCCACTATGCGCTGATACTCGTCACGCAGTAAATGCAGTCTTGGCATCAGATCGCTCGGATCGCCGGGATCTTGGGTTGGCACCGCTATCACGGTAGGGCGCTGATTAACACAATGAGGATAAATGCGCAGCGTATCGATGGATTGCTTGAGTAATTTTATGCATTGCTCGTCGCTGATTTCGCGATACAGATTGCCCCCAGCATGAAGGTGGCACATAGGAGGGCCGTTGACTAAGCCTTCGCCTCGCTCAATTAGCAAGGTGTTGATCCCTTGTTCAGCAAGGCGCAACGCGATGGTTGAGCCTGCGACACCGGCACCAATAATACCCACAGTTGCCTGATGAATGATGTTGTCAGCGGTATGATTAGCCATAACGGACTGCTCTATTCCTTTATTCTGGGTGGTATCTCGACATGCACTGAGTGAAACCATTCTACTGTGCTCTAGCTCACATTGAAATACGCGATATCAAGTAATATGGATCAGCTAATCAATCAGGGGGATGACTTGCTGGCCGACTTAATGACAAGAAACGGCTATAATAACCATGTTTTTGATTGTTAAGCTCAATGAGATTCATTATCATAAGCGAGTTATTATCAATTCTTCATTTACAACGTCAAGATAGAGGTCGTTTTGTTGTATCGCCGTATTATTAAACTAGGGCTAGCTTTTGGCATTGCTTGGCTGGCTGCCAGTGTGTGTGCCACTGCCGCCAGTGTCAGTCAAGTTCAGCAGCTGGCGCTAAAAGATGTCGAGCAAGGCCAACAGGCACAGCAGACGATTGACGATTTAGACGATGAAAAGCTGGCCATCATAGCTCAAGTTAATGCGCTGCAAAGTGAAGCTCAGCAACTCGCCCAATATAATCTTTACCTTGGTGAGTTGGTCAAAGATCAAGGCCAAGAAATAGCTTCTTATGAGCAGCAAATCATCGACGTTAAAGCAACGCGCCAAGGTTTAGTGCCCTTAATGACACAGATGCTAGACAAGCTAGTGCAGTTTGTGGCCCTCGACACACCTTTTCTAGCCGAAGAAAGGCAACAGCGTATTGCTCAGCTGCAACAAATGATGACTCAAGCAGATATTACCGAGGCGGAAAAATACCGCCGCATTCTTACCGCTTATCAAATCGAGGCTGAGTACGGCAGTAAAATTGGTGAGTATCAAGGCGAGTTAACCTTGGGCGAAACGACTCGTACGGTGCACTTTTTTTATTTGGGTCGTTTAGTCTTGGTGGCTTTATCTCTTGATGGTAAGCAAGTCTGGAGCTGGGATAAACAAAATGGCGTTTGGTTAGAAGTGGACGCTAGCTATGGCGCGGATGTGAAAAATGCCATTGAAATAGCGAAGAAATCTGCCATACCCAGTTTAATTCGCTTGCCTTTAATTGCCGAGGTGAGCCAATGAAAATCGTAATTAAGGCGCTATTCAGCGGACTTATCGCCATCTTGGCAATGCCTGTGATGGCCAATCAATTAGACGAATTGTTACAACAAGTTAAAGCGCAACAAGCTAAAAACCAGCAAGTCAATCAGCAACGCCAAGCGGATTTTGAGCACGATATTGCTTATTGGCGCGAACAATTAGCTAAAGCCCAAGCCGAGCATCAAGTGATTAAGGCGCAAGCGGATGCCTTGGGTGCGCAATTTGATCAACAAGAGCAAACCCTATCCGAGCTAGAGGAAAACTTGGCTGTGGCCAGTGATAATCTCGGCGAAGTGTTTGGTGTGGTACGTCAAGTGAGCAATGAAGTGTCGCAAGATTTTGCGAGCTCATTAATTACCAGTCAATACCCAGAGCGAGCGCAATTTGTTAATCAGCTGGCGCAGCGTAAAGCGTTACCTTCATTAGCGGAATTAGAGCAGCTGTGGTTTTTACTGTTACAGGATATGACCGCGGCAGGTAAAGTGGCGCAATATACTAGCCAAGTGGCAAGCCCTGCTGGCGTGAGTGAAAGCCAAACCGTGACCAGTTTTGGCAGTTTTAATCTAGCGAGTAACGGCGCTTACCTACTGCGTGATCAACAAACGGGTGGCTTAGCACATGTTCCCGTATCAGGCCCCGCTGCCAGTACCTTGGCGGATTGGGATGCCAGTAACCGCGCACCGCAAGCCTTTTACTTTGATCCAGCCAAGGGGGAATTACTCACCTTGTTAGCGAAAACGCCAACTTTAGGCGAGCGTATTCAACAAGGCGGCGTGATCGGTTACTGCATTTTAGCTGTGTTGGCCTTAGGTTTGATTATCGCTTTAGTGCGCGCCGTGCGTTTAACTAAGGTATCGCTGTTGATCCACCGTCAGACCAAGCAAGGTACTGCCAATAGTAACAACCCCCTAGGGCGGATTATGGCGGTCTATTTGGCTTACCAAGACAGGTCAACCGAAGTGTTGGAGCTTAAACTCGACGAAGCCGTGATGCGCGAGCTGCCTGCGTTAGAGCGTGGCAACAGCATCTTAAAAATCTTAGCGGCAATGGCGCCTATGATGGGTTTGTTAGGCACAGTCACCGGTATGATAGGCACCTTCCAATCGATCACCGTGTTTGGCACTAGCGATCCTAAATTGATGGCGGGCGGCATTTCCATGGCCTTGATCACCACCGTGATGGGCTTAGTGGCGGCCCTGCCTTTATTGCTGCTACATAGTATTTTACATGGCAGAGCCAATCGTTTGATCATCTTACTTGAGCAGCAAAGCATTGGTTTGATTGCCGAGCAAGCCGAAATGCAAATGGCAGCACAAGCTAAAGCAAACGTGCCACAAGCTAGCCAACGTGCACCGCAGCTACAGGCGGGTTAGTGTGATTGAGTTTAATAGCTCGCTTGAGTTAGTTTCAGTGTTTATTCGAGCCGGTGGGGTGGTGATGTACGCCATCGCCGCGGTATTGGTGTTGCTGTGGCTGTTGATTATCGAGCGGACTTATTTTATCTGGCTGACTTTTAATGGCCTGCAACAGCATTGGTTAACGCGTTGGCAACAGCGCCAGCAACAGCAGCCGTGTGATCAGGAGCAAGATTGGCAAAACCAATTTATACGTCAAGCCATGATTGGCAAGGCTGAGTTAGCCCTGACGCGGCATTTTCCTTTGCTGTCGGCCCTAATCAAGATCTGTCCCTTGCTTGGCTTACTGGGCACCGTATCAGGCATGATCCAAGTGTTTGATGTGGTCGCCGTTCACGGCACAGGTAACCCTAAATTATTAGCATCGGGGATTTCTATGGCCACCATTCCTACGTTAGCGGGCTTGGTTTGTGCCTTGTCTGGATTATTAGTGTATTCACGGTTAGAGCGACGCAGTAAGGTATTGTTAAGTCGCTTCTCCCAACAATTGGCTGCCAATGATAACCACCTACTGAAGTAGGTGGTTTAGGACTGAAAATTAAATCATGAGAAGAAGACGAATTAGACCCGAAGATGATGCCCAGATAGATCTCACTCCTATGTTGGATGTGGTGTTTATCATGTTGATCTTCTTCATTGTGACCACTTCCTTTGTGCGAGAGTCGGGGATCGAAGTTAATCGCCCGAGCGCGACGTCTGCCACCGAGCAAAAAAATGCTGGGGTATTTATCGCAATCAAAGAAAACGGCGAGATTTACCTCGATAGAAAACAACTGGATGTGCAAAAAGTGCAATTAGCGCTGGAGCGCATTGTGGCTGAGCGAGGCGAGGTGGGGTTAGTGATCCAAGCCGATCAGCAGGCGCGCCACGGCGTGGTAGTGAATGTAATGGATGCGGCCAAATCCGCGGGCATCAAGCAAATCTCGGTTGCGGCGGAGCAGCCTTAGATGCGTTTATTATTGGCTTTAATTGGTGCGCCTATTGTCGCTTTTTCGCTGTTTATCTTTATGGCGGGTTTGATTTATAAAGACTTAAAGACGTTACCTAAATCTGAGCCAACGCCGTATTTTGATCTGGTGATGTCGGCACAAAAAGAGCACAGCGAGCGCAAGATCAGACAAAAGCCAATCCAACCTCAAGTTCAAACTGTGGCCGCGCAACAAATCGCTCAGCCACAAGTCAAGCCGCAAACGCCTAAGCCGGTGGCCGCTAAACTCGAAGCGCCCAAGGTTAATTTAACCATGCAAATGAGCGCGATGGCCATTAGCATGCCCAATGTGGTTGCCGAGCCAGCTAAACCGGCACCGCAAGCGGTGACTCAACCTGTACTAAATGAAGCCGTCGCTAAAGCCATTAGTGCTCCCGTAGCGGCGGTGCCCGCCCCCGTTTCTCAGCCCAGTGCGGGTGATGCCATGGCGGTGCCTTTACAGCGGGTTGAGCCAGAGTTTCCGGCTAGGGCGCAAAGGCAGGGTAAGGAAGGCTATGTGGTTGTGAGCTATGATATTAGCACTGCAGGGCGTGCGATTAATGTAAAAATCATTGAAGCTAAGCCTAAGCGAACCTTTGAAAAAGCGGTCAAAAAAGCCATGCAAAAATGGAAATTCAAACCGCTAATCGTGGATGGCAAAGCCCAAATACAAACCCAGCAACGCCAACGCTTTGAATTTAAAATGAGTCATTAAGCGATGAAATGGATCTTAACCGTACTATTTTTAGTAAGCAGTGGCTTCAGCCTAGTGAATGCCGCCAGCCCAACTGGGGCGTTAAGTGCGGCTTTAGCGAAGCAGGTTAAGCCGGCGCATCAATACTATCAGCAGCAGCAATATCAAAAAGCGCTACAGGTGCTAAAGCAAGCCTCGCCCAAGGCAGGATTTGAAACCGCCTATGTAAAGCGCTTTGCCGGTAACTTATATTGGTTATTAGATCAGCCTAAGGCCGCAATTCGTAGCTTTAATGAAGCGGTTGCTGAGCAAGCCTTGCCTCCCCTTGACCAATCACAAACCCAACGCATGTTGGCCGACCTTTATCTGGCGGAGCAACAAGCCAAGTTGGCTTTGCAACATTATCATCAAGTGGATAAAAGCCAGCGTGACGTTCAGTATTACCTGCATATGGCTCAAGCTTATTACCAGCTTGAGCAATGGCAGCAGGTGATTAACCATGCGCAGATGGGCGTTAAACGCAGTACAACGTTCAATCAATCGGCGCAGCTGATGTTATTAAATGGCTATTATCAGCTTGGCCAATTGGCCAATGCCGCTAAGGTGTTGCAAGGCTTAACCGAGCACGAGCCCAACAATAAGCGTTGGTGGCAGCAATTATCCTCGGTTTATTTGCAAATGAACGACTCTAAACGCGCCTTAAGTACGTTAGAAATAGCCTTCCAAGCCAATATGCTGCAAGGCTCTGGCGAGCTACAAAACTTAGCGCGACTACGAGCGAATGCAGGACTGCCTTATCAAGCGGCTGATTTGCTGCAAAGAAGCATAGATAATGGCAACCTTGAAGCCGATGTGAGTAATTTAACCGAGCTGGCGGGCTATTGGCAGCTGGCGCGCGAGTATCAGCGTGCCGCTAAGGTATGGGGTAAGGTAGCGGCGCAAACGAGTCAAGCTAATCATTATCTGCAGCAAGCCTCGCTATACAGTTTGGATCAAGAGTACCAGCAAGCGATTAAGGTGCTCGAACGCCTTGGTGGTACACTCCCTTCTGCTACCCAAGGCTCGGTTGCCTTGGCAAAGGTGCAAGCATATTATGCCTTAAACCAATATCAGCAAGCATTGCAATATGCCCGCGAGGCTCAGGAACAGCAAACTTCAGCCAGCCAAGCCAACAGTTGGGTAGCCCTGTTAGAAAGCAAGCTTGAAAGCAAGCTTGAAAGCAAGCTTGAAAGCAAACTTGAAAGTAAGTTAAAAGGCCAAGCCAGCACAACCTTATAGATAAAACTGTGCAACCAAATCCCAGTTGCTTTTATCCCTTTGATAAGATTTAATTGGTCAAATTAATATCATTTGGTAATAACTTTGACCGAATATTTTTTGCTTGGCGCACTCTACTTTGCCCTGATCTGCGCCATCGCCGCCCACAAAAAGAATCGCCATGTACTGCTGTGGTCTTGTTGCGGTGCCTTAGGTGGCTTATTGACCTTCACAGTATTGATTACCAGCGCCAATGTGTGTCGCCAATGTCATAAAGGCACGCGTGCCTCTTATTGTCCACATTGTGGTTGTCATAATCCTTAACTCAGCAAACTCTGGTTTTTAAGATTTGGTGACTCGCCAAGCTAACCCCGTGGCATGATGAAAACGGCGTCGGTGCTATTTCATCGGAGCCAATTATTTCTATTTAGTGGCTCGAAATTAATTTTTTCTACAATAATCCCTCAACATACAAGGATTCAAAATGAACATCAGTGGACGCGTTGTTATTACGTTTATTGCGATTTGTACTGCTCTAAGTCTAGGCGCTAAATTATTAACACACTATGCCGATCAGAAAGTAGCAGAACAATTATCTCCACAAAAATTACAGCAGATGGCGGACAAAATTAATGCCTCATTACCGAAAACGGTAAACGAGGATTTTCGATTAGAAAAGGTGGTCGCTAAACCATCTGAGTTTGAATACATGTACACAGTCGTTAGCTACTCAGCTGCTGATGTTGACTTGTTTGAGTTTGAAAAAGTTGTTAAAAATTATTTATTAAGCTTGTACTGTAATGCAGAGCAAATGCAGCCTTTGCTCCAAAATAATATTAGGATGACGGCAAGTTATCACGATAACCGTGGTGATGTAATGGCGACAGTAACTGCTAATCAAGCATCATGTAACCAGAGTTAGTGACATTTTAACAGCAGCTTGGCTCCCATTTAGTTACGCGAGTTTGTAGACCTTAGGGATGATAGTGAATAGGCTCGATGGGAATTGGTTTTCGCTTGCTGTTTGAGCTCTTAGTTCTCCTTGTTAACCCCCCTTAACATCTAACCATAATTGGCTTGGGATCGGCTATGCTTATCCATAGAGTTAGGGTGGGGCGCGCGGGAAGTATTCATGAATAAACTTGCTTGTTTGCTACTTTGTATTAGTACTCTTGCTCATAGTGCGACATTGGAGCTGGTCACCCTTACTTATCCCCCTTATGCCTATCAAGCCAATAATCAGGTACAAGGTATTGCAGTTGATATCGTTAAAGAGGCATTTGATTCCTTAGGTCAACCTATCAATATCTCCGTTCTACCTTGGGCTAGAGCTTTAAAATATGTGCAGAGCGGTAAAGCCGATGGCATATTTACCGTATTTAAAACGCCGGAAAGAGAAGTATTTTTGGATTACAGCACTGAGGTTTTGTTGCCTCAGGTGATCGCTCTTTATGTTAAATCGGATACCCCGGTTGTCTATCAGGGACAATTGGCCGAATTAGCGCCTTACATGATAGCTGCTGTGCATAAGGTGAGTTATGGTAAAACGTTTGATCAAGCTGTTGTCTCAGGCCTGCTGACTAATATTCGATTGACCTACTCAGGTGATAAAGCGATGGAGCTGTTACTTTCGGGTCGGGTTATGTTATTGGTAAGTAATCGTTACGGAGCTTTGGATAGTGCCAGTCGTATGGCGGGGATAGATGCCATCACCGAGCTTAGGCCTGAGCTGGAAAATGTGGCTAGCTTTATTGCATTTTCTAAGCAAAATAACCTTGCTGCGTTACGGGGTAAGTTTGACGCAGAACTCACTAAAATGAAACAAGATGGTCGCTACCAACGCATTATTGATGCTTATTTTGAACGTCAATCGAACGCGAAGTAAAAAGCAATCGTAATATACCTTAATTTAAGGCGTAGACTGGTTTTCTTTAAATGGCTTAGCATTTGATTCGCACTAGTATAGGAATCATTTGCGGGCGTTTTCTCGGTAACTTGATTACCAGAGATATTTACATGAAAGTTTAATATTTTGAGGCTGATATTAACGGCTGTAATTCTGGCGGGAGCAGGCCCGGCACTTTTGCAGATATCGCTGCCATCATGGACAGCGTCAACATACTCGCTGAAACCTTACCCATTGATAAAAAGCGAGTCGCTGTCGCGGGCCATGGTGCTGGGGGGGCATTTGGCATTATGGGCGGGTCTTAGAGAGCAGATTGAAGAGGGGCAAATATTATCAGTCGAGCAGCCATTTAAACCGGCATTATCTGTTGGTTTAGCTGCATAGCAGACTTAGACAGCTACGCCAATACCAGCAGCGGAGGCGGCATAACATCCTTGATAGGGGCGCAATCCCAAAGCGATGAATATGCGAAGAGGTTGTCGATTACCTCCCCTTTTCACATGAATTCAAGCACGGCGCCTACTTTGCTTGTTCAAGGTCAAAGTGATCGCATTGTCCCCACTTCCCAAGCAACCAATTACATGGAGAAATTACAAGCCGACAACGCAGCAGTTAAGCTTTTGCTTCAACCTGCTGATCACTTTTCAATGCTCAATGTTGATTCCTTTCAATGGCAACAGACTGTTGAGGCTATTGAGTTGATGATGAACTTTTGAAGTTAGCTATGCTTGCTCCTTGAACGCTATTTACACGTCAAGGTGCACGCCTCATCTGTTAGGTCTTTTCGCGACGTGCTAATCCTTCCTCTCGAATAGGACTTGGCCATTCACGCCTTATCCATGTTTTCCCATACTAGGTAGTGGATGTTTGGTATTTTGTTATTTATCAGTAATTTTATAATGGCCACATCTTTCAGACATAGGTGCAAAGCAATGAAAAAAATAATACTACTATTAGGCTGTTTCATGTTCAGTCAAGCGGCGTTAGCAAATAGCACAGAGGTGAAAGCGGTTGGCGCGAGTGACGAAGTCAAAGCAACGATTAGTCAATTTGAACAATCAAAGCGTTTAGACCAACTTTATTTTAGCAATGCTTATGGTTTTGCTGTTTTTCCTGATGTGGCTGAAGGCGGTGTAGGCTTAGCTGGCGCACACGGTAAAGGTGAAGTGTTTGTAGGTGGTGAAAAAGTCGGCAAAGCGACCTTGTCACACTTATCAATTGGCGCAGCACTAGGCGGCAAAACCTTTGACCAGATAATTTTCTTTATCGATGAGAAAGCCTTTAATGAATTTGCAGCAGGTGATTACGCGTTATCAGCCGATGCTTCAGGTGTAATGATTGAATCAGGCGCTCAGGCGAAGACGTCAACAGCGGGCAATACAATCAGCACCGACAACAAGCATCAACAAGGTGACTATGTTAACGGTATGGCGATATTTGTATACCCTAAAGGTGGCTTGATGCTAGATATCTCAATTGGTGGTCAGAAGTTTGACTACACACCTAACTAAGCGAACGTCTCTGTAGTTGATTGAGATAAGCAAGCTCTGATGGGCTTGCTTTTTTTGTTGTTAGGAAGCAAGAACCCCAACTCAGCGGTTGAACTATTATTAGCCTTAAACGTATCTGCTATGAGAGCTATTTTGATCGAGAAGCTGGGGAGTAACTGTAATGCAAAAGGCGCTATTTTGGTTTAGTCAGGATTTAAGGCTGCAAGATAACCGCACCTTACACCAACTGTTGCAACAAGCCGATACGTTAGGTTGTGTTTATGTTATCGACCCACGTTGGTTTGTGCCCAATAACTTTAATCACAAGTTAGTTGGGGCGCAGCGCTGGCGCTTAATTTGTGAATCTTTACAGCAGTTAAGAGAGCAATTACAAGCCCATGGCCATGAACTATTGATTGTTCACGGCAAACCCGAATGGGTTCTTCCTCAGCTAGCCGTTGAGTGGGGAGTCAATCAGATTGGTCACAGTGAACAACTTGGTTGGTATGAGCAAATGGTTTGGCGACAGGTGCAACAGCAATTACCCCATGTTGAGTTTATTTCGTGTTGGGATAGCACCTTGTTCTCGTTGTCGCAGCTTAATATCACCCCCGAGACCTTGCGTACGTTTTCTCAATTTCGCAAGCTGATAGAAAAAACGCCATTAGAGCCTTTAACGCCATCTGACATTCAACTAACCGAATTACCCCCATGCTTAGTGGCACCTCAGCTTGCGAAGCAGAGCTGGTTGGAGCTAGCCAACTACACTGATAGCCATAGTGAACAACGGCTACTTGAAGGTGGGGAGCTAAGCGCAATATCTCATCTGCAGCGCTATTTTCGCTCGAGTGCTCCGGCCAGTTATAAACAAACCCGAAATGAGTTAGATGGTTGGCAAAACTCAAGTAAGTTAAGCCATTTTTTGGCGTTAGGGAATGTGTCACCTCGACAGGTTTGGCAACAAATTAAGCGTTAGTGCGTCAAGCGAAGCTTGATGCATCTTGCAGGGTGCAAGTCCCTGTCGGGTAAGGTTTAACTCACCACCCGTATCGAGTGTTGCGCCTATGGCGGAGCTGAA
>NZ_JBKFDK010000020.1:0-83956 GCF_046452435.1 Motilimonas thetidivivens
AACACTGCGTTTCGCTAGGCGCTGCGCCGTGTCAGTGGATGCGCATTATAGGGAGATTCGTTTTTGGCGCAAGGCTTTTTTTGAAGTTTTTCACACTTTCTGCCTATTTGTATAAAACACATACAATGCGGTTAACTAATCGCCATTTACGCTTTCTAAAAGCCTAATGTTTTACACCGAATGTCTCGCGCATAAAAAAGGCGACCAACTGGTCGCCTTTTATGCACTATGCAGTTTGTTATTTGCGTCTAACGTTTCTTGTTAGTTCAATAACGCGAAGCTTCGCAATCGCTTTTTGTAGCTCAGCTGACGCGCGAGCAAAATCAACATCACCGTGAGATGAACTAATTTTACTTTCCGCCGCAAGTTTCGCTTCTTCTGCTTTAGCTTGATCCAGGTCTTCACCACGGATAGCTGTGTCAGCCAGAACGGTTACGCCACCTGGTTGTACCTCAAGGATACCACCCGAAACGTAAAACACTTCTTCGTGACCGTGTTGTTTAACCAGACGCACCATACCCGGTTTAATCGGAGTCAGTAATGGTGTATGGCCAGGTAAAATACCTAGCTCACCTTCTGCACCCGAAACCTGAATAGACTCTACGCGACCGCTGAAAATTTGTTTTTCAGCACTCACAACGTCTAGATGCGTGGTCATTTGATTACTCATAACACTCTCCTGCTAATTACAGGTTCTTAGCTTTTTCCAGCACAGAATCGATGTCGCTCGCGTAAAGGAAAGCTTGCTCAGGGATATCATCGTAATCCCCAGCTAGTAGACCTTTAAAGCCACGTAGTGTTTCTTTAAGTGGTACGTAACAACCTGGGTTGCCCGTAAATACTTCTGCTACATGGTACTCTTGCGTTAGGAACTTCTCGATTTTACGTGCACGGGCAACGATTAGCTTATCTTCTTCAGATAGCTCATCCATACCTAGGATAGCAATGATATCTTTTAGCTCTTTGTAACGCTGAAGGATACCTTGCACACCACGTGCTACATCGTAATGCTCTTGACCAACAACAAGTGGGTCTAGCTGACGAGAAGTAGAGTCTAGTGGATCGATAGCTGGGTATAGACCTAGCGACGCGATGTTACGAGACAATACAACTGTTGCATCTAAGTGAGCAAACGTTGTTGCTGGAGATGGATCCGTTAAGTCATCCGCAGGTACGTATACCGCTTGGATAGACGTGATCGAACCAGTCTTAGTTGATGTAATACGCTCTTGTAGTACACCCATCTCTTCAGCAAGCGTTGGCTGGTAACCTACCGCAGAAGGCATACGACCAAGTAGTGCTGATACCTCAGTACCCGCTAGGGTGTAACGGTAGATGTTATCTACGAAAAGTAGTACGTCACGACCTTCGTCACGGAACTTCTCAGCCATGGTTAGACCCGTTAGTGCAACACGTAGACGGTTACCTGGTGGCTCGTTCATCTGACCGTAAACCATCGCTACTTTTGATTCTTCAGGCTTCTCGATGTTAACAACACCAGCTTCCTGCATTTCGTAGTAGAAATCGTTACCCTCACGAGTACGCTCACCAACACCTGCGAATACAGATAGACCAGAGTGTTGTACCGCGATGTTGTTGATAAGTTC
This sequence comes from Motilimonas thetidivivens, assembly GCF_046452435.1. NCBI lineage: Bacteria > Pseudomonadati > Pseudomonadota > Gammaproteobacteria > Alteromonadales > Motilimonas > Motilimonas thetidivivens. The sequence goes on from NZ_JBKFDK010000020.1 coordinate 1,608, forward strand.
CATCATGTTAACGGTCTTACCAACACCCGCACCACCGAATAGACCGATTTTACCACCCTTAGCGAATGGACAAATCAAGTCGATTACTTTGATACCTACTTCAAGTAGTTCGGTGCTGTTTGATTGCTCTTCGTACGAAGGAGCAGCACGGTGAATTTCGTATTTTTCTTCTGTCGCAATAGGGCCTTCTTCATCGATTGGCTCACCTAGTACGTTCATGATGCGACCTAGAGTTGCAGTACCTACTGGAACTGAGATTGCAGCTCCTGTATTGACTACTTCTAAACCACGTTTTAGACCTTCTGAAGCACCCATAGCAATAGCACGAACAACGCCGCCACCGATTTGCTGTTGAACTTCCATCACAAGGCCTTGGTGTTGACTTTCGCTTGTGACTTTCAGTGCTTCGTACACTTTTGGTACGCTGTCTTGTGGAAACTCGATGTCCACAACAGCACCGATAATCTGGACGATTTTACCAGTACTCATGTCAATTCCTCTAAAACCTTCATTAAACCTTGCTTAAACAGCTGCAGCACCACCACAAATCTCAGAAAGCTCCTGAGTAATGGCGGCTTGACGCGCTTTGTTAGCAACCAGTTGTAGATCTTCGATCAAGTCGGTGGCGTTATCGGTTGCGGCTTTCATTGCTACCCTACGGGCAGCCTGCTCACAAGCGAGGTTTTCAACCACACCTTGATAGACTTGAGATTCAACATAACGATTCAGCAAGGTGTCTAAAATAGACTTAGGTGCTGGCTCATAAATGTAATCCCAACTGTGTTTGCTTAGCTCTGCATCATCTTCAGCTTTTGGCAAAGGTAGTAACTGATCGATTGTTGGCTGTTGCACCATGGTATTAACAAACTTGTTGTACACCACGTACAGACGATCCAGTTTGCCCTCATCGTAGGCTTTCAACATTACTTGAACCGAACCGATAAGATCATTAACTGAAGGGCTATCGCCCAATCCACCTGCCTGTGCTACTACATTACCGCCATTACTGTTGAAAAAAGAAGTTGCTTTGTTGCCGATAACAGCAATGTCAATTTCAACATTCTTTTCACGCCAATCTTTCATGCCTTTAAGGGCTTGCTTAAACAAGTTAATGTTTAAACCACCACATAAGCCACGATCGGTTGATACGATAATGTAGCCAACGCGCTTGGCTTCCCTTTCTTCTAAGTAAGGGTGTTGGTATTCCAACTTACCAAGTGCGATGTGACCGATCACTTTGCGCATTGTTTCGGCATAAGGACGGCTGCTAGACATGCGTTCTTGTGCACGTCGCATCTTAGATGCCGCAACCATCTCCATGGCGCTAGTGATCTTTTGAGTGTTTTTAACACTCGCGATCTTGTTACGTATTTCTTTAGCGCCGGCCATTTTGTAACTCCTATATGATTAAATACTGACTGCCATGCAGTTCAGCTTTTACCAGGTTTGAGTTGATTTGAAGCTTTCTAAAATGCTTGTTAGCTTAGCTTCAATTTCACCGCTGTAATCACCTGATTCATTAAGAGCTGCAATGAAATCGCCGTGCTCGTTTTTAGCGTATGAAAGCAGTGCAGATTCAAAATCTAGCACTTTATTTAGCTCTACATCGCGTAAGAAACCTTTTTCAGCTGCAAATAATGCTAATGCCTGTTCTACGATAGACATAGGCGCATATTGATGCTGCTTCATTAACTCGGTTACTTTTTGACCATGGTCAAGCTGCTTACGTGTCGCTTCATCTAGGTCAGATGCAAACTGAGCAAACGCTGCTAATTCACGGTACTGAGCTAGTGCAGTACGGATACCGCCAGATAGCTTTTTAACCAGTTTAGTTTGTGCACTACCACCAACACGAGATACCGAGATACCTGGATCAACCGCTGGACGGATACCGCTGTTAAACAGTTCAGTCGTTAAGAAGATTTGACCATCGGTAATCGAGATTACGTTTGTCGGTACGAATGCAGAAACGTCACCCGCTTGGGTTTCGATGATAGGTAATGCGGTTAAAGAACCTGTTTTACCTTTCACTTCACCTTTAGTGAAAGTCTCTACGTAGTGCTCACTAACACGAGCAGCACGCTCTAGTAGACGTGAGTGAAGGTAGAAAACGTCACCTGGGTATGCTTCACGACCTGGTGGACGCTTAAGCAATAGAGAAATTTGACGATAAGCAACAGCTTGCTTAGAAAGGTCATCATACACAATCAGTGCATCTTCACCACGGTCACGGAAGTACTCACCCATAGAACAACCTGAGTAAGGTGCTAGGTATTGCAGTGCTGCCGCTTCTGAAGCTGATGCTACAACCACGATAGTGTTTGCTAACGCGCCGTGCTCTTCTAATTTGCGTACTACGTTAGCAATAGTCGACGCTTTCTGGCCGATAGCAACGTAGATAGAGTAAATACCAGAATCTTTCTGGTTGATGATTGCATCGATAGCAATCGCCGTTTTACCCGTTTGACGGTCACCGATGATAAGCTCACGTTGACCACGACCGATTGGAATCATCGAGTCGATAGCTTTCATACCAGTTTGCACTGGTTGGTCAACTGATTTACGGTCGATTACGCCTGGTGCAATCACTTCAACAGGAGAGTAACCGTCGTTTTCAATTGGGCCTTTACCATCGATTGGCTCACCTAGGGTGTTAACAACACGACCTAGTAGACCTTTACCTACTGGTACTTCAAGGATACGACCAGTAGATTTAACTTTTTGACCTTCTGCTAGATCCTGGTAAGGACCCATTACAACCGCACCTACCGAATCACGTTCTAAGTTTAACGCAATCGCATAGTTGCCGTTTGGCAGTTCGATCATTTCACCTTGCATACAGTCAGCAAGGCCATTAATACGAAGGATACCGTCACTTACTGATACGATAGTACCTTCGTTTCGAGCTTCACTAACAACGTTGAAGTTTTCAATACGCTGTTTGATCAGATCACTGATTTCTGTGGAATTCAGTTGCATGCTCATTCCCCGTTAGGATTGCAGTGAGTCTGCTAAGCGGTTTAGTTTACCGCGTACAGAACCATCAATAACCAAGTCGCCAGCAGTGATGACAACACCACCTATGAGTGACTTGTCGACACTACAATTCAGCTTCACTTTGCGTGCGAGACGTTTTTCCAACGAAGCCACAATTTTGGCTTCTTGGTCTTTAGTTAACTCAACAGAAGAAACCACATTGGCTTCAACTTCTTGGTTATATTCAGCAACCAGTGCCAAATACATATCGTTAACTAAAGGTAAAACACTCAAGCGTCCATTTTCTGCCATCACCTTGATCAGGTTCAGGCCATTCTCGTCAAGTTGACCTTCACAGATACTAACAAATATCTCGGTCAATTCAGCGCCGGCTCTATCACCATGTAGCAGCTGAGCGATACTGTCATTTTTTGCTACCTCGGCAGCAAAAAATAGCATCTCAGCCCAAGCTTCGGTGTTACCTTTTTCAACGGCAAAATCGAAAGCTGCTTTAGCATAGGGGCGAGCAATGGTTGTCAATTCAGACATAAAGCCCCACTCCCTTAAAGTTCAGCTACAAGTTTGTCAACGATGTCGGCATTTGCCGCTTCATCAACAGAACGCTCGATGATTTTCTCAGCACCAGCAATAGCAAGAATCGCAAGTTGTTTACGAAGTTCTTCTTTCGCACGGTTGCGCTCAGCTTCAACTTCCGCTTGGCCTTGGGCGATAATTTTCGCACGCTCAGCTTCTGCTTCTTTTTTAGCTTCATCGACAATTTGATTTTTACGCTTGTTCGCTGCATCAATAATTTCTGCTGCTTGCTCTTTTGCTTGTTTTAGCTGGTCACCAGCTTTTGCTTGCGCAAGATCAAGGGCTTTTTCTGCACGACTCGCGTCGGCTAGACCATCAGCAATTTTCTTCTGACGCTCTTCAATCGCATTCATCAATGGTGGCCACACGAACTTCATGCAGAACCATACAAATAATGCGAACGAGATCGCTTGGCCTAGTAGGGTAGCGTTAATACTCATAACGACACACCTCCTTAATTAAGGAAACTAATATTAGCCAAGTTGACCTAGGAATGGGTTTGCGAATACGAAGAACAGTGCAACACCCACAGCAATCATAGAGATCGCATCAAGTAGACCAGCTACGATGAACATTTTAGTTTGTAGTGCAGGTGCTAGCTCAGGTTGACGAGCAGAAGCTTCTAGGAACTTACCACCTAAGATTGCGAAGCCGATTGCAGTACCTAGTGCAGCCAGACCGATCATGATTGCAACAGCGATAGCAGTAAAGCCGATTACAGTTTCCATTTTTTTCTCCGTTTGAATAAAACTTTTTGGTAAAAATATTTAAAAAAATCTAGTGATCTTCATGCGCCATACTGAGATATACAATCGTCAGCATCATGAAAATAAACGCCTGTAGCACAATTACTAAAATATGGAAGATAGCCCATGGTAATGACATAGACCATTGAGCCCACCAAGGTAGTAGTGCGGCGATAAGTATAAATATCAACTCACCTGCATACAGGTTACCGAACAAACGAAGCGCTAGTGAAATAGGCTTCGCAATCAAGGTTACTGTTTCCAATACAAAGTTAACCGGAATCAGCGCCCAATGATTAAAGGGTTGTAATGTCAGCTCTTTAACAAAGCCAGACACACCTTTGACCTTAATGCTGTAGTAAACGATCAACGCAAATACGCTCAAAGATAAACCAAGAGTCATGTTTAAGTCAGTCGTAGGTACAATTTTAAGGTAAGGAATACCCATTAGAACGGCAGCATGAGGTACAAAGTCAACAGGCACTAAGTCCATTAAGTTCATCAGGAAAACCCAGACGAAAATAGTCAGACCTAAAGGAGCAATTAACGCATTACGGCCATGGAACGAATCCCTAACCACACCGTCAACAAACTCTACCAGGATTTCAACAAAACATTGAAACTTGCCTGGAACACCCGATGTTGCTTTTTTTCCTACCTTGTAGAAAGCCCACAAGAATAGAACACCTAAGCCTACTGCGAACAGGAGAGAGTCAATGTGCCAAGTCCAGAATCCAGCATCCTGACATGCGTAATTAAATGAAATACCGTTTTCGGTAGTACACATAGTCGCATTAGTCAGGTGATGTTGAATATAACCTTGTACGGTTAGTTCTTCACCTTGAGCAGCCATTTTTCATCCCGCTGTTATTGTTAAAAAAGAAAGGAATACTCCATTGCGCCACCAATGCCACGGCAAAAGCCAAATAAAGCGACAAAATATCTAACTTCATCCACGCTAATGCGATGGCTAGCATCACAATGGTTAGAACTAGCTTTACCACTTCTCCTAGGTACAAGCTCATTACCACGCTTCTTGATTGTCTTGCCCCAGCAAACGCAAAAGCAAGCCAAACAAAAATCAGGTTCGGAACTATGTAAATGGCGCCACCTACCAATGCAGACCAGGCTGCATGAAGATTCCAAATCACGCCACAGATAAGTGTTACCGCTAACACCAACAATGCCTGAAAGCCAATATGCTTCAGCGCAGCCTTGCGGCCTTGAGCTACTAACTTTCCAGACACTTAGTTCTCCCAGCTTAGTTTATTGTTTGTGAATGAATTATTAACACTAGGATAATGAATTTATTCAACTGTACAAAAAACGCCACAAATTATACTTGGAAAGTGGCACAATGCAACTCGGGAAAGCATTGATTACAAGGGTTTTGCAGGAAAAGAAAGTGACGGGACTTCACAAAAAGGGGATTGCTTTGTAAAAGCCCCGTTTTACACGACATTAGGTCGTGTTAAGGCATAAATTTGTTTAAAATATCGTCTAGTTCGGCCCCTGATTGATAATCGATCACCAATTTACCAGCGCCTTTTTTCCCTTGTTTTATAGACACTTGCGAACCAAGAAAGTTAGAAAGCTTTGATTCTATAGAAATTAGGGTGGGATCAGCTTCTTTTTTCGGTTTTTCCGAGTTAATAACCGATTGCTGTTTGATTAATTTTTCGGTATCACGAACCGTCAACTCTTTTGCAACAACTTGTTTGGCTAATTCGGACTGTAACTCACCAGAGACAGCTAACAAGGCACGCGCATGACCCATATCCAGATCACCATGCTCTAACATGGTTTTCACATCTTCATTCAAGCTGTTAAGGCGAAGTAAATTTGTTACAGAGGTACGCGATTTCCCCACGGCCTTGGCAACTTCCTGATGGGTAAGCTGAAACTCTTGCATTAAACGTTGCAGGGCAACGGCTTCTTCCATCGCATTAAGATCTTCACGTTGAATATTCTCAATCAGAGCGATGGCCACGGTAGCTTCATCTGAAACATCTTTGATAACACAAGGAACCGTGTCTAAACCAACCTGTTTAGCAGCTCGCCAACGACGCTCCCCGGCAATGATTTCATAATCTTGCTCGGCCAATTTACGAACTACGATAGGCTGAATAATACCTTGAACACGGATCGAGTTAGCTAACTCTTCCAAGGCATCAGGTGACATATCTTTACGCGGTTGGTATTTGCCAGAGCGTAATGCCTTAACACTCAGTTCTTGTAAGTCACCTTTTAATTCGGTTGCGCGATGCTGGGCATTTTCACGACTAATATCCGCTTCTACTTGCGCTTGACGTGCTGCAGCACTGGTACCCAATAAAGCGTCTAAGCCTTTACCTAGGCCTCTTTTTCTTGGCAGATTCATATCCAGTCTCTAAGCGTGTGCAGGTTGAGTTTGTTGTTGCTCTTCACGACGTAACATTTCGCCAGCCAAGGCTAAATATGCCTTAGCACCATTTGAGCCCTTATCATAATACATGGCAGGAGCACCAAAACTTGGCGCTTCTGCAAGTCGTACGTTACGTGGGATCACGGTGCGATAGACTTTCTCACCAAAATGTTGCTTCAACTGATCCGACACATCAGCAGAAAGACGGTTACGCGGATCGTACATGGTACGCAAGATCCCCTCGATCTTTAACTTAGCGTTGATCACCGCAGCTAACTTGCTAATGGTATCAACCAAAGCAGTTAAGCCTTCCAAGGCATAGTATTCACATTGCATTGGCACCAGCACAGAATCGGCTGCCGATAATGCATTCACGGTGAGCATGTTTAACGAAGGTGGGCAGTCGATGAAAATATAATCGTAAAGATGCGCTTCGGCTTCAAGCATACTGCGTAGGCGAGTTTCTCTTGCGAAACAATCCATTAGCCGGATTTCAGCCGCAGTTACATCGCCATTAGCCGCAATCAGGTGATAACCCCCCGTGGTTTCTTTCACCACGGCTTGAGAAATGGGCATTTCATCAATAAGAACATCATAAGCCGTGGCATCGACGTTATATTTATCTACGCCACTCCCCATCGTGGCGTTCCCCTGAGGATCGAGATCAATAACTAAGATTTTACGTTTGGTTGCCGCCATGGAAGCCGCGAGGTTCACACATGTAGTGGTTTTCCCCACGCCACCTTTTTGGTTGGCTATCGCTATTATTTTTCCCACGATGTTCCCTATAGAACAGCTTGCCGTAGCAGGCGTTACACTTTTTTAATCAAAACCAGATGGCGTTGGCCTTCTAACTCTGGAACCGTTAATTTGTGCGTAGCCACTAATTCAAAGTCGGATGGTAAGCTAGCGATTTCATCTTCGGGTAAAACCCCTTTTAATGCGATGAAAACACCTTGCTGTGAGGGTAAATGGGGACACCAGTTTAGCATGTCGTGTAGAGATGCGAACGCACGACTTAACACCCCATCAAATCCAATCTCATCTTGAAATTCTTCTACTCGACTTTGCACTGGGGTGACATTTTTAATCCCCAGTTCGAGTAAAACCTGACGGATAAACCGAATACGCTTGCCTAAGCTATCCAACAACACAAATTCTTTGTCGGGATTCATTATCGCTAACGGCAAGCCTGGCAAACCAGGTCCAGTTCCCACATCAATAAAACGTTGTCCTTGTAAATACGGACTAACAACGATGCTATCGAGAATATGTTTAACCAACATATCTTCAGGGTTACGCACTGAAGTCAGATTGTACGCCTTGTTCCACTTGTGCAGCAAGTTGACCAAGCCAATCAACTGCGATTTTTGTTGATCGGGCACCGATAAATCAGTCTTTTTAATCAAAGCGTCCAGTTTTTGTTCTAACACAAGCAATCCTTCTTAGCTAACTTTACGAAGCAGACCTAGCTTTTTAAGATGAATAAGTAAGATCGATACCGCTGCAGGGGTTATTCCTGAAATACGAGAGGCTTTACCCACGGTTTCTGGACGGGCATCGGCCAATTTTGCTTTAACCTCATTTGACAGCCCTGAAATATTTGAATAATCAAAATCGGCTGGGATCAAGGTGTTCTCATTACGTTTTTGACGGTTAATTTCTTCTTGCTGACGCTCAATGTAACCTTGATATTTGATTTGGATTTCAACTTGTTCAGCGGCCTGAGTATGCTCAAGTTTTGGCCCTAACGCTTCAATTTCCATCAAGGAATCGTAGCTCAGTTCAGGACGGCGCAATAATTCTTCTAACGAGTGTTCACGTGTTAGTGGATTCTTCAACTTGGTATTAAGTTGGTCTAAATAATTAGATCCTGTGTGCGCCCAAGTTGATTTCAAACGCTGACGCTCGGTTTCGATCAGCTCTAATTTTTCGTTGAAAGCTTGCCAGCGGATATCATCCACTAAACCTAACTCACGGCCCTTAGCGGTTAAACGGATATCAGCGTTATCTTCACGTAGCAGCAAACGATATTCGGCGCGGCTAGTAAACATACGGTAAGGCTCTTTGGTGCCTAAGGTTGAAAGATCGTCGATCAATACGCCAATGTAAGCTTGATCTCGCTCTGGGCTCCAACCGGCTTTATCTTGTGCAAATAGCGCCGCGTTCATGCCCGCAATCAAGCCTTGCGCACCTGCTTCTTCATAACCTGTTGTGCCGTTAATTTGGCCAGCAAAGAACAAGCCTTGAATAAATTTATTTTCAAAGGTTTGTTTGAGATCGCGAGGATCGAAGTAATCATACTCAATGGCATAACCAGGACGGGTAATATGCGCATTTTCAAAGCCTTTCATTGAACGAACGATTTCAACTTGGACATCAAATGGCAAACTAGTTGAAATACCATTTGGATAAAGTTCATGTGTTGTTAAGCCTTCTGGCTCAATAAAGATCTGATGGGATGATTTATCAGCAAAGCGCATCACCTTGTCTTCAATCGAAGGACAGTAACGTGGGCCAACACCTTCAATCACCCCTGAGTACATTGGGCTGCGATCTAAGTTATTACGGATCACATCATGAGTACGCTCATTGGTATGCGTGATGTAACAAGGAATCTGAGTCGGATGATCTTGACGCGATCCTAAAAATGAAAAAACCGGAGTAGGGTTATCACCAGCTTGAACTTGCAAAGCTGAAAAATCGACGCTTCTAGCATCGATACGCGGTGGGGTACCGGTTTTTAAGCGATCGATACGCAAAGGTAATTCGCGTAAACGATGGGCTAACGCGATCGATGGTGGATCACCTGCTCGTCCACCACTGTGATTTGCTAACCCTATGTGGATCAAGCCATTTAGGAAAGTACCTACGGTTAAAACCACAGATTTGGCTTTGATCTTTAAGCCCATTTGGGTCACCACACCCACCACCCGATCATTCTCAACGATCAGATCATCACAAGCTTGCTGGAAGATCTTTAGGTTGGGTTGGTTTTCTAATTTACTTCTAACCGCGGCCTTGTACAGCGCGCGATCCGCTTGAGCTCGGGTTGCTCGAACTGCTGGGCCTTTACTGGAATTAAGGGTGCGAAATTGAATACCGGCAAGATCCGTTGCTTGAGCCATGATCCCACCTAAGGCATCGATCTCTTTGACTAAATGGCCTTTACCGATCCCACCGATCGCTGGATTACATGACATTTGGCCAAGGGTATCAACATTGTGTGTGAGTAATAGGGTGTTTTGTCCCATTCGAGCAGCAGCAGCAGCGGCTTCGGTACCTGCATGGCCACCACCAACAACGATCACATCAAAATACTCGTGGTAATTCATAAATCCTCAATAAAGCAGCATAGATCTAACAAACAGCCGCGCATTCTAACCGTATTTCGTGCTGGGGAGAAGGATCAAATGATCATTAAAAAAATCCCTTTGGATCTAAATAAATATATATAGATCTTTAAAGATCTTTCTTATTAGATCTATATATTAGATCTCACAAGATCAGTGGATAAGCGATTTATTGATCATCAGATCAAGATCTTAAGTGAGATCATTGGGTGTGGACACTGTGGGATCGTAGCCGGTATAGCCTGAGATCAACTGAGGTAGTTATCCACAAGGGTGATGGGTTGTGAATGTGTTAATAGGATAACTAATGGTTAATAAGAGTTTAGATTTATAGTTATACACAGAATAAAGTTTGATTTAGGGGGTTGGGTATAACTTATTTTTACCCACTTGGCTTAGAATCGGTTGTGATTAGGCTGGTTTTGAATAGCAAAATGGGGGGAAGCTAGATGGGAGTCAATTGCTTTCGCTCCCACCCAGATCGACTGCACTATGGTTTAACCGTTTATTTTAGTTGCTGAAGCCATTGTGGGATCCACTGTTCTGCTGCGTCTTCAGGGATCGGGTATTCCTGAATATCGATTTTCAATGGCTCCGCAGTTTGAACAGCCCCGAGTTGTTGTAATTGACTATCCATTTTTAACCCTGCTTCACAAAAGGTATCGTAACTAGAATCACCTAACGCAATCACGGCATAAGGCAGGCCACGTAAGTTTGGCTGCTGCTCTGCTAGTTGCTGAGCAAATTCGACGATCGATTCAGGGTAGTCGCCCGCTCCATGGGTTGAAGTGACTACTAACCAAATTTGTTCTGCGTCATAGGGCAGCTCTGCTAGATCGGCTGGGTTATGGATCTGCGAGTTAAATCCCGCTTCTTCTATATAAGGTACTAATGCATCAGCTATGTATTCCGATGCCCCCATGGTTGTGCCAACCAGTAAATGAATTGTAGCCATAAATTACCTCCTGCTGTAAGAGGCTAAATCTATCACAATGGATTATAGTTACGGAAAGAACTTTATCTTTGCCGTTGGATTATGAGTAAAGTACTGATAATAGAAGATGATGAGCTGATAGTGCGAATGCTGGTGAGGTTGCTCCGTAAACTTGAACTAGAAGCGATTAGCTGTGATGTGGAGCCAACAGATGAACAACTAAGTGAAGTATGCTTAGTGATTGCAGACATCTCTTTGCCTAAGATCCCGGGTATTAGCCATATGGAAAAAGTCGCCAAGTCAAAATGTTGTAGCAATCTCCCCGTTATCGTTATTTCTGGTATGGATATCACGACACTCGAATCAACCCAAACCTTATTGAAATTACTCCACGTTAATTTAATTGGCACCTTTAGAAAGCCATTTAATAATAGCCAATTATCTGATTTTATTAGTAAAAATATTTTAGCTACCTTGGTTAAACCTTAGCTAAGTCGTATTAGATAAGTAGTATTTTTCCTTTTCTTGAAATTTTTATCCTTGTTCTCCGGTTTTGTTAATTGAATATAGTCACTAGGTTTAGAGGCTATAACGATTCACTGACTAAGGATAATGTTATGCAAAAATCGAATATTGTATTGGCCTCGGCGATTTCTGGTGTGTTGGCTTTAGGTGCCAGTATGGTGGCGAGTCCAGCGATGGCTGCCGAGAAGGAAAAGTGTTACGGCGTAGCTAAAGCTGGGCAAAACGATTGCGCTACGAAAACCACTTCTTGTGCAGGAACGTCCACAGTTGATAATCAAGCTGATGCGTTTATTGCGTTACCTAAAGGGTTGTGCGAGAGACTGGCTGGTGGCAGTTTAACGCCAAAAGAATAATGACTCATGCCAAAATAGCGTCAGGGGTTGGCATTGGTTTACGCCATCCCCATTTTGCGCAACTCTTAACGCAACGTCCAGCGTTGGCTTTGCTTGAGATCCACAGTGAGAACTATTTTAATCCACATAGTCGCAACCGTGCATATCTTGATCAATTAGCCCAACACTATAGCTTAAGTTGCCATGGTGTTGGTTTGTCATTGGGTAGTAAGGATCCCTTATCAAATAAGCATTTAACCCAGTTAAAGTCGTTAATCGATGAATATAGTCCAGCGTTTGTTTCTGAACATTTAAGTTGGGGATCCATTGATGGTCAGTATTTTAATGATCTGTTACCCCTACCTTATACACAGGAAATGTTGCTGCATTTTGCCAAGCGTGTTGATCAAGTACAGCAGGCCTTAGGGAGACAGATCTTAATCGAAAATCCTTCGGCCTATTTACAATTTAGTCACGCAGAGTTGACCGAGTGGGAAGTGTTAAATCAATTAGTTGCTATCACAGGTTGTGGTTTACTTATTGATTTAAATAATATTTATGTTTGTTCGGTTAATCTTGGCTTTGATTGCAATGAATATATTGCTGCACTCAATCATGGTGCTGTGGCGGAGATCCACCTAGCGGGCTTTACTCGCAAGACCTTAGCTAGCGGTGACATTCTCATCGATACCCATGGCAGTCGAGTGAGCGATGCGGTGTGGGATTTGTATCTAAGTTATCTCAAGTTGGATCCCGATGTGGTGACGTTAATCGAATGGGATACGGATATTCCCCCTTTGGCGGTGCTGTTAGAAGAACAGCAAAAAGCACTGGCAATCAGGAGGCAACTTGGCTAATTCAGACTCGATTCCTCTCAGTGAATTACAGCGGGCTTTTGCTGCCTCTTTGTGTGGCCAAGAGTTAATTGTTACCCAGCACATTGCTGATCACACATTAGCTGCTCAGCAAGTTCTGCAGATTTACCAAAACAATTTTCTCGTCAGTTGTTGTGATGCATTACAAGTGACGTATCAATATACCCAGCAGCTTATCGGCGAAGCTTGCTTCAAACAATTAGCTCGTCAATGGATCCGGCAAAATCCACCAGCCAGTGGCAATATTATTGAGTACGGTGAGGGCTTTGCTCCTTGGCTAGCAAATGTCGAACAGCTGACTTCCTTACCTTATTTGGCCGATTTTGCGGGCTTGGAATGGCGATTAGAGCAAACTTGTAATGCCGAGGTAGATGAGACTCTGTTTCCTTTTACGACACTGGCGAAGGTCACAGAGAGTTGCTACGGCGATCTTGCTTTTCAATTGGCTCCGCAATTTAGCTTAATGGCCAGTGACTATGCCATCAGTGAAATTTATCACATGTTACAACAGCAACAGGTGGAGCCATTTGATTATCATCGGCCAGCATATGTGTTGTTGCAAAAACGGCCTGACTTTACCGTACAGTTACATTCGCTTGATGCCTTAGGGTATCAGTTTTTGTCTGCTTGTCAGCAAGGTATGAGCTTAGGGGATATTAATCAAGTCATGGCACTGGATCCGAGTGCTTATTTACAACAGTTTATTCAGCAAGGCGTGCTTAATCGCTTTGCTTGTAAGGAGGTTTAACATGCATGTTGTGATACAGAGATACGATCAAATCATTAGTGCCATTGAGCAATACCTGATCCCTGTGATTTTGCTACTGATACGTCTATGGGTGTGTTGGCTATTTTTTCGCTCAGGTATGATCAAGTTTAATAGTTGGGATAGCACCTTGTATTTATTTGAGTATGAATATCAAGTGCCGTTATTACCTTGGCTCTGGGCGGCTTATTTAGGCACTGCGGCTGAGTTGATCTTGCCTGTGTTGTTGGTGATAGGTCTATTTAGTCGATTAACCGCGTTAGCGCTTTTTGGGTTTAATATTATTGCCGTTATTTCATATCCCACGCTTTGGCCTGGTGGCTTTTACGATCATCAACTTTGGGGCTTGATGCTGCTCATCTGCGTGTTGTGGGGAGCGGGCTCGATTAGTGTTGACCGTTGGTTAATGAAGAAGAGAGCTTAGGTGAGCACAGTAATAAGCCTGTCACTTTAGACAGGCTTATCCAATTTAGAAATATAAACGAACCACTGATTCAGTCACACAAGCAGGACGGCGACAGCCTTCTATCTCGACAGAAATTTCTTTAACTAGCTCAAGACCGCGTTTAATCGGGTTTACTTTGCAAAGTCGGGTACGCGCTCGGATCCGACTACCAACTTTGACGGGGTAAGGGAAGCGAACTTGGTTTAAGCCATAATTTACCGTCATTTTCGCTGTTGGATAGCGTGGATTATTGCTATCTACACTTTCGGTAAGCACAGGCAATAGTGAAAGGGTCAAGAAACCATGGGCTATGGTTGTCTTAAACGGCGATTGCTCTTCTGCTCGAGCGGGATCTGTGTGGATCCATTGATAGTCTTGAGTGACATGAGCAAAGTCATCTATGGTCTTTTGCGTTATATCAAACCAAGGACCCACATGAATTTCTTCACCTAATTGTTGTGATAGCTGCTCTAATACCGCTTCGGCTTTAGGGTGTAGCTCGATGGTTTTATCTGTGGTGCTAGTCGTATCGTTGGAGATCAGCTGATGCTCTCTTGCCCAGTTAACTAATTGGCTATTGTGGGCTTTATTGAGAAACTCAATCCAATAGTCTCGGATAGTGGGTGATAGCCAGTCTTTTAGCTCGAACGGATTTTGTGCCAGAATTTCTTTTTTCTGTTTTAGAAAATCAACCACTTTCATATCACTAACCTATAGATTAAATTTAACATGTGTATGAGTTTACTATGAATAAGGCTGCATCATGGTTCACTCTGGTATGTATTGCTTCTCTTTTTTCACTACCTTGTAACAGCAATACTATATAGCAACAGCAATCTTGCAACTTATTTACCCAGTTTATGTACCCAGTATGACGTTGAATTGTTGTTCACTAACTTATCATAAACTATTGATTTGTTTAAAAGTAAGTGCCTTTTTTGTGATTTGTTAGAGCAAACACACGTTCATTTAGTTTCTGCTAGTGCTTATTCAGAATAGAAATGTGAAACAATATTCTACAAAACACCTTCTAGCTTTAGCAAATATTCTTTTATATCCAGTCCAGCGGAATATCCCGCTAATTTGCCTGATGTTGCGATGACACGATGACAAGGGGTGCAAATGATAAGGGGATTTTTGCCAATGGCTTGAGCGATAGCTCGCACCGCTTTGGGTTTGGCTAGTTGGTCTGCCATCCATTTATAGGTGACAGTGCTGCCGTAGGGGATTTTGCTGAGTTGCTGCCAAACTTGGCATTGAAAATCACTGCCATGTGGCGCTAAGGGAAGCGTAAACTGTTGCAGTTCACCGTTAAAATAAGCTTCAAGCTGGTTGCGAGTTTCTGCAAATAGGGCGTATTCAAGTGCGTTAGATGATTGAGCCAGTTGCTGATAATGAGGCAAGTAGGGCAGCTTTTTCTGCCGACTAAAATACAATCCGGTTAGTTTATCCTGTTCACTAAATGCGAGCATTTCTCCCGCAGTTGTATTGAATCGAGTATAAAACACGGTTAATCCCCAATAGTTGCACTGCTTACAGTGAGCTTCGCATTCTAAGCTGAATTGAGTGGTCGATGATGACTCAAATCAAATCTTTCATGATTTTTCTTTGATTATAAGCCTGAGCATAGTGCTGATGTCAGCCATACTCACAACTACTTTTTCGTTTAGTTGATAACGAGTGACGACGGCTTATGGTTTACCGCTTAGAGCCCTAGGGCGACGCATGAGGGTAAAATATTTGAGCAAAACCTTCAAACAAGTAACATTTACTTATTCGAAGTGCCGATAAATCGTCCATCAATAATGGGTGATGACTTAACTTTGCTTCGCTGCAGCAGAGATTCGTTGACCATATTTTTTAAATTAGTTTTTCCAGCTATTCATTATGCTCTTTTGTTTGTAACCATTTGGAGTATCATGTTGTAGTACTTGTTATTTATAGTTTTTTTATATTTAATATAAATATTCTCGTTATTTTATATTGTCTTGCTTTGAGCGTTTTATCGTTTTAATTGATTTTTAGAAATTAGCCGCGGGTGTTTATTTATTAGGATGGATTGTTTTATCGATATAAACGATTCTTTCTTAAATATAGGATCTTGTTTGTCGCTTTTGTTTTGAACAGGCAAGCTGGTTTTGGTTATCGTGCAACGTTTTGGGAGACACTTTAGCTAATGGGCCACCAGCTTGTTTGTTCTTCATTCAGGCAAAAAAAAGCCGGCAGGGAGAGCCGGCTAAAAAAGGAAGTAGTACTTGAACAGCCTAACCTTGCCTAGACCGGCTTGGTTAGTTTGATAAGGTGATTTTACGTCAGCTATTAATTATATCTATAAGGGAAAACCTAGATATTTTGACGGCGCATAAGTCGGTTGGCATAAGAGTAACCGAGCGGTCTTTTGTTGTTATTGTGGCCGACAAAAAGTGATATATTGATTTGGCTCTAACATGTTGTTAGGCAAATTGTGTTCTAATTGACCTAGATGCACCCGAGAAGCTTGGGTAGTTTGAGGATATACTTGCTTTGCATTCGTTAAGGTAGGTGACCGTGTTTTGCTTGATGAGGTAACAAATGAGTAACGTATTAGAATTAGTAAAAAACACACGTCGTAAGAATAAGCTAAAGCGTGAAATACTAGATAATGACAGCAAGGTTCGTGATAACCGTAAGCGTGTTGACCTATTAGATAATCTACTTGATTACATTCGCCCAGAGATGACTCAACAGGAAATCATTGAAATTGTTGAGAACATGAAAGCTGATTACGAAGATCGTGTTGATGACCACATTATTAAAGGTGCTGAATTGTCTAAAGAGCGCCGTGAAATCAACAAGAAGATCCAAGAGTTTTCTCGTTCTTCTGCGCTCAAGGCAAAAGCGAAAAGCTAAGCAATCGTAACCCTGTAGAAAGCCCTCAATGGGCTTTTTTTTCGCTTAAAATGCAGCGTTAATTGGCTCAAATAAGGCAAAAGACGGTTTTTTCCTGACATGCTTAAATTGGAATGCGCGTCTAATTGAGCTAAAATTCTGGATGAAATAGGGTTTTAAGCTCTCACCCCCTGATTTTGGCAACATAATTATATCTACAACAAGCCTAAATAACTTGTTAGATCCTAGCCCGTGACTTTGCCAAGGATGATTTGGCTTGAGGTGAGTGGGGGATGGTATTCACATTAGGAGCGTTGGGCGAATGGATTCCACTTTTGTTATTTTAGAGCGCATTGCACAAAATGCGGATTGGCCAACGACGCAATCCTGGACACAAATGCTGCAGCGTGAATTTCAGGCTGCGCTTGATTTGCTCGATGGCTATCGAGATGATCCTGAAACCCTATATCGTGCGATGAATTTGTTTATTGTGATGCCTAATGGTTGTTACGGTAAAGCCGGTGCTGCCGCTGTGTTATTGGCTGCCAGTCACTTTGAAACAAAAATGAGTAATGAGGTGTCGAATGCTATCTCTCATTGGATTGAATCAGCCAAACTCGTTAATGACAGTATCCCTGCAGTCCGAGCCATCGAAATCAACTATCTAGTGCGCGCCGAGCAAATGGAATTAGCCGCCAGTAAATTAAAAGAGCTGATTAAAATTAGCCCTGATGATTATTGGGCCTGTCGCAGCGCTCTCACATATTGGGCTGAAACGGGCGATTTGGCACAAGTTGCCATCTGGGGCAAACGCGCCGAAGAAAACGCCCATAGCTCACGTCGTTGGGAACAAGTGATTTGGCAAATGGGGGTGATAGCTCAGCAGCAAAAGCTATGGCAGCAAGCCTTGGGCTTTTATGAGCAATTACTCTCGGGCAACAGTAATGACGCGCACTTATATCTGCGTATGGCGCAGGTATTACATGCCTTGGGTGAACATAAGCGGGCGCTTGCCTACATCAAAAAAGCCATAGCCATCAAGTCCACGCCGATTGCTGAGCAACTGCAAAAAGATATCCTTAAAGCCAGTGTGTGGTGGCGCAAGCTATTACCTTAGCTATTACCTAGCTACGGTAATATCTTAAACGACTAATCAAAGCTTAGCTGCAAGGAGTAGTCTGTTTTAGCTGTAGGTTATGAGCATGGCGAAAGGCATCTGTCAGCTCAAACACACTTTGATACACCCAATCGGCTTGATCGCGATAATGTTTATTGAGGTCCGGATCATACAAGCAAGACCAGACCTTGGCATTTCTAGCGACCTCTATATCAAACCAATAATCCCCGACATATAAAAGTTCATCATGAGCGAGCCCCCATTGTTTGGCGATGATATGAATGCCTTCGGGATCGGGCTTGGCCTTACAGTCTTCACGGGTGAGCACGAGTGGAATGTTTAAGGCAAATTTATTGAGAACATAGAAACTAGCATCGCGCATGTTACG
Source organism: Motilimonas thetidivivens (assembly GCF_046452435.1). Lineage (NCBI taxonomy): Bacteria > Pseudomonadati > Pseudomonadota > Gammaproteobacteria > Alteromonadales > Motilimonas > Motilimonas thetidivivens. The sequence goes on from NZ_JBKFDK010000020.1 coordinate 19,931, forward strand.
GGTGAGAATGGCGACGGGTAAGGCTAATTGCTCTAAGGTTTGCAATAATTCGGCTACCCCTGCGATGGCTTGGGCTGCTTTCGCGCCAGCCATTTCATGTTGATAAATATGCTGTTGCGCACGGGCTATTTGCTGTGGGCATTGCAAGGTCTCTAGGTGTTCTAAGATGGGGGTATTGGCAGGAAAGCGTAAATCAAGACGTAGTTGGTCAAAGTCGAGTTTCGAGTCGACTAAGGTACCATCTAAATCAAAAATGACACCTTTGATTTGGCTCAGCTCCATAATCCCTCCAAAAAATGCACTGCGCGCGTGGTTAACTAACTATAGCGCGCAGCGCATTATGTTATTGCTACATAGATTCAAAAAGCTTCAGTAATTGTTCACTATCGGTCAAAATTTGTTGCTCTGCCTCTTTCTCACCGTAAACAGCATCAGCAAGTTGTTGTTTTTGCTGTTGTAGTTTTAGAACTCTTTCTTCAACGGTTTTCTCACAGATGAGCTTGTATACAAATACCGGTTTATCTTGGCCAATACGGTAAGCTCGGTCGGTGGCTTGGTTTTCGGCTGCCGGATTCCACCAAGGATCATAATGTATTACGGTATCAGCAGCGGTTAGGTTTAACCCCACGCCACCTGCTTTTAGTGAAATCAAGAAAACCGGCACATCGCCATTTTGAAACGAGTCGATAACTTCGGCGCGCTTTTGGGTTTGCCCTGTTAGCTTAGTGTAAGGAATATTGGCGTTTTTAAACTGGTTTTCAATTAACCCCAGCATTTGCGCAAATTGTGAAAATATCAAAATGCGGCGGCCTTCTTCGAGCATTTCCGGCACGATTTCCATCAAGAAATCCAACTTAGCCGACTGGCTGATCTTTTGCGCTTGTTCGAGTTTTACTAATTTCGGATCACAACAAGCTTGGCGCATTTTTAGTAAGGCATCTAAAAACTCAATCCGACTGCGAGCTAACCCTTTGCTGGCCAATAAGCCTTGCACGCGCGATTCCATGGTCACACGAATGCTCTCATACAAGGTGCGTTGCTCGGGTGGCATCTCTATTAAATGGGTTATTTCTGTTTTCGGCGGTAATTCTTTTGCCACTTGGTCTTTGGTTCGACGCAATAGGAAAGGGGCAATCTTTTGTTTTAACCTTTGTTTGGTTTGTAAGTCACCCTCTTTCTCTATGGGCGTTCGATAGTGCTTATTAAATGCGCTTAAGTTACCTAAAAAGCCCGGCATGAGAAAATCGTAAATAGACCAAAGCTCACCAAGATGGTTTTCCATCGGGGTACCGGTTAAGCATAAACGATGATCGGTATGCAATTTCTTCACCGTTTGGGTCATTTTTGCGGTGGGATTCTTAATGACCTGTGCTTCATCCAGAATCAACTCGCTAAACTCAAATGGGGCGAGCTCTTCACTATCTCGTACTAATAACGGGTAGGTTGAAATCACGATGTCGTGATTATTGATTTCTTTAAACAGTGACTTACGCTCTGGGCCATGTAACCTAAGGGTGGTTAGGTTAGGGGTGAACTTTTTCGCCTCTGCTTCCCAGTTACCAACCAAGCTGGTTGGGCAAATAACCAAAGCGGGTTTATTAAGCTGACCTATGTCTTTGCGGTGTTGCAAAAAGGCTAAGGCTTGCACGGTTTTACCTAGACCCATGTCATCGGCCAAAATGCCGCCAAACCCGTACTCAAACAAAAAGTTTAGCCAGTTTAAGCCATCTTGTTGGTAGCCGCGCAGGGTGGCTTTTAGGTTATCTGAAGGGGCGACCTCTTGGATACCTGAAAAGTTAGCCAGTTTTTGGGCTAATTTTTTCACATGTTCGCCGCCTACCCAATGATTGATATCAGGTAGCTGGGCTAACACCGCGGCATGACTGTTAGGAAGCCTTAACGTTTGGCTGTCTTGGTTGGTTAGCTCTTCTAAAATCGCCAGAATGGGCTCTATCGATTTACGCTTAATGGTGAGCATAGCCCCATTTTTTTGCGGTAAAATCAGATCATCTTGTTGCGATTTCCAGTCGGTATGGCGCTGCAACCACTCTAATAACATCGGCAGTAAAGGCACGTTGCGGCCTTCTACTTCTATGGTCAGACCGATATCAAACCATTGGTTACTTTCGTCTATCTCTACATTCATGCCTTGAATTGGCTGTGCAGACAGATCGATGTTATCGGCAAAGTTGAGCTGCCAACCCAGCTGGGTTAAGCGCTCGCCATGTAATAGTTTAAAACCAAGCCAAAGTTCTTCTTGGCTGACTTTGTTGTTGCTATGCAAAAAGCCTTGCAGTACTTGCTTGTCTAAACGACCGGCCAGTAAATGTTGATTGGCCGGCTTTAATTGCAGGCTTTGGTATTGTTGCCATGCTAGCTGCTCTTGTTCATGCTGACGCTTGATGTGGTAGCTATGACCATTGAGACTAAAGCGCGTTTGTCGTTCTAAATACACCACATTGGGGCATAGCTTCACATCGCCATATTTAAACCAAAACTCGGCTATTAGGCTAGTTTGTCCCGTTTCTAGCGTGCCTTTACTGACGCTAAGTACCGGCGTTAATGGGGCATCTATTTCTATTTTTGGCAGCTGCACTGGAGCGGGAATCGCATCTTCAGAGAAATTAATCAGTAATTCTTGAGTAAAGTGTCTTGCTTGCTGCTCACCAAGCTCAGGTAAGTTTTGTAGCGCTTGCAACAATTGCCCATCTAGCTCACTGTCTATTGGCCCTGCGATTAAAGCGCCAGGAATGAGGTACCATGGCTGCGGCGTCGGCAGTAATTGCCATGGCTCATCAACCCCTTCGAGCTCAATGGCTAGGTGGTAATGCTGTTGCTGCTGTTGCCATGATAAGTTGAGAGGTAAGACTGAGCCTAGCTGTAAAGGGTAGGCCGTACTTTGCCAAAAACAGCGACCTGAGGTTAACATGCGTTGTAAGGCAAGGGCGTCATTTTCGGTGCAGATCAGGGTGCTTTTAAGATTGTACTTGTCGTTCTCTTTCAACAGTAACAAGCGCACTAAATTTTTATCAAAGTCGGTTAGCCAAGAATCAGACCAAGAGTAATCATTTACTAACTCTTCTAGCCGTTTGCTGCTGAATGCGCCGAAGCTGCCGTCTCGCAGCGGTTTCGCCGCGCCAACCTCAACCTGTATCTGGCCATCTTTGTTGTTGGATAAACAATAAATCGCTTTTTCTTTGCTGGTGTCGGTACTTGTTTGGCTTTGCTGAAATTGCTGTGGCAGTTGGCTAAACCAAAGCTGATAGGGATCCGCTGGCTCTAATTGCTTTTGGTAAGCGAGCAGTAAAGCAACCGCATGCTTACAGTTCCATCCCACGGGACAGGAGCATTGACTGCGAATAATCAGCTTACCGGGTTGATTGCTGGCTTTTACTTCGACATTGGTACTGTAGGTGACGTCTTTATCTGTCCCTGTGAGGCTACCAATGAGCTTATCTAATTCAGGGCTATATTTGCACTTTTGTACCAAGCCATCGGTGAACACTTTTTGGCCGCGATCAAAGGTCGGGGTGCCAAAGCTATTTCGTATGTCTTTTTCCGAATAATCCAACATGGTACTGGGCATCACTCTCAATGTTTTTCAGGAAATGGGCTCGATTATAGCGCTATTTAGGCCAAGAGTGGGAATTGTCTTTAGCAAGACAGCGCAGTTAGCGCTGCCTTTGCTGTTGATGCTGAAAAGCTAGCGGGAGATTAAGGCTGGATGCAGCTTGGTTTTTTATTTCGAGCGGGTGGCAGAGTGGTTATTTTCCGTTGTAAATCTTGGATCCGAGTATTGTGTGACGGATGAGTAGAAAATAGCTCAGGGGGATTGCTACCTTGTGCTTCTTTAGCCATGTTTAGCCATAGCTGGACACTTTCATTTGGGTTAAAACCAGCTTGAGCCATTAATTCTAACCCCAGCATGTCCGATTCAGACTCTTGCGCTCGGCCATAAGGTAATAAAATACCTACTTGAGCTCCCAATCCTAAGCCCGCCATGGCCATATTATGATATTGGCTGGAACTCAGTGCTGCGCTAGAGAGCTGCAAGCCTAAATTGGTAAGTTGGGTTTGCGATAAGCGCTCATTACTGTGGTTGGCCAGTACGTGTGCCACTTCATGGCCAATCACAGTCGCCAGTTGGTCTTGGTTTTTGGCTACCTTAAGTAATCCGGTAAACACCCCTATTTTTCCGCCTGGCAGGGCGAAGGCATTAACTTGTTCACTGTCAAATACCACGACTTCCCAGTTTGCATAGCCTGCTTGTGGCGGCACTTGCTTGATGATGGCGTTGGCCACACAGCCCACGTATTGGTTGGTTTTAGTGTCCTTGTTAATCGGTAACTGCCGTTTCATTTCTGCAAATGATTGCTCGCCTAACTGTGACATTTCTGCGTTAGAGAACATGATGATTTGATTACGCCCGGTCGGTGATGTGGAACAGCCAGACAGAAATAGCGCGGCACTGAGTAAGCCAAGGGGAAGATAATATTTACCTAATACTGCAAACATGGTGAGTCCTTTGCCATTGTTATGATGATCGCTTTAAGCATAACAAAGACCATGACGATACGACTAGCATCATGATCTTTGTTAGTGGAGATTAAGTTTAAAATAGCTAGGGATTTAGGCCTTGTTGGATGGTTTACCGTACCTTGGCCGGTTTCGGTTAAGCTTGTTCTTGCTCGGCTAGCTGTTCTAGCTCAGGGAGCACGGCTTGCGCCCAAGATAACCAGGCCTGTTCCATAATGATACCGCGCTGCAAACTCAGATAGGCGAGTTTTTCTCCTTTGCTGAGAAGGGTTTTATCTACCGGAAAGTGATCAAGATAGCTTTCTAATCGAGCCAAGGATTCTCCATGCTCTTGCTGTAGCCGTACTATGTCGTTTTTGATGGATGTCGCGTTGGCGCATTCCCCTGCCATAAACTTGGCGAGAAAAGGGGAGTTAAGCAGGCGCTCCGAAGTAGGCTGTGCAAGCCATTGCTCTAATGATTGCTGACCTTTGGGTGTGACCTTATAGATTTTTTTATCAGGTTTGCCTTGTTGCGCCTGTTCTATGCAGCTTATCAGGCCTTCATCCGCCATTTTTTTTAGTTCGCGATATATTTGCTGGTGGCTGGCTTGCCAAAAGTTAGCTGACTTTTCGTCATACTCTTTGGCTAGCTCGTATCCCGTCATATCCCCTTTTTGTAAGGTAATTAACAATACGTTTTTTAGGCTCATGTTTGGCTCTTTATTATGATTAGACTTGTTAATAATAACGAATTCATCCAATTTGTTCGAGCGCTGAGTAGCGCAATTGTGGCAGGTCGTTTCTAGTTGATAGGCTTAATATTATATGGCTATGTTGAATCAGTTAGCGGTATTATTCAGCCCAATAACTCCCTTTCTACACAAGACTTAGGTGTAACCATGGAACTTTCGTCAGTTCTAATCGCTATCATTGCTTTTTTAGCTGTTGCTGTAGTTTGTATCAGTATTTTTGAAAAGCTAGGTTTTGGTGCCATCCTGGGATTCATTATTACAGGAGTCATTTTAGGGCCAAACACTCCAGGCTTAGTTCCAATTGAAGGTGTTGATGAATTACAAAGCATCTCTGAGCTGGGGGTGGTGTTGTTTATGTTCACCGTTGGACTTGAAATGCAACCGCAAAAAGTATGGTCGATGCGCCGGCTTATTTTTGGTTTAGGCTCGGCTCAAATGATAGTGACGGCAGCCTGCTTAGCTACCTTGTTTATCTTTCTTTACGGCCTTAATTGGGAGTCTTCAATCATCATTAGCCTCGCTTTGGCAATGTCATCTACGGCGATTGTTATGGCGACATTGGGTGAGAGAGGTGAGGTTAACACTGAACATGGTAAAACCACATTTTCTGTTTTGATGGCGCAAGATTTATGGATCGTTCCTGTCATGGCGTTAGTGCCTATCTTGGCTCATAACCGCGACTGATCAAGCTACGCCATGGTTCGATAAAGGATTACAGGTATTAGGTGTTTTAGCGGGTATTTTCTTCATTGGTCGTTACTTATTGCCCTTTTTTCTTGGTCGCTTGGCACACAGAAGACAAATGGATGTCTTTGGCGTGTTGGTCTTTTTGGCTATCTTATCTGCGGCCTGGGCGGTTGATCATGTAGGAGTCTCAATGACTCTCGGGTCGTTCCTACTGGGGATGCTGTTGTCTGCTTCGGATTACCGTTTTCAAATTGAATCTATGGTTAGCCCATTTAAGCAAACTCTAATGGCTCTCTTTTTTATCTCGGTGGGGATGTCCATTGATGTGGGGGCGATTGTTCAAGATTGGCAAAAATTGCTGATTTTTGTACCTCTTGTCTTGCTGGTAAAAGGCTTAGTGCTCGCTGGGCTGGTGGTTTTGTTTGGTTTACGGCGCTCGGTCGCAATAAAAACAGGCTTTTATTTATCCCAAGTGGGTGAGTTTTCATTCGTGTTATTGGCAACGGCCACCCTTGCAGGCCTGTTAACGGATACTGGACACTCTTTAGCTATGCTGGTGGTGGCAACCAGTATGATCTTAACGCCTTTAATGGTGAAATTGGGAAATCGGCTAGCTGACAAGTTCAGTACAGCACCGAGTTTCCAAAATACGGTATCTCAACCGTTAGAAAAGCATGTCGTTATTGTTGGGTACGACGAAGTTGGCCAGCTGATAGATTTAATGCTAGATAAAGCAGGCATTCCCCATATAGCGTTTGAGCGTGATATCGATGTGGTCATTAAAGGTAAGAAAATAGGCCGAAATGTTCATTATGGCGATATGTATAGTTCTATAACACAAGACGCGGCAGGGCTTAATAAGGCTTCTGCTATCTATATTTCCGTACGTGATATAGAGCGTGCCAAAGCCTTGGCGGTCACATTGCATAGCTTTTATCCCTCATTGGATATTTTCGTTCGAGTTGGTACGTTAAAAGAGCAGAGCGATTTAGTGGCCAAAGGCATCAAAAATGCGGGTACTGGGTATATTGAGAGCACGTTGATCAGGGGATCTGTGTTATTGAAGCAGTTAGGGATTACAGAAAGTGAAGTGATACAACTGGTGTCTTCTCTACAAACGGATAATTACGATTTGATACGTACTGAATATGCCAAGTTTGATGGTTAATTTGTAAATTGAATAGTTATAAATTGAAGATGACTGGGGGTGTTTTACGCCCCCTTTTAATTAAGTTGCAGCGAAAGAGCGCCACTAAAATTCGCGTAGTTCACTATGTTACATAGGCGCAGCCGATAACGACACCTTTGTATTATCTCCTTCAATAAGCGCTACAAAAACAAGCTTGAAAGATTAGCTAGTCATCGTAAATGTTGCTCAATTAATAAATATATTATCCCCCAACATTTTGCTGAAGGTTTGATAATAAAGGGGAAACTCGTCTTGGCGACAGCTACACTAAAAGATATTAGTTGTCATGGGGAGTGTTGTTGATGATTCGATTACTGCTTATCGTGTGTTGTCTGATTGTTCCCGCAGCAATGGCAGAGACAAACAATGATCCCTTAAATTATCCAACCATGCTGATGGGGTTGTTTGGTGGCTTAGCCATGTTTTTATACGGCATGGAAAAAATGACGCAAGCCTTAAGCCGCGCCGCCGGTAGTCGAATGAAATATGTGTTAGCCAAGCTGACCACGCATCGTGTCAGTGGTGTCTTAACCGGGGCTGGGCTAACCGCAGTGATCCAATCTTCATCGGTGACCACGGTGCTGGTGGTGGGGTTTGTAAGTGCTGGGTTAATGTCATTAAACCAAGCAGTTGGCATTATCATGGGGGCTAATATTGGCACCACCATCACCGCGCAAATCATCGCGTTTAAGGTCACACAAGTCGCACTGGCATTTATTGCTTTGGGGTTTATTTACCAAGTGTTGGCAAAAACGGAAAGTGGCAAAAACTACAGCAATATTATTTTGGGTTTGGGGCTGTTGTTTTTAGGCATGAATACCATGAGCGATGCCATGTCACCGCTGCGTACCTTTGCTCCTTTTGTTGATTTTATGGCGCGCATGAACAACCCCTTATTTGCCATTATGATAGCGGCATTGTTCACCGCCTTGGTGCAGTCTTCCTCTGCGACCACCGGGATCGTGATTGTTTTGGCGACACAAGGTTTTGTTAGTTTAGAGTCGGGGATAGCCATGGCGATGGGAGCCAATGTCGGTACTTGTGTGACCGCCGTGCTGGCCGCGATAGGTAAATCTGCAGAGTCTAAACAAGCGGCAGGGCTCCACCTCTTATTCAATATTTTTGGCGTGCTGATTTGGTTGCCTTTGCTTGCTGTGCTGGCTTCATTCGCGACGTCTATTTCGCCGAGTTATCCTGATTTGGTTGGCATGGAGCGGCTGGCTGTTGAAACGCCGCGGCAGATCGCCAATGCCAATACCATTTTTAATGTCATGAATACGATCATCATGTTGCCGTTTAGTCACTTGTTTGTGTTGGCGGTAAAAAAACTGGTGCCACAGCCCGAGAGCACTAAACAACAACGTAGTTTGGCGTTGAAATATGTCAGAGAGGATTTTTTAGCGACGCCAGATATCGCCCTAGAGCAAGCTAATTTGGAGGTTTCTCGAGTGGGTCGGCGGGTGGTCAATATGCTTAATGCCATGCCGCCATTGGCTCAGCCAATGCAAAGCGCAGACGATAAACAACAGGTTCGTGAAACCTTGCGTAACATCGAAAAGATTGAAGATGAAGTGGATCTACTGCACGGTAAAATTTTGCGTTACCTTGGTCAATTGCGTCAATTTCCGCTAACAGAAGTACAAAGTAAGCAGCAAATAAACTTGGTTAGTATTACCGATCATCTTGAAAACATAGCGGATACCGTGGTTAATGTGCTGTTGCCGCTAAGCTATCACACCTTGGAATCAAACCTGATGGCGAGTAATGAAATGCGTACAGTGTTAGATACAACACAAAGTCGGGTGCGAGAAGCCTTGCTCGATAGTGTGAATGCGATACGACGCAACGACGATCAGCTGGCCGAAAACGTACTCAGTGCTAAGCGTGAAATCAATGTGCTGCTAGAAAAAGTACTGGCCCGGCAAGCTGAGCGATTAGTGCAAAATACCGACGAGAGATTAGATATCTTTAGAGCGCAAATGGAATGGGTTAACGGCCTTAAGCATATATACACCCTAAGCAAACGCATCGCTAAGTTACAGTTGCGTAAGGCGAATTAACCTGAGCTTTGGATAAGCTATATGGTATGAATAATCCGCAAAAACGCGGTGAATATGTCCCTATACGCTCTGCGTTTTCATCCCTGAAAACGAAGCTTTGCAACTTATTCATACGATATTTATTGGCTGGCTCCATTAACCAGAATTGAGGTAAATTAGAGCCAAACAAACTCATCCTATCATTCGGAATGTTTGGTTCTTTAGCTTCGCCTATTAGTTTAGTAAGCTATTGCGCTTGACTCTTTATCAATAGTGCCTGCCATGACAGCCATGACCATCTCTGCTTTAACCAGCAGTAAACCTGCGGCCAATAAGTTACACAAACTATGGGCTGATGTAGAAAAAAAACAGCAACGCAATGAGCGTTATAAAGCCAAGCTCGATGAGTTTTACAACACTTTCAAACAGCAAGTGGCGGCAGAGGAGCAGGGGGTTTGTGTTGCAACCCAAGATTGGATCTTACACCTGATTAGCTTTATCCCGCGCAAATCCATCAAGGGTGAAAAGCGAGAAGCCTTGTATGATTGGATTGCTGAGGAAATCGATATTCTCGAAGCAAATCCCTTTAACCCGATAAAAATCAGTACGCTGCGTGAAGCGTTTAGCCAAGGCTTAGTTAAACAGCCTGAGCATAATATTGACGATATCCCGATGGAGCAGGTGGACCAATTAAGGGATGAATTATCAGATATGTTTGGCGAAACACTGCCCATAAGTGACGAAGAATTTAAGCAACTGCTCAAGGAGCCTGCTAAGTTTCAGGAATTTATCGAAGATCTATTGAGACAAAGAGAGCAAGCATGGGCTGAAGAGTTAGGGGATGATGTTGATGATTTTGAGTTTGAATGGGACGACCCGTTTGCTGAATCTGAATATTTTGACAAAGGTGTAACCAATGACGATGCCGCTAAAGCCGGGTCGTTATTTGGGGCCAAACAAATGGTCAAGTTATATCGCCAACTCGCTAAAATCTTACACCCAGATCGCGAGCTTGACTCCGCCAAAAAGACCGAGAAAAAAGCCTTAATGCAGCAGCTTTCACAGGCCAAAAAAGCCAAAGATCCTCTTGCTCTACTATTGCTAGCCCAGCAGCATTTGCCTGAGCATAACTTGGAGCTTGATAGCAAGTTGATAAAGCAGCTAGAGGCGGCTTTAAGAAACAAGATCAGCCTGCTCAATGATGAGCATAAGCAAATGCAGCATGGCGGCAGTATTGAAAGCAGAATTTGGCAGAAATTTGGTGGTGGTAGCAAGGCCTCACGTGAGCATACTCTAGATGACTATCGACATGCTTTGCTGGTGGAAACCCAAGAGCTAAATTCCAAGCGTTTAAAGACGACATCAGTCAAAGCGCTGAATATATTGCTAAATCAGCGTATGCAGCGCAAGCTTTTTGCTCACACTTTGTTTGAATCAGATGAGTTTAACTTGTTTGATATGTTTGACTGATAACTGAGTAAGGCAGCTGATTGATGTCTGCTGCCTTAGGTTATGCAAAAAGGTGATCGGACTTATTTTCCGATACAAAAGCTCGAGAAAATCCGCGTTAGCAGGTCGTCACTGGTAAATTCGCCAGTGATTTCGCTGAGCGCTTCTTGGGCTAAACGTAATTCTTCTGCAAGCAGTTCTCCCGCCATATAGACTTCTAATTGCTCTTTGCCGTTATCAACATGATGGCTGGCGATATTGAGCGCCTCGAGGTGGCGACGACGGGCCATAAAGCCACCTTCGGTATTGCCTTGATAGCCCATGATTTCCTTTAAGTGGTTGCGTAGTGCATCTAAGCCCAGTCCTGTTTTGGCGCTAATGCGATAAACCGGATGGCCGTGATCTTCGGTTATGGCTAAGGTTTCACCGGTTAAATCGGCTTTGTTGCGCACCACTGTCATGCCTATATTAGTGGGCAAGCGCTCGACAAAGTCGGGCCAGATTTTAGCCGGGTCGAGTTCATCGGTAGTGGTGCCATCAAGCATAAACAATACCCGATCAGCATTATTGATTTCTTGCCAAGCGCGCTCGATACCGATTTGCTCCACCACGTCTGGGCTTTCACGTAAACCAGCCGTGTCTATGATATGCAGCGGCATGCCATCAATATGGATATGCTCGCGTAATACATCACGCGTGGTGCCCGCAATTTCGGTGACAATGGCCGCTTCCTTGCCGGCTAGGGCATTGAGTAAGCTTGATTTACCGGCATTAGGGCGTCCAGCTATCACCACCTTCATGCCTTCTCGCATAATGGCACCTTGCTTGGCCTGATCTTGTACCTTGGCTAGCTGGTCGATAATGTCATATAGCTGAGCTTGAATGTGGCCATCGGATAAAAAGTCGACCCCTTCTTCATCGGGGAAGTCGATGGCGGCTTCAACGTAGATACGTAGGTGAATCAGAGCTTCAACCAATTGATTAATTTTATTGGAAAATTCGCCCTGTAATGAATGCAGTGCGCTTTTAGCCGCTTGCTCTGAGGTGGCTTCGATTAAGTCGGCAATGGCTTCGGCTTGGGCTAGATCTAGCTTGTCGTTCATAAAGGCGCGTTCAGAAAATTCACCCGGTCGAGCGGTGCGCACCCCAGGTATTTGCAAAATACGCTTGATCAACATGTCCATCACGATCGGGCCGCCGTGACCTTGCAGCTCTAATACATCTTCGCCGGTAAACGAATACGGCCCTTTAAACAACAGGGCGATACCTTCATCCAGCGCTTGATTATCTTGGTCTAGAAAAGGCAGATATTCGGCATAACGCACGCGAGGCTGTTTGCCTAACACTATTTCTGCGACCTGCTCACAAGCTGGGCCTGAAACACGAATAATGCCGACGCCGCCGCGTCCAGGAGGAGTGGCTTGCGCCACAATAGTGTCGATTGAGTTCATCAATAATGCCTGCTGAAAAAGGTTTTGTTTATTATACGTAGTTAGTAACAAAAAAGGAGCCAATCGGCTCCTTGTTTTGCTATCGGTTAATGACGCGTTAGCGCTAAGCCGTAGCGTTCTTACCTAAGCCTTTCTTGTCTAATTCACGGAAAATTAGCCATTGTTGTAGCAAGGTCACTAGGTTACTCATTAGCCAGTAAAGCACTAGACCTGAAGGGAAGAACAAGAAGAATGCCGTAAATACCACTGGCATATATTGCATGATCTTAGCCTGCATTGGATCTTGAATCGTGGTTGGTGACATCTTTTGGATAAAGAACATACTGATACCCATTAAGATAGGTAATACGAAGTATGGGTCTTGTACCGAAAGGTCAGTGATCCAGCCAAAGAAAGGCGCATGACGCAGTTCTACCGATTCCATTAATGACCAGTAAAGGGCAATAAAGATAGGCATTTGTAGCAAGATAGGTAAACAGCCACCCAGTGGGTTTACTTTCTCTTTCTTGTAAAGCTCCATCATGCCTTGTGATACTTTCTGCTTGTCTTCACCGTAGCGGTCACGTAGCTGTTGGATCTTAGGCTGTAGCAAACGCATTTTAGCCATCGAGGTGTACTGTGCTTTGGTTAGCGGGTACATCACACCTTTCACCGCAAAGGTGACTAAGATAATCGCTACACCCCAGTTACCTACAATACCTTGGAAGAATAACAGCAGCTGGAATAACGGCTGAGCAATAAACCATAACCAACCGTAGTCTACAGTCAGGTCTAAGTGTTTGCCTACCGCGGCCATTTCATCTTGCAGCTTTGGACCAACCCATAGTTTAGTGCTAAGAGTGGCTTGTTCGCCCGCGTTAACCACTTGAGCTGGCGCGGTGAAGCCAATTGCCGCATCGCCACCAATCACTCGGCTGTAAATACGGTTTTGTTGTTCTTCACTTGGCACAAAAGCAGACACAAAATAATGCTCAAGCATCGCCACATAACCACCGTTAGTGTTGATGTTTAAGTTTTTATCTTGCATGTCATCAAATGAATATTTCTGATAACGCGTATCCGTCGCTGGCGCTGAGTAAGCTCCGCCACGGTACACTGGCATAACTAGGCTGCCACCAGAAGGTTGAATCGTTTGTTTTAGTTGACCATAAAGAGTCAAACTGACAGGCGCATCTGAGTTGTTAACTACTTGGTAATCAACGTCAACTTCGTAAGTCCCTTTAAGTAGAGTAAAGGTCTTAACATATTTCACGCCGTTTTCGGCGGTGAAGAAAAGCTGTGCAGAAACCTTGTCTTCGCCTTCAGCAAGAACAAAAGCATCTTGTTTGGTGGTGTAGTGAGGACGACCTTTCGGGCTGGCATCTGGACCTTGGCCTGTTAAACCACTTTGCGCAATATAGGTATTACCTTGCTCACTTTTTAGTAGCTTAAAGGGAGCTGGCTCATCCTGAACTTCTGGGTACAACAGCAAGTCAGCTTCAACGATGTCGCCGCCAACGGTATCTATGACTAACTTAAGAGTATCACTCTCAAGTGTAATGCGTTTGTGAGCAGAGGTACCTGATTCAACAGGAACATCTTGGTTGGTATCAGCAGATGCAGCAGGCACGTCAGCACTTAAATTAGTGCTAGTTGGCACGCTCGCTGATTGTGTAGCGGCAACGGCTGGTTGTTCTGGTTGCGGATTCTTAAATTCTGTCCAAGCGACAAAAAGTAAGTAACTGACAAACAGTAGACCAATAAGTAAAAAATTACGTTGAGATTCCATAATTTAGTTAATCTCTTTTGTTGGGTTTAGGAACGGGGTCGTACCCACCAGGGTTTAAAGGGTGACATTTTATAAGACGTTTGCCCGCTAACCAACAACCTTTTACCAATCCGTGCGTTTTAATTGCCTCAATTGCGTAGTGAGAGCAAGTTGGATGGAATCGACAGCGTGGACCAAGCAGTGGACTAATAAGTATCTGATAGGATTTTATTAAGCCTATGGCTAACCATTGCAACGGCGAACTATTCTTTGCCATAGTTTACCTATTAGTTTAGCCAACTCTTCATTTGTCAGGTTACCGCAGCCACCTTTGGCGATGACAACCAGATCGACAGCGGGTAATTGATGCTGATGAATACGAAAGCTCTCTCGCGCCACTCGTTTTACTCGGTTTCGGCCAACAGCAAGTTTGATGTGCTTTTTGGGTATAGCAAGACCTAGTCTAGGATGATTCAGACCATTAGGTTTAGCGAGTATAGTAATGTGTGGGGATGAAGCTGGAATTGGGTCTTTGAAGACGTTTTTGAATTGCTCGGGAGTTAACAAACGTAACTCCCGATTGAACGATAAATTAATCACGTCTGATTAATTATGCGCTCAGGCGTGCGCGGCCTTTAGCACGACGACGAGCTAGCACTTGACGACCGCCTTTGGTCGCTTTGCGAGCACGAAAGCCGTGAGAACGCTTACGCTTAAGATTGCTTGGTTGAAAAGTACGTTTCATGGTTCTTTCCGTTATCAGTTAACTGTACAGTTGGCTTTCGTTCATAATGCTGTGAATGACATTATGTCAGTTGGCCTCAAAAAAGAGGGCGAATTCTATACCTTGAACTAGGTCAAGTCAATTTAAATGCCATCATCTGGGTGAATTTTATTCAAAATAAAATTCGCCTTTCAAATACACCTTTATATAGAGGTCATATTTTAGTGCAGAGAAAGTGCGCGAGATTATATAGTGATTTAGTAATTAAGCAAGGATCCAAAGGATCGTCTTGACACTTAGTTTATGGAGATAAGGATCATCAGTTAAGCCAAGTGGTTTTAAACCAGTCCCAAACACCAAACGAAAATCCTGGGATCAGATCGATTCCCGCAGCCGATTTGAGCAGGTACAAGATCAAAATACCTAAGCCTGTACAAAAACATAAGAATAAGCTCAGCATGCCAGCTTGGATCAAGCGGGAAATATGACGCTCACGACGAGTTAACTCGCGTCTGTTTCGTCCGGCTAAAAATACATAATAGTAGCGCCAACGCAGCAATTTGACCGTGCCGCGCAGGTCTATTTTATGATTGCCCCAACTGCGTGCGCCCAATGCCACCTTTAAGTGGATCAATTGTTCATCGGTAAAACTGTCGTGAAGATCTTCTGGAATGCGCTCTAATAGATTTTGTACAAAAGGATCTTGTTTGATCGAACCTTTGATTTTATGCGGAGTGGGCTCCATCTCACTGAATCCTATGGGCTAATTTGTTGTTATCATAAACACTTGTGTGGGGCAGGTAAACTCGCTATGCAAACATTGCTCGCGGGTGGCGAGATCCTAATCACGGATAGTTATTACAAACCGCTTCGATCTGTTTTTGTCAAGGCGCAAATTTGCCAATATGGTGATATAAAGCCTAGAGAAATCGGGCTTAGCAAGCTAAAATATGCGACCGTTTTTTTGTTTTGGAGTGATCTGTGTCTTCTTCAGTTTGGCAACATTGCCTCGTTAGATTAAAGGATGAATTGCCGGCAACAGAATTCAGCATGTGGATCCGCCCACTACAAACCGAGCTGAAAGATAATGTATTGACCTTTTATGCACCTAATCGTTTTGTGTTGGATTGGGTGAGAGATAAATACCTCAATCATTTTACCTCTTTGCTAGCCGAATTTTGCGATAACGATATGCCGATCCTTAAATTTGAGGTGGGCAGTAAACCCGTTGTTATTGAAACCAAAGCCGCCACAAAGCCGGCTCAGCAAGCGCCTGCTAACAGTACCAATAAAACACCTTGGGAGCAGCCGGAAGCTAAGGCTAAGCCAGAGATCTTTCATCGCAGCAACATTAATTTAAACTATACCTTTGATAACTTTGTTGAAGGTAAGTCAAACCAGCTAGGCCGAGCTGCAGCACGTCAGGTGGCAGAAAACCCTGGTGGTTCATATAACCCGCTATTTTTATATGGTGGCAGCGGCTTAGGTAAAACCCACTTATTGCACGCCGTGGGTAATGGTATCCGTGAACACAAAAAAGATGCCAAAGTGATTTACATGCACTCTGAGCGTTTCGTGCAAGACATGGTTAAGGCGTTGCAAAGTAATGCCATTGAAGAATTCAAGCGTTACTATCGCAGTGTTGATGCCTTATTGATCGATGATATTCAGTTTTTTGCTAACAAAGAGCGCTCTCAAGAAGAATTCTTCCATACATTCAATGCCTTACTTGAGGGTAATCAACAGATCATTCTCACCAGCGACCGTTATCCGAAAGAGATCGACGGCGTAGAAGACAGATTAAAATCACGTTTTGGCTGGGGCTTAACAGTGGCGATAGAGCCTCCCGAGCTAGAAACGCGAGTGGCTATTTTAAAGCGTAAAGCCGCCGAGCATAATTTTGATCTCCCTGATGAAAGTGCTTTCTTTATCGCCAAGCGTTTGCGCTCTAATGTGCGTGAGTTAGAAGGGGCGTTAAACCGGGTGCGCGCCAATGCCGATTTTACTGGTCGTGCCGCCACCATAGATTTTGTGCGCGAGGCCTTGCGTGATTTATTAGCACTGCAAGAAAAGCTAGTGACCATAGATAATATTCAAAAAACCGTGGCCGAATATTACAAGATAAAAATGGCTGATTTATTGTCAAAACGCCGTAGTCGCAGCGTCGCCCGCCCACGTCAAATTGCCATGGCTTTAGCCAAAGAGCTAACCAACCACAGCTTACCTGAAATAGGCGATGCCTTTGGTGGTCGTGACCATACTACCGTGCTTCATGCGTGCCGTAAGATTTTACAGTTGCGCGAAGAAAGCCATGATATTAAAGAAGATTACTCTAACTTAATTCGAACTTTGTCATCTTAAGGAAAGGCCTCCATGCATTTTTCTATTAATCGCGAAGCGTTACTAAGACCATTGCAATTGGTGACAGGCGCCCTAGGTAGCCGGCCTACTTTACCCATTTTAGGTAATGTATTGATCGAAGTAAGTGACAACTTACTTTCCTTAACAGGGACAGACTTAGAAGTTGAATTAATTGGTCAAATGCCGCTAGAAGGTGAGGTTCAGCCGGGCCGTACTACCGTACCTGCGCGTAAGTTGCTGGATATTTGTCGCGGTTTACCGGACCAATCAGAAATCCGCCTTACTCTTGAAAATGACAAGGTGATCTTGCGCTCTGGTCGCAGTCGTTACACCTTATCGTCATTACCGGCTAACGACTTCCCTAACATTGAATCTTGGCAGAGCATAGTTGAATTTAGCTTGCCACAAAGCCAAATGCGCCGATTGATTGAAAGTACGCAATTTTCCATGGCTAGCCAAGATGTGCGTTATTATCTTAATGGAATGTATTTTGAGACCGATGGCCATGAACTTAAGAGTGTCGCTACCGATGGTCACCGTCTTGCTATGTGTTCGGTTAAACTTGAACAAGCACTACAAAATCAATCCATCATAGTGCCGCGTAAAGGCGTGCTTGAGCTAATTCGGTTACTTGATAACGACGACCAAGCACTGCAGATCCAAATCGGCAGCAACAACATACGGGCGATTACCGCTGGCTTTACCTTTACTTGTAAGTTGGTGGATGGACGCTTCCCTGATTATCGTCGCGTGATCCCAGATAATGGTGATAAGGTGCTGTCATCGGGCCGTGAAGAGCTAAAACAAGCGTTTGCACGCGCCGCTATTCTATCCAACGAAAAGTTCCGTGGGGTGCGTTTGACCTTATCTGAGAACTTATTAAAAATCACTGCCAACAATCCAGAGCGTGAAGAAGCCGAGGAAATCCTCGATGTTAGCTTCCCTGCTCACGATTTAGAGATTGGCTTTAACGTTAGCTATGTGCTGGATGTGCTAAATACGTTAAAATGTGAGCGCATTAAGTTCACCATGCGTGATGCCAATAGCAGTGCGTTGATTGAAGCGGATGAATCGGTTGAGCAGGCCTCAGATGCTATGTATGTTGTAATGCCAATGCGCTTATAACATGCCAATAACTCAGGTTAATTTAAGCCACTTTCGTAATATCAAAGCGGCCCGTTTAGAGCCTGACTTAGGGGTTAATTTACTACTTGGCAATAATGGCAGTGGTAAAACCAGCATCCTAGAAGCAATTCATTTTTTGGGGTTAGGGCGTTCATTTCGCTCTCACCTAACAAAACGTATTGTGCAGCATGAGCAAGAAGCATTTACCTTGTTTGCTCGGTTTCAGCAACAAGAGCAAAGTGTTCCCTTAGGTCTGCGTAAATCCCGCAGTGGTGAAACTGAGTTAAAGATTAATGGCCAACGGGCGGAAAAATTAGCCCAGTTGGCAGAACTGTTGCCGTTGCAACTTATCCATCCAGAAGGCTATAGCTTGCTGACGGGAGGACCAAAAGGGCGGCGCAGTTTTATTGATTGGGGGGTGTTTCATTTACAGCCCTCATTTTTCCCGCAGTGGTTAAGAGTGAAGCGTTTGCTAAAGCAACGTAATGCCGCCCTTAAAACGGCGCGTTCTTATCGGGATATCGGATTTTGGGACAATGAGTTGGGTGAACGTAGTTTAGTGATTACCCAGCAACGACGTGAGTATCTCGAGCAGTTGCAAATAGAGATACTTCAAACGGCAAAAGACTTCTTGCCGGAATTTGAGTTCACCTTAGATTTTTTTCAAGGGTGGGACAAAACGCGGGAGCTACAAGGTTACTTGCAGCAGAATTTTGAGCGCGATCGTGCCTTAGGGTACACCAGTATTGGTCCGCAAAAAGCCGATCTACGGATAAAAGTAGACGGGGTTCCCGTTGCAGACGTGTTGTCTCGAGGTCAGTTAAAATTATTGGTTTGTGCTCTTCGGCTCGCCCAAGGCAAATTCCAAAATGGGGTAGGTTCAACTAAATGTATTTTCTTGATTGATGACTTTGCGTCTGAGTTGGACCGAGAAAAACGCATACCCCTGGCAAAACACATTGCCGAATCAGGCGCTCAGGTGTTTATCACTGCGATTGAAAAAGAGCAGGTAGAAGAACTCTTTGGGCAACAAATTAAAGTGTTCCACGTGGAACACGGAAACGTTTCAGAGCAATAAGTGAGATCTTGGTATGTCAGAGAACTCTTACGACTCGTCGAGTATTAAGGTGTTAAAAGGCTTGGATGCGGTAAGAAAGCGTCCGGGCATGTATATTGGTGATACCGATGATGGTTCAGGTTTGCACCACATGGTGTTTGAGGTGGTCGATAACTCCATCGATGAAGCCTTAGCAGGCCACTGTAAAGATATCGTAGTAACCATCCACCTTGATGGTTCGGTGTCGGTAAAAGATGATGGTCGTGGTATTCCTGTTGATATTCACGAAGAAGAAGGTGTATCTGCCGCTGAAGTTATCATGACGGTATTACATGCCGGCGGTAAGTTTGATGATAACTCGTACAAAGTGTCCGGTGGTTTACACGGGGTAGGTGTATCGGTTGTTAACGCCTTGTCCGACAAATTGCGCATTAAGATTAAGCGTCATGGTCGCGTACATGAACAAATCTATCACCTAGGTGTGCCAGAAGCGCCACTAGAAGCTAAGGGTGAAACAGAGAAAACAGGTACAGAAATTCGTTTCTGGCCAAGCCCTACCATCTTTAGTGATGTTGAATTTCACTATGATATTTTAGCTAAACGTTTACGTGAACTTTCGTTCCTAAACTCAGGCGTGTCGATTATCTTGCGTGACGAACGTGAAGCGGATAAGCAAGATCATTTTTGTTATGAAGGTGGTGTACAAGCTTTTGTTCAATACCTAAACACCAACAAAACCCCAGTGCATGAAAAAGTATTTCACTTTTGTCACGAACGTGAAGACGGCATTTCGGTAGAAGTTGCCATGCAGTGGAACGATGGTTTCCAAGAAAACATCTTCTGTTTTACCAACAACATTCCACAGCGCGATGGTGGTGCTCACCTTGCTGGTTTCCGTGGTGCACTAACGCGTACCCTGAATAACTACATGGAAGCAGAAGGCTACAACAAAAAAGGCAAAACCAACACCAGTGGCGATGACGCCCGTGAAGGTTTGACTGCCGTAGTATCTGTTAAGGTTCCTGACCCTAAGTTCTCATCGCAAACTAAAGATAAACTGGTTTCATCTGAGGTTAAGCCTGCGGTTGAGCAAACCATGGGTGAAAAGCTTTCTGAGTTCTTACTTGAGAACCCTAATGATGCTAAAACCGTTGTAAACAAGATAGTTGATGCGGCCCGTGCGCGTGAAGCAGCGCGTAAAGCAAGGGAAATGACTCGTCGTAAAGGCGCCCTTGATATCGCAGGTTTACCAGGTAAATTAGCCGACTGTTCGGAAAAAGATCCGGCGCTATCTGAACTATACATAGTGGAGGGTGACTCTGCGGGCGGTAGTGCTAAGCAGGGTCGTGATCGTAAAACGCAGGCTATCTTGCCACTTAAAGGTAAGATCCTAAACGTTGAAAAAGCCCGATTTGACAAGATGTTGTCATCACAAGAAGTAGCCACCTTAATCACCGCCATGGGCTGTGGTATCGGCCGTGATGAATATAATCCTGACAAAACGCGTTATCACCGCATTGTTATCATGACCGATGCTGATGTCGACGGCTCGCATATTCGTACTCTGCTGTTGACCTTCTTCTATCGCCAAATGCCAGAAATTATCGAGCGTGGTTATATCTATATTGCTCAGCCTCCACTTTATAAAGTGAAAAAAGGTAAGCAAGAGAGCTACGTTAAAGATGAAGGCGCGCTGGAAAGTTACCTAACCAGTATGGCACTCGATAACTCAAGCCTACACGTTAATGCCGAAGCTCCGGGTATCAGCGGTGAAAATCTTGAGAAAATCGTGAGCCAGTATCGCAGTGTTAACCAAATGATTGCGCGTTTCTCTCGTTTGTATCCCGCGGTTGCAATGGAAAAATTGGTGTATACCAACCCATTAACCGTGACGGATTTATCCGACGAAGAAAAAGTAGAAGCGTGGATCAGCTTGATTATCGATCAGCTCAATGACGAAGAAGTTAGTGGTGCTATCTATAGCCATAAGGTAGTGAAAGATTCAGAGAACGATGTTTTTGTTCCTGTTA
Source organism: Motilimonas thetidivivens (assembly GCF_046452435.1). Classification (NCBI taxonomy): domain Bacteria; kingdom Pseudomonadati; phylum Pseudomonadota; class Gammaproteobacteria; order Alteromonadales; genus Motilimonas; species Motilimonas thetidivivens. The sequence continues at coordinate 41,059 of NZ_JBKFDK010000020.1, forward strand.
TCACTATCCGTTTACATGGTTTAGATAAAGATTACGAGTTTGGTTATGACTTCTTCTCGTCTAATGAATACCAACAAATCACGTCACTGGGCCACACTCTTTCTAACCTGTTAGAAGAGGGCGCATTCGTTAAACGTGGTGAGCGAGTACAACCTGTTAGTTCGTTTGAGCAAGCACTAGATTGGCTGATGAAAGAATCTAAACGTGGCTTGTACATTCAACGCTATAAAGGGCTAGGTGAGATGAACCCAGAGCAATTATGGGAAACCACCATGGATCCAGAAAACCGCCGTATGCTTCAAGTAAAAATCGAGGATGCGGTAGGGGCTGACCAATTGTTTACTACCTTAATGGGTGACCAAGTAGAGCCGCGTCGTGCTTTCATCGAATCTAATGCAATGAAAGTGGCTAACCTGGACGTCTAATGCTTAGGTTAGCTGTGCAATAAGCAGCGCTGATTTCTCAAAAGCCAAACAATTTGTTTGGCTTTTTTTGTGCTTGAATTTTAATAAAGTGTTTCACGTGAAACATTGGCCATAGTCCGCAGCGTAGTCTGGGCAAAATTTGCGGTTCATGGTTACGGATTTAGTGCAGCTATGAATGCAACATTTCTTCCATGATAAGCAGTTCTTCGGCGATAGAAATGGATATTGAATTACCAATAGAGCGCATGACATATAGTGTGGTTAACCTGAGCTTTGGATAAGCTATATCGTATGAATAATCCGCAAAAACGCGGTGGATATGTCCCTATACGCTCTGCGTTTTCATCCCTGAAAACGTAGTTTTGCTACTTATTCATCTGATATTCATTGGCTGGATCCTTAACCAGAATTGAGGTTGGTTAGTTCTTTTTACTAGTCGTATTTTGACTAGTGAGGGCTGTGGGAGAAGCCGGAAAGAGAGAGGAAGATTACAAGAGCACTTGCCAATGACCATGATGGCTATTGGCTGCGTGAGTTATTTCGATCTAACGAACTTGAGCTTTGGGTAAGCTATATCGTATGAATAATCCGCAAACACGCGGTGAATATGTTCCAATACGCTTTGTGTTTTCATCTCTGAAAACGAAGTTTTGCTACTTATTCATACGATATTCATTGGTTGACTGCATTAGCCAGCATTGAGGTTAGCTATTTTGTTTGGCATAAATGGCGTTGATCTCGGCAGCAATAATTGCAATGCCTTTCTCTACATCTTCGGTACGCTGCGAGTAATTCATCCGAATGCACTCGTGAGTATGCTGCCATTCCTGCTCTAAGCCAGGGAAAAAGTAGTGACCCGGAACAACCAATACCCCTTTTTGTTTCAGTCTCTGGTATAGCTGCCCACAAGTTACTGGCAGGTCCTTAAACCATAACCAGAGAAAGATAGCCCCTTCTGGTTTATGAATACGAAACCCAGGAACGGTTATTTGTTCCTGTAAGAGACTAACTGCATGCTCGGCTCGTTTTTGATAAAACGGCTTAACGATTTGCTCACTCATCTCAATAATGGACTTATCTTGAATAAAAGGTAATGCGAGTTCAGGGCCAATGCTGCAAGGTGACAGGGCGATAATGCCAGACAAGTTTGACAGGGCTGATACGGTTTGTTCGTTTGCGATAACGATGCCACATCGAGCGCCCGGTAAGCCGAGTTTAGATAAGCTTAAACATAAGATAATGTTGTCGTTCCAAATCGGTTTAACATCGGCAAAGATAATATTTGGAAAGGGCGTACCATAGGCGTTATCAATAATCAGTGGAATACCTTTGTCTTGAGCGATGGCATCTAACTTTTGTAACTCTTCATCTGTGATGACATTACCGGTTGGGTTAGTCGGGCGAGAAACGCAGATCAGCCCGATATCATCGCCAACGTCTAAATGCTCAAAATCAACGTGATACTTAAATAGGCCATTATCCAATTCTTCGATACTTGGCTTAGCCGCAACAAAGACTTCCTCATCTAAGGTGGCGTCGGCATAACCTATGTATTCCGGAGCAAGGGGAAAGAGTACCTTTTTATGGCTACCGTCTGGGTATTTACCTGCAAAAAGGTTAAACAAATAAAAGAACGCAGTTTGGCTGCCATTGGTTAAGGCAATATTTTTTTTGCTGATATTCCAGCCGTAGGTGTCACGAAACAGTGTCGCAAGGGCATCAAGAAAAGTATCTTTGCCTTGTGGACCATCATAGTTACCTAAGGCATCAATGAGGGCGCCTGACTGATTTAGCTCTTCGAGTTTTTGTTTAAACTTAACTTCAATTTCAGGAATTGAGGCTGGGTTGCCGCCGCCAAGCATAAGGATATCGTCACCACCGCGAATACCTTCATTTAGATCATCCATTAATTGGGTGATACCTGAATGGCGGGTGAACTTGTTACCAAAGGATGAGAAAGACATATTACAAACCTACCGAATAAGCTATCTATTATAGCGAGTAGTCACTACGGAAAAATCGAGCAGTGAAGATAGCGGAAAACGCCATGCTTGTCATGTTGAATTATGGCCACCAGAAATGGCTTATCTACATATTGTCAAAGCCTTAGCGGGACAGGAAAGGGGCACAACAATACGACACAAAATCTAGAAGGGAAAAATATACGAATGTTCCACGTGAAACATTTTTGCAAGGTGCAACCAACTCGATGTGATTTTGTGTGGGGCTGCAGCCACTGTTTGTTATAGAAATGGATTGATAATGAGGGGGCAATGAGAGGACTAAGAATGCGCTAGAAGCAAAACAAATAGGATGGATTAAGCAAAAAAACTGTGAGCAACACGTTTGGTTCATATCGAATTAATTAAGTCTGGTGACGACAAAATTGTGATCAGCAGAACAAATGCCCCACTATGATTTAAGTAAATTGGTTTTTTGAATAGATGGCTTGGAGAACAACCATGAGCACTGAAAATGTATTTCACTTAGGCATTAATGCAGCAGATATTGAAGGCGCAACCTTAGCTATTATTCCCGGCGATCCAGCGCGAGTTGAGCGTATAGCCAACTTAATGGAACAACCTAAGTTTCTCGCATCTCATCGTGAATATACCGTTTATCTCGCTAAATTAGACGGGCACAGTGTGGTGGTTTGTTCAACGGGTATTGGTGGGCCGTCTACCTCAATAGCGGTTGAAGAATTGGCTCAGCTGGGTGTGCGTAGCTTTTTGCGGATTGGTACCACAGGTGCAATCCAGCCGCATATTAACGTGGGTGATATCATAGTGACCAGCGGTGCGGTTCGCTTAGACGGCGCTAGCTTGCATTTCGCTCCTATGGAGTTTCCTGCGGTGCCTGACTTTGATGTCGCTACCGCCATGGTTGCTGCAGCAAAAGCATCAGGAGCTGACGTTCACATTGGTGTAACGGCATCGAGTGATACCTTCTACCCAGGACAAGAGCGCTACGATACTTTTTCTGGCCGAGTGGTTAAGCGTTTCCAAGGCTCAATGCAAGAATGGCAACAAATGGGGGTGTTGAACTTTGAAATGGAATCCGCCACCTTGTTCACCATGTGCGCCAGCCAAGGTTTAAAATCAGGCTGTGTGGCTGGTGTTATCATTAACCGAACCCAACAAGAAATCCCAGACGAGTCGCAAATGAAGGGAACAGAGCATCGTGCCATTAGTGTGGTTGTCGATGCAGCTAGACGTTTACTTAACGCCTAGTCAGCCAAAATGTGAGTCGGTGGCTTAGTGCTGCTGGCTCGCTATCAAATTCAACCTAGCATATAAACCAACCTAATATTCCAGCGCGACACCAACTGTTCGACGTTAACGTCTATTACCAGTAATGACAAAAAGAGGCCACCTCAGGCCGCTTAATTTGTTTGGTTTTGACTATGCTGCCTAGCATGATAAACCCAACCGGTTGATCTGCTGCGGTCAAACCAAATAAGCTTTTTAGCTTGGCATCTTGCACCACATCGGTGGAATACCAAATCGCACCGTAACCTAATTGATGGCTTGCTAACAGAATATTTTGGCAAGCGGCTGCTGCTGCAAACACCTGATCGCTTTCACATACAGGATGATTGGGAGTGACTTTGGCAGACACTAATATCATCATCGGTGCTTGACGTATGTAGTTAAGCAGTCGTTTGGCATGACCTGTTTTACCTTCTTCGGGGTGATGGGCCTGCCAATGTTGTAGCATTTGATCACAAAAGTTATCCATCCGCTCAGGGGTGATGATTAAGATATGCCAAGGGCAAAGATGGCCATGATCGGGGGCACTTGTTACCGTCGATAAGATGGTCATTAAGTCGTCGGGTGATGGCGCTGGTGCCGTTAATTCATGGGCGTGATAGGAAACTCGCTGATTGATGATATTAATGTAATCCAACATAACTTATCCAAATTGTAATGAGCAATCGGCCTAGCGTCGTTGTAAACGATAGCCAACAATAACTAATAAAATGAAATACAGACTGCCAAGGCAGGAAATCATGATCCCTGCGGGAATTTCTGCAGGGGCAATCAAGCTGCGACCTAGGCCATCAGCCCAAACCATTAAAGCGCCGCCAAAAAGCGCACTGGCAGGAATTAAGCAGGCATGCTTTATCGCACCAAATAAACGCACCATATGCGGGGCTAACAAACCAATGAAGCCAATACTACCCGCCACAGCAACCGCAGCCGCAGTGAGTAAAGCGGTAAGTAGCATGCTCAGCAAGATCAGGCGTTTAGGTTTAAGCCCTTGCAATTGAGGCAATGGAGCACCAAGCATCAAACTGTCTAAGCGTCGTGATAAGGCAAGAAAACACAGCATGACCAGCAAACTAGTGCCTGCGATAAAACTTACTTGCCATTTACCTGTGCCATAAGTGGTGCCGGAAAGCCAAAGTAAAGTGCTACCACCATGGCTTGAGCCCATCGCAAGTAGCACGGTTGTAACCGTGCTGGAAAAGGCGGCAATCGCTACGCCAAATAATGCCAACTGAGCAATGCTCAAATTTAGCCGAATTACCCCCAGTAAAATAAACAATACGGTGGCTGCTCCCAGCATGCTTAATGCGACGAGTTGCCAGTAGCTTAAGCTGGGGAAAAATAATATGCCCAAAGCCACAAACAACACCGAGGTAGAAGAAATGCCAGAGATATCAGGGCTGGCCATTGGGTTACGGAGTAGGGTTTGCAGTACGCAGCCAGACATAGCTAAGGCCGCGCCAACACAAAATGCGATTGCGACTCGCCAGATAGCAAAGCGCGCCCCCATATCCTCGGCTGATGGCAACCAAAACCCGATGCTGACGATAGCCAGCAACAAGCAAGCAGAGATTATCGTTAGAGGTGTGAGCTTGATAATGGGTTCGATACCAAAGCGTTTATTCTCACTGGCCGCTTGAAAGCGACTACGGCTGGCCAGTAATAACCAAATTAAAAAGGGGGCTCCGAGTAATACCGTTAACACGCCAGTGGGCAGTCGGTAACCCGCACCCATCCACAAGGCCGAGAAGCCATCCGCCAGTAATACCAATAGCGCACCAATCAAGGCGGCCATGGTCATTAAATAGGGCAACTGACGAGCGCCAAGAAAGCGAGCCAAATGTGGTGCCATTAAACCGACAAAGCCAATCAGGCCAGCGACACTGGTGGCCAGAGAGGCAAGCGCAACGGCGAGCAATAAAAACAACCCGCGCCAAATCTTGACGTTCATACCTAAATGTCTCGCTAGATCTGAGCCTAAGGTAAACAGAGCTAATTTATGCGCAAGACCAATACAAATAGCGAGTAACAACACACTCGGGATCAGGGTTAGCTGGAGCAATTGATGATCGGTCTGTTCAATTTGGCCGCTACCCCAGAGAAACATGCCATCGAATTTTTGTTCATGAAAGATCATCAACGCAGAGGCGAGAGCCCCAACGCCAATACTCATGGCCATGCCGATCAAGACGATATTAAGCCGTCCGCCACCAATGAAGCTGCTGAGTAAAGACACCAAAATTGACACCATTAGAGCCACGAAAAACGAACCGGCCCAGATGCTAATCAAGCTGGGCTCAGGTAATAGCATCTGTACCAACAAGCTGCCAAGCAGGGCGCCAGAGCCAATGCCTAAGGTAGAAGGTGATGCAAAGTCGTTGTTTAAACTAACTTGGATCAACACGCCCGAGCAAGCCAGCATGGCGCCAATGATGATTGCCATGATAGAAGTGGGCAGTGTTATATACCAAAAGACACTGCTGGCTAAATCTGGTGGTGTAGCCCAGTCTCGCTTTTGCAGCCAGATCAAGATTTCATTCAAGCTAATGGGGTTGAACTGGTTAACCTGAGTGACATAGCCAAGCCAGCTAAATGCCACCAGCATGGATAAAAGCAACAGCAAATGAGGCTGTTTAAGAGAAGGCAAGGTCATGCTTAATTTCCATCAGCAAATGAAACAAGGGGGCTGGGATGAGTCTTGGCAGCGGGCGAAGTCAAGGCTTGTGTTAAGGCATTGGCCATGCGCATCACCGAAATGGGGCCGCCAAAGCTCCATAGCGGCTCCACATAAACCAACTGCTGGTTTGCAACAAAAGGTAAGTGCTGCCACACCGGGGAGCGCACCATGCGCAAGCCAAGTTGATTAGGATCTTGCACCAAAATCATTCTATCAACGGTTATTTGTGGTAATTGGGCAAGCTGTAAATGGGTAAAGTCTTTACCCGGCAAGACCTGATGCCATTGATAATTTAAACCCAGTTCATTCGCAACTGTCGCAACCAAAGAGGCTTGACCAAACAACCTTAGACCATAACCCATGCCAACAAACTTACCAAAAGCGATACTTTGCTTGGTTAGCTTTTGTTGAGCCAATAGCGCGGTGTTTACGGCAAGCACTTGATGCATTTGTTGTAATAATGCCTGCGCCTGTGGGACTTTATTCACCAGTACGGCAAGCTCTTGCAATATCTGTTGTTGCTGTTTGAAATAGCTAAAGTCAGCTTGGTCCAAATTAGGATATTGCTGATAAATATAAGTCGGGGCGATGGAGTCGAGAAGGTGCTTAATGCGGTTATGGCGAAAGCGATAGCCTACAATGAGATCGGGTTCAAGCGCGGCAATCGCAGCTAGCGACGGCTCTTCGCGTCGGCCCAGTTCAACGACCGAATCAGGCATTTCAGGATGGTTGGATTGCCATCTTTTGTAGCCCTTTATATCGGTTACGCCCACCGGTACTATGCCTAAACTGAGCAGCATTTCGGCCGCACTCCAGTTTAACGCAACCACCCTGAGCGCTGGTTTGGCTAAGCAAAGTTCAGCAACACAAATGGGCTTGGCTGGCATGGCCGCTCTCGCTTGTCCTGCTAGCAGCAATCCAAACAACAAACTAATTAACGAGCTTATTAGCAAGGTGACACTAAGACGCGGTGCAATCATAGGGTCACGCTCGAGGTATCAGTGACGGTTTGCGCTTGTGGCCACAGGATACTTTGCTGGCCAATTTGGCTGGAAATCAAGGGTGTTTGGTAGATGGCTGAGGCGCGTTCGGCTGTTAACACTTGATTAGGCGACCCTTGAGCAACCAGTTTACCGCCATCGAGAAGCAATATTTCATCACTGTAAGCACTGGCTTGATTTAAATCGTGTAATACCCAAACAATGGTTTTCTGGTATTGCTGATTCAAGGTCTTAACTATTTCTAGCAGTTCAATTTGATGACCGATATCGAGATAGGAGGTCGGTTCATCTAGCAACACTATGTCGGTATCTTGGGCTAAGATCATGGCTAACCAGCAACGCTGAGTTTCACCGCCTGATAATTGGTCAACGCGCCGATCTGCCCAATCCGTTAAATGGGCTTGCGCCATCGCCCAGTCGATTTTGGTATGATCTTGTTGGTCTAGTCGGCCAAATAAACCCAAGTGAGGAGCGCGGCCCATCGCGACGAGCTCCTTGACCGTTAACCCGACTGGCACCTGATTGTGCTGTGGTAGCATCGTTAGTTGCTTGGCTAACTGTTTGGCTGGCCATTGTTTCAGAGGCACTTGGTTGATGGTTATTTGCCCTGAATTAGGTGTTAAGACCCCGGCAATCAGTTTGAGTAGGGTACTCTTGCCGGAGCCATTAGGGCCTATCAGGGCGGTTATTTTTGCTGCTTTTATGTCGCAATTCACTGCGTCGAGGATGTGAGATCCTCGACGACGAAAGGACAGATTATTTATCTGTATCACGTTAGTTTGCTATCGCTTTGTGGGGTTAGAAGTCAACCGAGTAACTGATACCAAAGGTACGGCCACGTCCTTCAAATGTGACCACGGCAGGAGTGGTGATTCTGGCGTAGTAGAGCTGCGCACGTTGACTCCAAATAGTTTGGTAATCTTTGTTAAACAGGTTGTTGATACCGAAGTTAAGTTGCCCCACTGGTAACACGTAACTACCTAACAAATCAGCGACAAAGTAGCCATTGAGTTGACTGCCTTGGTCGTCCTTGTAATCAAATACTTGATTACCTTGTAAACGTAGGCTGAGGTCATTGGGTTGCCAGCCTAGGTAGGCATTTAATTTACTGTTACTGGCAAAAGCGGCTTCGAGTTTTTGCCAATCGCCATCGACCTTCTTATCTGCTTTGATCCAGTGACCATTGGCTCCGACAAACCAATCATTGGCAAACGCATACATGGCTGCAGCCTCTAGGCCGTATGTGCGTTTTTTCTCGTCTTCTTCACGAACCGCCAGCGAGCGAGAATCAAAACTGATTTTTTTATCGGAGATAGAGTAGTAACCCGCAATTTGAGTTTGCAGGGCATCACCTTGGTGGCGCCAGCCTAACTCAAATGAGTTGGTCTTGATGCCTTTCGCTTTGTTGTTTGCAACACTAATGCCTTGCTCTAAGGTTGGACCAACGCCACCCATGTTATAGCTACCATTGCCGTAATACTTAGCGGGGTCGGGAATGTCGAACCCTTGACTAAAATTAGCGTATAGCTGATGTGCATCATTGATGGCGTAAACCGAGCCTAAGTTAAAAAGCCATTCATTATAGTCGGCTGAGCCTCCCGGCACGGCATCTGCACTAGGATAAGCCCCGGTGGCTATCATGTATTGTTGGGTTAGGCCGACAAAGTCCGACACATCGGTGTTTGAGTATTGGTAGCGCAAACCGCCGCTAACTGACCATTGCTGCGTTAGCTGGCTAGACGCTTGTAAGAATAAGGCCAATTGGTCTATATCTAATTCAGGGTAGCGGCCTGTTTGAAACAACGGCTGATACACTAAACCACCACTTGCGGCGGCAGCCATAAAGTCATAGTACTGCACGTGTGAGGTAAAGTTTTCGCGCTCGGCGTCAATCCCGTATACCAATTGAGTATTAAGATCTTTTAGCTCACTGTTCATGACCGCCTTTAAGCCATAAACTTCGGTTTTTTGGTTACTGCCACTGATGGAGCTTAATTGCGGGGCTTGGGTATTGATCCGTGGAAATGGGTAGAACTGCATTTCCTCGTCGCGATAGTAACCTTGAACAAATAATTGCTGACCAAAAAAATCTTGGTGAGCGTACTTAGCGGTAAAATAAGTACGCTTGGTTTCCGGCTGGTCACTCAATTGTAAGCCGTCTTTCACTGCGATTAAACTTTCATCGCGAAAGCCAGCAAACATAGGGCCAAAGTACGCACCACTGTCGCTATCTTGGCGGTTGTCAAAGTATTGGGCTGTGAAATCCAAACGTTGCTGTGGGCTAATATTGACACCCAAAGCGCCCATCAGATCCACTTGTTTGCCGTATTGAGATGATGTTTGCGTAATATCAGGCAGAATTTGTTGGCCGTCGGCATCATAACTTGCTTGGGTTTGGGCATAGGCGAGGGACACTCGATAGTCGAGCTGCTCATTACCACCCGACACCGCGGCTGCGATCTTGCCATCAAAATCATCGCTACTTTGCCAACCTGTTTTACCGCCGGTAAGCAGTGATACCGTGGTTGGGCCTGATGCGCCTTTTTTGGTGATGATGTTAATGATCCCCCCGGTACTGCCGCCGCCATAAATAGCGGTGGCACCGGATATCACTTCAATGCGCTCAATGTTAAACGGGTCGATAGATTCAAACTGGCGACTAATGCCACGGCTCGAATTTAGAGACACACCGTCAAGCATCACCAATACGGCGCGGCCACGCATTTGTTGGCCTGAGTTAGTACGACTTTGACTGCCTACATCTAAACTTGGGATCAGTTGGGCGAGGGCGTCTTTAAAATCAACCCCGGAATCGACTTGCTCGCGCACCTCTTCACCTTCTACAACCCAGACCGTGGCTGCAATATCGGATATCTGGGTGGCGCTACGATTGGCTGTAACCACAATATCTTGTTGGGTTTGGCTGGCTTGAGCCACACCACCAGAAGCCAGAGATATTGCTAGGCACAAGGGTGAAAGTTTAAATCTAACAGTCATTTATTCGTACTCTTCTATAAAGCCAAGATGAAATTTGGCTCGGATAATATATTAAATGATAATTGTTATCAAACTCATTGTTATTTTGTTTTGTTGTTTTTTTGGTTGGTTATTTGCAGCTGGGTTGTGATCAGCTTATTGCTGATTAGTTAACGCAAGGGGAAGCGGGCAATATGCCCAGCTTGGGTCGCTGGGCATTCGGTTTCGTGGTTTAAGCGATAGAGCAATGGGAGCGGATAAAATCGCTCTTTAAGCAGTAATGTAACGCGGCGGTTTTATCGGGCAGTTGGATATTTTTCATAAACTGAAAGCCGAGAAATTTCATCACACTTTGCACTGTTTTATTATTCACGTCGGGTTCGCCGATGGCACGAATGGCCTGTGGATATTGAGAAAACACGATTCTCATCATCATGGTACCTAAGCGCATTATGTAGCGACGTTGATACTTCTCTTCGCCAATCAACACATGAAGGCCAATGTCGCCAGTTTCGACTTCATAGGTTGTTCCTACCACATCTAGGCTAGGCTGATAGATCTCAAAATAACCCAGCGGTTCTTGATCCATAAACATCAGATAAGTTTGAAAGCCTTCACGGGCGTCACAACGGCGTAAATAATCGCGGATGTCGGCCTTTGGCCATGCCATATGCCAAAACTCGGTCACGTGAGGTTGGTTCATCCAATGATGGATAATATCTAAATCGTCATCGATGTTAACCAAGCGTGTCCACAAGGTTTTGTTGGCTAAAGGAAAATACTCTTGATAAAGGGCTGCGTCATAACCATGCTCGCGAAACCGTTTAGTATTATCGCGGTGCACATCAGAGGATACGGTGTCTAACATGGCTTACTCCTGTGTTTCGCCTTGGTAAAGAGGGTTATCCAACAAGCTGGCAATGGCTGCGCTGGGGCGCTCGGCGTCATCTGCATAGCCTTTATCGAGTAGGCGCACTCGGTTTAAACACAATTTGGGAAAAGCTGGACGCAGTAAATCAAAGGCATGAAATCTAGCCGCGAGCTCTGGAAAGCGGGCTTGGTAATTGAGTACAGTTGCGCGAACTTGCGCCCAAAAGCGATGCTCGTCATAGTCTAAATCATCCACCAATATTTCGGTTAGATAACGGAACACACAGACAAATAAGCCAGATTGGATCCATTGGATCAGAATAGGCCCTTCTAATGACTCTAAAATATCGTGTAATGCTTGCGGAAGATCGGCATGCTCGGGCAGCTCATCGGCACATATATTAGCGTCATCAACAAAATCTTTTACCGCTAAACGAGCGGGGACGCCTTGATTAATGACCAGCAAGGCATTTTGCCCATGGGGAGAAAACACAAAGCCAAACTTGTAAAGCACATGGATCAGTGGCTCTAGTGTGACCTTAAGGAATTGCTTTATCCATTGGCTGACACTGAGTCCGGATTCCGCTATGAGCGCGGCCAACAAGGGCTCTCCATGTTTATCTCGATGTAATAAAGCGGCCAGAGGAATAGCACGCTCTCCTTCGGCCATTTTGGCATGTAAGCTTTCACGCCAAACAACGGCGAGCTTTTCCCTAAATTGATAAGGCACACCAGCTAGTTGGCTAAAATGTGGGTGGTCGACATTCATTGTTGCCACTTCACCGAGCAAAATAAATTTGGCTTCATGTTTTAAAAATGGGTCTTGAGCAACATGGTCTAGTAACCACTGCGATAATGTGGGAGCGATTTTTACTCGTTCTGGCGGGATGCCTCGATAAACGGAGGTATTTAGGATGCTGATGGGAAGCTTTACATAGTGCTTTAATTTGTTATCTAAATTACTAAAGGTACGAATAGATTGTTGTGGTTGGTAATGATCGGCACTGGCATCTAAAGGCACAATGCGTTTGGCGATGATGTCACCCATAAACAAGCTAATCAGCTCATTATTCCATTGCCATGGATGCACTGGCATATAGTAGTAGTCGCTAGGTGTGAGCCCTTTATTGATCAGGATTTGCTCGAAATGATGAAGGCAACTAGGCGCAAGCTCATGCTTAATAAATACCTCATAGGGTAAGCGGGTGATGGCTTGGTAGCTGGCTAGGTTTTTATCGACCGCTATCCAAAGCAACGGCGCTTGCGGACGCATTTCGGGCGCATGCTGTAAGTAATCTCGATAGCTAAAGCCCAACCGACCTTTATTGGCGATGATCCAAGGGTGAGCAATAAGTTGGCTTTCAATTAGATTTTCATCTCCAGCAAGTAACTCGGCGTTAGTCAATCTTGGCCCTGCTAACTGATGTAAATCCCCCAGTAGGGTATTGCTAATCTCACGCATGGCATAGGCTTGGGTATCACTTTTCATGCCCAAGTAGCTTGCTAATGGGGTGAAAAGCTCGAATACATCACCCAGGGTTAACTCTGTCTGTGGCGCTGCACTGCTAAATCGTTTTATTGAGTCTGCAAGCACACGTTGGAAGCCAAAGTAAGCGCGTTGTTTGCAGCTAAAACGGTAATGGTAAGGCGGTAAGTCGAGTTGATAATGGATCAGGTTTGGGTCTTGCTCGGATGTCTTTTCGAGCTCACTGGGAGTGAGTAGCTCTTCGTACAATAACTCGGTTAGAATTTTAGCTATGATGTCACGGTTAGCTTGCTGCCACAGCTCGGGCTGATAAGCCGATTGAGGATCAAATTGTTGGAATGCATTTAACATATAGGGTCTACTTTTTATGTTACTGAAAGGGAGGTTTAAAGCACCGCGCAGGTGTTGTGGGTCACGCTAGTGGCTTGGGTTTGCCAATCAGGGTGAACTCCAAAGGTTTGAAATACATTTTTCTGCTGCACCGGGTAGAACTCTCGTTCAAGTAGATTATTGATGATGACAGCATTGCGGTGTGCGCCTAAACCAAGATCGGGAGCGCCGATACCATGGCTATGAATTTCGGCATTTTGCATGTAAATCTGCGCTGAATTCTGCTGCGCAGGCTCAAGTTGATAGTGCAGGTTGATTGTGGGTCGCCCTAAATGATCAAAGCGAAAATGCTCACTAATCGACTGCAGAAACTGTGGTGAAGTAACTTGATAACCGGTGGCACAAATTAATGCATCGGTATTGATTTGAAATGCTTGTTGGCTTTCGGTGTGGCTCATTGTTAAGGCTAATGTTTGCTCATTGAGAGTTACTTGTTGCAGTTGTGAGCGAGCTTGTAATCGTGTCTTTACGGCTTGGTTGGCAATGCTACGTTTGTATAATCGATCATAAATTTCACCTATGGTTTTACTGGAAATACCCTTATACCAAAGGTTTTGCTGTTGGCGTGTTTGTTCCTTAACACCGCTATCAAGTTGATAAAAATGCTTAATATAGTCGGGCGAAAAATGTTCCAAGCCGAGCTTGGAGTATTCCATCGGTAAAAAGCCAGCACTGCGGGTGAGCCAGTTCAACTCATAACCAAAGTTATTTTGTTCATTAAGTAAATCTAAATAGATTTCAGCAGCACTTTGGCCGCTGCCCAAAATAGTAATGGAAGCGAGTTGTTGTAGTTGCGCTTTATTGGTCAGATATTGGCTGCTGTGAAGGCAATTAGGGTGCTGTAATTGGCGACTATTTGCAGGCCAGTAAGGCGATGAACCTATGCCGACAACGAGGTTTTTACATAAATATTGGCTGAGCTCTTGAGTCTGCTGACAGGCGATGGTGACTCGGTAACCTGCGGCATCAAAAATCACATCAACAACACGCTGACCAAACCTGAGTTGGTTCAATTGCTGGCAAACCCATTGGCAATAGTGGTTATAGTCTTGGCGTGGAATTAAAAAGTCTTCGTAGAAGTAAAAGGCATATAAGCGATTGGTTTGGCGAAGGTAATTTAGATAGCTGTAAGGGCTGGTCGGATCGGCCATGGTTACTAGATCCGCCATCAGGGGCACTTGTAGGGTGCAATCTTCCATTAATAGCCCCGCATGCCAATCGAACTGTGATTTCGCCTCAAAAAAGAGGTAATTTAGCGGCGTTTTGCTAGCAAGTGCGGCTAACCCTAGGTTGAAAGGGCCAATACCAACACCAATAAAATCATATACTTCGTTATGGATCTTCATTGCTTAATGTTCCTCACAGTGGGAGAGGTTTGGTCGACACACTTGCTGAGTGTGAGCAAGTGGCTGGTGGGCGGTGACAAGAGGGTTGTCAACTGAGCGCGATACAGTACAAACAAGCGCGCCCTTTTGCTCGGCAAGCGGATATCTGCAACAGCTTGATGTTGTAAGTAGGCTAACAACTTGTGCATGCGAATATTGGCGATATCAGGCTCACAGCAAAGCGCACTGATTGGGTAATGTTGAAACAGCCAATGGATTAACGCATGACCCAGTAACTTGCCTAAGCCCTGACCGTGCAGTTGATTTGGGCCAATTAAAAAATGCCAGCCCATGGTGCTGTTAGCCAAGCTTGGTTTGGTGTCGGCAGGAATATGTTGCGCCAGAGGGTCATCTTGCAGCCGATACAGTTCGCAGTAAGCAACAGGGGTATTATTTATCTCCAACAACATGACTTGGTGATAGCTTCGACACTGCTGCTGTAAATAGGCTAATACTTCGGCTAGGGATTTGTCTTGCTGCCAGTATGGGGCCACTAAGGGGTGATTCATCCATTGATGGATCAATTCTGCATCTTGTTGCGGCTGTACCCAGCGACCACTTACCGTAACATCATTGGCATAGGGAGCGCTAAAAACCTTAGTTGTCTTGGTTAGGGTTGCGCTGTTCATGCTCCAGCCTTGTATATGTTGGGTAAGGTGACATACACAGATTGGGTTGCAATATCGCCAACTAACTCATCCATGTCATAAAGCTGGGTGAGTAGGTTACCTTTACAAGGCAAGCGCTCGGCTTTCTCAAGTACTTCTAGTAAGCTAAATGGATAGCGTTGTGGCTTGGCTGCAAGGTTGGACATATAGGTGCGCAGGCAAGCCATGAGCTGATGCTCGTCGGCTAAGCCTTGGCAGCCAAAGGCATTGATCATAGAAAATACTTGGTTAATAAAGGGATAATAAATCAGTCTTTGTTTAGCCAGTTCTTCGGGGAAGATCGACTGGGTGGCCTCTCCTTTACCGGGCATTATTGCTAGCCAATCTTGATGAGCGGCTTGGCGATGAAAGAAACCTTGGCCATCACGACAGAAAAAGCGCACTGGGTAGCCTTGCTCCATCTCGATCAAGGCATTTTGACCATGGGGCTCAAAACATAACCCCCAGTCAATAAATAATCGCATTAATGAACCTACGGCGACCTCTAGATAACGCTCAAACCAAGTGATTGCGACCTGTTGCATCGGTGTTTGTTGTTGGTCGCTGATCCGTTTAATGATGTTATAGAGGCGACCTTTTTGGCCGAGAGGGTGGTCTTGCACTAGGCTAGTGACGGCGCTGATGTCGCGATGGGGTTGGCCCATCGTTTGGTTGTCACGAAAAATCACAGAGAAGCCATCAAGAACCTTGCCTGAAGGCAGCTTTATTGCCAAATAGGCTGGTTCATGAACAAACTCAAATGCTGGTGCGCTTTGTTTTATTTCATCTGCCACAGGCAGTTGCATCATTTTTGCGGTTTCAACCACACGGTCCAGTTCCCAGCTCTGATTAACCCGCACGCTGTTAGTAATGCGCACGTTAAGGGAAAATTTAAATTGCATCGGGCAAGCTTGATTAAATACCGTGCGCACCGAAGTGGTTGCACTAAAGAGCGGGCCCGCGGCACCAAGAGGTTGCAGTAGCTTGTCTCTGATGAGGTCTTGGCTCTCTTGTTGTTGCTGCAAGTATTGGGCTTGCCATGGATGTGCGGGCAAAATGAAGAAGTCCTCTTGTTCAAGCCATTGTTGCTTGAACTCTTGGCTAAATTCTGGACATTGTGCAATCCATTGTGCGATCCACTCATGGCTTGATAGTACTAGGGCACTGTCTTGGTGTAACAATGAAATATGAACGGCAAAATAATGCAGCTGAAAGCGGCCCTTGGTTTCGGGTGAGTAGGCTTGCAGATCCATACTTGAGAAGCCTTCACGACTTTTGGCCACAGGGTGTAATTGATGACCGATCAATAGGCTTTGTTCCGATTCGATAAATGACAGTGGTCGTCCCGAATATAGATCCTCTAGCTCAGCAGTTCGTTGCTTAATAAATAGATTGGTATTTTGCTGGCTAAGCAAACAGCGCAAGGCCAGTGTGCTGAGATCTGCTCGCGCATGAGGTTGGCTTAACATTTGCTCGCGCATGGTTAACTGTAGAAATTCGACAGCACTTAGCGTTTTGTATTCATAAGCGGCAGGCCCCGAGGTGAATTGGTACACCACGCTAGGATGGAACTGATGGCGCAGGGTGAGTGACCAGTAATTAATAGCTAAGATAATGTCGATTTGTTGTATCGGAAGCGAGATGACAATTGCTTTATCACATTCCTGCCAAGCTTGGTTCTTCCTGGCTAATTCATGCATCGAACAAAGTTGCCAACTGTGCTCTATTTCTCGCAGATATGCGTTAATAAGGGTTTGATAACTTGGATCGATAGTGCGATTGCTCACATGCATGGTAAATACCTCTTGCTGGAAAACGCAGGCATTATATTTAACGATAATGTTAATGCAAATGATATTTACTATCATTAATTTGTTGTGGTTTTTTGATAATGCTGTTTTTTGTTTGTGAAAAGGGGAATGAACCGTATATCGTTGCATTTTATGCAGCGATATACGGTGTTAGTCGGTTTTGTTCAGAGTTTTACTTGGTGAGCTTGAAGCTTAATAGTTCGCTCGGCGGCTACTCTCGGCGGATCACAACTTGGGCTTCCATGGTGACATCACGTTTTAATTTCGTTTCCACCACGTCTTTAATGGTATCTAAATCTGCGCCTGTTAAGGCGGCGGGGGTAACAATTTGCAGTGATAGCTCGACGGGGTTGACCGCCCTAGCTTGAATATGGCGCAGGGTAACACTACCGATAATTTCTCCTTCTAGTGCGCGTACTATTTTGGCTTCATCCGATAAGCGCATAAAACTAAATACCAGAGGAATACTGACTAAAGCGACGGCGATAAGGGCAATGCTCAATCCCTTTTTAGCTCGGGTAAACGGGGCAAAACCAAGGGCTAAAAAGGTTAACGATGCGGCAAAAACAATGCCTGCTAAGTTAGTTAAAAACAGTAAAAAAGCGCCCCAAGCAACATGCCAATCGAGCCAGCCTAAGCCTATGCCTGTTACTGCGAGTGGAGGCACCAAGGCCACGGCAATGGCAACGCCAGCAAGGCTTTTTGCCGCGTCAATACGGGCATGGGCATAAGCGCCAGCAATACCTGAAATGGCCGCCACCCCTAAATCAAGCAAATTGGGACTAAGACGCGCGGCGATTTCATTGGTGATCACTTCCATAGGCATAATAAAGCTTGCGGTACTGGAAAACAGCAACGCCATACATAAGCCTGTGGTTAAGGTTTTTAAACTGCAAACCATTAAATTGGCATCTTGACGCGTTAGTGCCATGGCAAGGGAAATGATGGGCGCCATCAACGGCGCTAAAATCATGGCACCTATGATGACCGGTGCTGAGCTGGCATATAATCCGATGCTCGCCAACAAGGTAGAAAGCACCATCAAGGTGAGGAAAGCGGGTGACGTTGTGGCGTTTTCCCGTAGCAGTTGATATAGATCTTTAAATTCTTCAGGTGCGGCGTGAGCGATCAAAGATAAGGGTTTTGCCGCCATGGCGGTAATGGCTTCGCCCGCGGGCAAGCGCGCAATTTTTCGTTGCTCTTTGCTGCTTAGCGCGCAGTCGACGATGGGCAGTGATTCACCAACCAATAGACTTAAACAGCGTGGGTCATTGTCTATGACCAATTGCTCGGCATTGGCTTTGCGGCCATCTATTTCGTAATCAAGCGTGTGGTTGTTACTAATGGTTAGGGTTTTAGTTTTAACTAAGCCAAGAAATTCGGGTTGCTTCATCACTCGAATAAACGATGACTTAATAAAAAAGCTGACAATTTCCATGACGCTGCGCGGTGCTAAAATCATGGTATGCAGCATGCCATCGTTGATATGGCTATCAGGCAAAATATTGCGCGATAGCATAGAGCCATGGGCATGTTCAACCACCACCACACCGACCGCGGCGGTGGTAAAGCTGCTCTCGTTGGCCGTGGTAAAGCTCAGTCGTTTAGGCAGAAAATCATTAATATGACGAATGTTATGTAAGGCTTGTTCAAAGCGCTCTTGCCAAACGTTGCTTTGACCGCCGGGGCGTAAACTAAAGCCATGGCCTAGCACCACAGAGTTCAGCACAATGTCATCATTACAGCGGAGTATGTCGACCTTTTTGGGCTTTGCTTGTTGGGCGGCTTTGGTGGCTTTTTCTAGATTACTTTCAAGGCAAAATCCGCGTCTAGCATAACTCGCATTGGGATGGGGTAAGATAGCTAAATGCCAATCTCCCTCTATAGCAGCTTCGATAATGGGGGGAATATGTTCATCACTGATATAAACATAGACTCGGCTTTCTGGATTAAAGTGTGCGGGCTCCTGCGCTGACCATGCCTTGGGTAGAATGTCTTCTTCAAATAACGGCATTACTTTGTGAGTAATGTCATCCCGGTCTGCGGGATCAAATAATAAAAAGCTGTCAGACATAGGTAGCCTTATTGTTAATGGATTGATCTCATCGCATTATGATGTTTTGTTGATGGTCAAGCAATGCGCTAAACCGGTTATTTTACAAAAAGAAAAGTTGTTGTTTGCTGAAGGAAAAGGCTGTTTCAGGAGGGAGTGCTAAGGAATAAGCAGCACTAAAAAGTGCTGCCCGGATAGTATTAAACAAGCTCAAGCATGGTTTCAGCACTGGATACGCCAAACGATTTAGCCGGCTCGACATTAAGTGCGGTTACTTCACCGTCTTTCACTAGCATGGCGTAGCGCTGTGATCGTAGGCCGCCAAATAGGCCGGTATCCATTTCTAGGCCAATAGCGCGGGTAAAGCTGCCATCACCATCGGCCAACATAATAATCTCATTGGCATTTTGTGCCTCGCCCCAAGCTTGCATAACAAAGGCATCATTAACCGATAAACAAATGATGCTGTCTACGCCCTTAGCCTTGAATTGATCTGCCAATACCACGTAACCCGGTAAATGGGTTTCGGAACAGGTCGGGGTAAAAGCGCCTGGCACAGCAAAAAGCACGACCGTTTTACCGGCGAATAACTCAGTTGTGGTTGGATGAGAAAGACCTTCTTCGGTGAGAAGTGCAAACGAGGCGTCGGGTATTTTATTGCCTACTTCAATCATGATGTTCTCCTTGGATGAGGCTTATCAGCCTATGACATATTATGTGAAGCAATGGCTTCAGGCAGCTTGAGTATAATCTATCCTATTATTGTGACATAAAAAAACCCGATACAGAGATCGGGTTTTTGTTCACTTGATAAGCTTAACTTAGCCTTGTAGTAAGGAAATGTCAGCAATCTGTAAGAACAAGCCGCGTAGCTGCGTTAGCAGCGCCAAACGGTTTTGTTTTAGGGCTTCGTCATCTGCCATTACCATTACCGAATCAAAGAAGGCATCCACGCTTTCACGCAGGCTAGCCAATTCAGTTAGGGCGGTTTGGTAGTCACCCTTGGCAAATACTGGGCTTAGGCTTTCGCTAAGTGCCGCAACTTGACTTGCCAATGCTTGCTCGGCGGCTTCTTGGAGTAGCTCAGGATTAACTTGGCCACCTGAAGTTACGTCATTCTTAGCTAGAATGTTACCCACACGCTTATTGGCGGCTGCCAATGCTGCAGCGGCTTCTAGGCTACGGAAATGACTTACCGCTTTAACGCGTTTATCAAAATCCGCAGGTTTAGTTGGGCGATTAGCCAATACCGCTTGGATAACATCAACCTCAACACCCGCTTCTTGATACCAAGCGCGGAAACGGCCTAATACAAAATCAACCACTTCGGTGGCGACATTTTGATTGCTTAGTTTATCGCCGTATAGCTTAGCACTTGCATCTACTAGGTCATTAAGATCCAATGGTAGGTCTTTTTCTACGATAATACGCAGCACACCAATCGCGGCGCGACGCAGTGCAAATGGGTCTTTATCGCCTTTAGGGGTTTGGCCGATACCAAAAATACCCACTAAGGTATCTAGCTTATCCGCTAGGGCGACCGCACAAGCAATTAACGAGTTAGGTAGTTGGTCACCGGCAAAACGTGGCATATATTGCTCGTTTAGCGCTTGTGCCACTTCGTTTGGCTCGCCGTCGTGCTTGGCGTAGTACATGCCCATCACGCCTTGTACGTCTGGGAATTCCATCACCATTTCGGTCATCAAATCGGTTTTTGACAGTAAACCAGCACGTTGCGCGTGTTCGCTGTTAGCACCCAGTTGCTCTGCAATGGCTTTAGCTAATTCACCAATGCGCTCAGACTTCTCTTTTAGGGTACCTAATTGTTGTTGGAACAATACGGTAGCGAGAGAATCTAGGCGGCTTTCAAGGCTTTTCTTCTTATCGGTTTTGAAGAAGAATTCCGCATCGGCTAAACGTGGGCGTACTACTTTTTCGTTACCTTCGATCACTTGCTTAGGATCGCGGCTCACTATGTTAGACACGAAGATAAAGCGAGGCAGTAGCTTGCCGTTTTGATCTAATACCGGAAAGTACTTTTGATTGTCTTTCATGGTCGAGATCAGTGCTTCCGAAGGAACTTCAAGGAATTTCTCTTCAAATGAGCCGACCATGGTCACAGGCCATTCAACCAGTGAGTTAACTTCTTCAAGTAAATCTTCGTCAATGTCGGCTACGCCGTTCTCATGTGCCGCAGCGGCAATAACTTGTTCGCGGATCGCATCTTTACGACGCTGATAATCCACGATCACCTTGCCTTTCATGTCGAGTAGGTTTTCGTACTCGTCGGCATGGCTAATGGTCATTTCGCCTTCGCCAAGGAAACGGTGGCCACGGATAACGCGATCCGAAGCGATACCAAGTAGTTCACCTTGGATTAATTCACTGCCGTATAGCATGGTAACTGTGTGTACCGGGCGAATAAATTGAGTCGGTTTAGCACCCCAACGCATTGGCTTAGGAATCGGTAACTTAGCTAATGCAGTGGCCGCTAGGGCTGGGATTAAGTCGGCAACAGGTTGGCCTTGTACCGCCGCTTTGTGCAGTAGCCATTCACCTTTGTCTGTTACTAAGCGCTCGGCTTGTTCTACGGTAATGCCGTTTGAGCGTGCCCAACCTTCGGCTGCTTTAGTGGGGTTGCCGTCAGCATCAAATGCCGAGCTCACCGCTGGACCGCGTTTTTCTACCACTTTATCGGCTTGCGCCGCTTGTAGCTGGTTTACTACTAAGGCTAAACGACGTGGAGAAGCTAACCAGCGTACACCTTGATGTGCTAATTCAGCATTGCTTAATTCGGCTTCAAAATTAGCTGCAAAGGCTTCGGCTAAGGTGCGTAGTGATTTTGGTGGTAATTCTTCGGTACCAATTTCAATTAATAAATTTTCCATGTCTTCCTCTACGCCTGCTCTTTACAAAGTGGGAAACCTAGCTCTTCACGCGCCGCGTAATAAGCTTCTGCCACTGCTTTAGATAGGGTGCGCACACGTAAAATGTAACGTTGGCGTTCGGTCACCGAAATAGCGTGACGAGCATCCAGTAGGTTGAAGTAGTGCGATGCCTTCATTACTTTTTCGTAAGCAGGTAATGGCAGGCCTTTTTCGATTAGGCTGTGGCTTTCTTGCTCACATTGATCAAATGCTGCAAATAGCGCATCCACATCGGCGTGTTCAAAGTTGAAAGCAGACTGCTCAACTTCGTTTTGGTGGAAAATATCACCGTAAGTCACGCGACCCATAGGGCCATCGGTCCAAACCAGATCGTAAACGCTATCAACGCCTTGTACATACATAGCAAGACGCTCTAGGCCGTAAGTGATCTCACCTGTTACCGGTGAACACTCTAAGCCACCTACTTGTTGGAAGTAGGTAAACTGCGTTACTTCCATGCCGTTTAGCCAGATTTCCCAGCCCAGACCCCAAGCACCCAGCGTTGGCGATTCCCAGTTGTCTTCAACAAAGCGAATATCATGAATAGAAGGATCGATACCAATAGCTTCTAATGAATCAAGGTACAACTCTTGAATATTGTCCGGTGACGGCTTTAGCACAACTTGGAACTGGTAGTAGTGCTGCATGCGGTTAGGGTTTTCACCGTAACGGCCATCGGTAGGACGGCGACAAGGTTGTACATAGGCGCTGCTCATTGGCTCTGGACCAATAGAACGCAAGAAGGTTAATGGATGAAAGGTACCCGCACCCACTTCCATGTCGAGTGGCTGTGCAATCACACAGCCTTGGCGTGCCCAATAATCTTGCAACGCAAGGATCAGGCCTTGAAAGGTCTTGATATCGAATTTTTGCATATTGGCTTAGCTGCTTTTCTTAAAAAAATACGCGCAAGTATAACTTTTCTGGCATCGGGTTTATAGAGCGATTTTTGTGCCAAACCACCGTTATCACGCATTTCTTTGACGAAACAAAGCCTCTAGCAAGGGTAACTGGCGACTTAGCCTTTTTTGATCAAGTAACGATAGGGCGCACTTTCAGTGTCGCTGGCCACTAAGGTGTGATCCATAAAGCGACAAAAGCTTGGGATATCTCGGGTGGTTGAGGGGTCGTCTGCGATCACCAGTAAAATTTCGCCACTGGTCATGTTACGCACGGTTTTGCGGATCATCATCACAGGCTCGGGACAGCGCAAACCGAGTGCATCGAGTTGGTGATCGGCAGATTGAAATAAATCACTCATCAGCAGTTATTCTTTGCAATAAAATAGGGTGGTATGGGCAAGTGGTTGAGCCATCATGTCAGTCAGGCATTAATCTTTAGTTAAAGCTGTTTAATTTTTAAACGCCACCACTTTTTTGCATAAAGCCATTAAACTTAAGGTGTAAGCATATCACTAAGGAGGCCGATATGTTACAGCAAATGATGCGTTTAAATCTGTATTGCGCGCTTGGCTTTTTCGCGTTTGCGATGATTGCCCTTAACAGCCCAATCGGGAATACCGCCACTTGGTTAACCAGTTTGATCTTAATCGCCATCGGCTTTTGGATAGAGCTAGGTGATGACTTTCAAGATGATGACGACGAGCTTGATTGAGCGAGCTGGAGTCGCCAGCTTGAATACTGCGTTAACATCCCCGCCTGTTATTGGGTTGCCTGAATGGCAACCAGCAACTGCTGCACCGCTTGTTCGGGGCTTATTTTAGGATTATTAAAAAAATGGCTGACCACATCGACCAGCGCGTTTTGAGTTAAGCCTGTATTCGCCATGCCTTGGGCGAGAGAAGGTATGCGTTCCAACTGTTGAAAATCTTTTATGTCCTGTTGTGAACACAGATCAAAGTGTTCGCTGGCGATGTCTTGCCTAGCTGGAATTGAGCCTTTTAATTGGTTGAAGGCGATTTGAATCTTGGGGTTGGCAATGGTATTGGCCAAGGCCTGCTGGGCTTGCTGAGTGTCATCTTGCTGATGATGTTTAAAAAACACAAAGGTGTCTATGTTGTAACTAAATGCTTTCGCGGTCTGTGGTGCGGCTAGGCACAGATAATCTTGATTGGGTGTTAACCCCAGCAGGTGTAATTCCCCTTTAGCCCAATTGCCCATTAGCACCATGCCGGCTTTTTTGTCTGCCAGCAGGCGAATATTAGTGTCCCAATTACGATCTATCGCTTGATTATCAACAATGGCACGCAGCGCTCGCAATTGTTTGAACACGGCAATCAGCTTGTTGTGGTCATTGGGGGTTATTTGGTGGTCAACAAAGATTTGTCGATAGGTTTGCGCGCCTAGCTTGGCTATCGCCACATTTTCAAAAAGCAGTGTGTCCTGCCAAGGTTGTAAACCATGAGCAAAGCCGATGTATCCCGCTTTGGTAATGGCTTGGCTGGTGGCGATAAACTCATCCCATGTTTGCGGTGGTGTTAAATTCAGTTCATCAAAAATAGCCTTGTTCAACCACAATAAGTTAACGCGATGAATATTAAACGGAACGGCGACATAATCGCCTTGATAGCGTAAATGTTGCGTCACCGTGGCTGGGAAAATTTCAGGCCAATCTTGGCTTAACGAATTCAAGGGTTGCAGTAAACCTAAGGAGGCCCACTCTTGAATATCTGGCCCTTTTATTTGCGCGCTGGCAGGCGGGTTGCCCGACATGGCGCGGGTGCGCAATACCGTCATAGCGCTATCCCCACCGCCGCCAACGATGGCGAAATCTTGCCATTGATGGCCTTGCTGCTCGAGGGACTGCTTGATCACCTCTAACGCCGCGGCTTCACTGCCAGAGGTCCACCAATGCAAGGCTTCTACTTTAGCAGCCCAGCTGGTTAAGGGGATCGCTGTGGCGATAACACAATGGCAAAGCAAGAGAAATAAGCGCATTAAAGCTCCGTATAAGGGCTACGAGGTAAACGCAATTTTACCAGCAAGCCACCGTCGCTGGCATTGATTAACTCAATATCTCCGCAATGGGCGTGGACTATGTTGCGAACAATCCCCAACCCTAAACCATAGCCTTCTTCCACTTGATGCAAGCGCACATAAGGGTTGAAAATGCGTTTATGGTCTTGTTCGGGAATGCCGGGACCGCGGTCTTGAATGGTGATATGAAGATCATCGCCGATATCCATTAAGGTGATGACGGCTTGGTGGCCATATTTGATGGCGTTATCCACTAGGTTAGTCAAACAGCGCTTTAGTGCCAAAGGTTTACCGCGAAACGGTGCGACGTAATGGCCGATAATGCGAGTCTGTTCGGGGTAAATTTCACAGACTTGATGGATCAGTTTAAGCATATCCACTTCGGTAATGTTTTCGTGGATATCGGTATCTTTAACGGTTTGAATCGCGCCTTTAACCATCATTTCCAGATCGTCTAGATCGGCATTAAATTTTTCTATTTGAGTTTCATCATCAAGTAATTCGGCTCGCAGACGCAGGCGCGTAATGGGGGTTTTTAAATCGTGAGAAATCGCGCCAAATAACGATTCTCGATCAGCGATATAACGCTGCAGTTTTTGTTGCATCTGATTAAAAGCGCGGGTGGCTGTCACCAGCTCGAGCGCTCCTTCTTCTTTTAACGGTGCTTGGTGTAAATCTATGCTCATGTCTGATGCCGCTCGGGCTAGACGAGCGAGCGGGCGGGTTTGCCATTGAAACATAGAAAAAGTAAACAACAGCAAAAACAAGGTGGTTAATATAATCGTTGTCAGTTGTGGGCTGGGGATCAGATCCTTTTGCTCGACAATATAAGGGGGTGGCATTAACGCCGCGAGATAAAGCCACTCATTGGGTGAAAGCTCAATTTGTAGTACCAAGATAGGCAGATTCAGTTTGTTGCCCAGTAATGAGTAACTGGCCCAAGATGGTGGGAGGTCGGTTACTAATGTGTTGTTATTTAAAACCTTTAATTCATCAGGCCGAGAAAATTCTATCTTGATTGGATAATGGTTACCGAGTTTATCTCGTAAGGTATCGTGAATTTTAGTGATTACTAAGCGCTTTTGCGGGGAATCGCTAATCGGATTGATCAATATTTCTTCGCTATTGAGGGAGACAAAAAATCGCGACCCGCCCATATTTCTGAGCTGATCTAACACTATATGGCGATATTCAAGGGGAAGTTTTTTAAAGAAACTGGCGGTACTGGCCGCGCTGTTAGCCAACTGCTCGGCGTTGCTTTCTAGGGCTATGTTTTCTTGGCTGGTAAATAAGTTTACCCAAATAAAGCTACTAATACCTTGAGCCAAGGCGACCGACACTATGATGATCAACACCATACGATTTAATAGCGAACGCGGCCATAACCAAGCCAGCAGTTGCTTGGTTAAGTGTTTGACTTGCTGGGTGCTAGCCTTCATGTCTGACGGTTGCGATAAGGACATAACCAGCACCACGAATGGTTTTAATTAGTTTGGGGTTTTTCCCGTTATCACCTAAGCGTTGTCTGAGCCTGCTGAGTTGCACGTCGATACCGCGCTCCATCGGTAATGCTTCACGGCCACGGGTGGCATCGGAGATAGCATCGCGATCGAGAATTTGGTTTGGATGCTGCAAAAACAACATCAGCATGTTGTAGTCGGCTCCCGATAGGGATAGCTCTTCGCCTTCGTCGCTCAATAGATTGCGCTTTTGGGTGTCTAAGCGCCAATTAGCAAAATGGATATAACGGGCTTCGGCACTGGCACTAAACTGTGCGCGTCGCAGTAAGGCTTTGATTCTGGCTAACAGTTCCCGAGGGCTAAAAGGCTTAGCGATATAATCGTCAGCCCCAATTTCTAGGCCAATCACGCGATCGGTTTCGTCAGAGTTGGCCGTGAGCATGATGATGGGGACATTGGAGTCGCGACGGATTTTTTGGCATAGAGTAAAGCCATCGTCGCCGGGCATCATAACGTCAAGAATAATCAGATCGGGTTGTATCTGATTTAAACATTGAAACATGGCTATGCCATCTTCGGCGGTGGCCACGTCAAAACCAGACTTGCTCAAGTACTGTTGCAGTAAGTCTCTAATTTCGGTGTCGTCATCGACAATAAGTATCTGTTTGGTACTTGTCATAACTTTACATGCTCAAGGGTAAACCCGTTGGTAGATTGACTAATTGAAGCCTTGCTGAAAACAAAATGCAATCACTAGCATGCGTTACTGTGGGTTGGCTCTGCAACAAAGGGGGCTAAAATCAGACACCGCCTTAGGCAAAGGCGGCGCCGGCTATTTTTTAGTACAAGAAACGACCAATCGGATTAAGCAGCTTACTTACCCCTGATGTGAAGTGCAGAGGTGCATTCGATACGGTGTAACATAAACAGCCTTCT
Source organism: Motilimonas thetidivivens (assembly GCF_046452435.1). Lineage (NCBI taxonomy): Bacteria > Pseudomonadati > Pseudomonadota > Gammaproteobacteria > Alteromonadales > Motilimonas > Motilimonas thetidivivens. Next base: position 68,308 of record NZ_JBKFDK010000020.1, read on the forward strand.
GCGGTGTAGGGGCTGTGATGATGTTCGCCGTTGAGAATAATAAAATCCCCTTTTTCATAACGACCCGATTCGTCTTCAAAACACCCGTCTAATAACAGGGTTAACTCATAACCTTTGTGGGTGTGATGCGGTATCGCACTGTCGGCGGCAATTTGTAACAAGCTAGCATGCACATCGCCTTCGTCTAAGGCGAGTCTGGCGCGTTGAATATTACCTAAGCCACTCCATTTAGTTTGGCTAAACTGACGTAATGCGCGGGGCAATGCGTAAGTTTTTTGCTCCAATACAATATGCTCAACCTTTGGCTCGGCCAGTTGTTTGACGGTGTCTGGTTTATCAACTGGCTGCTCGGTGATCGCGGCTAACATAGCGGCGAAATCATCAACTTGTTCCGTTGCTTCCGGTGCAGTGATTGATTGCTCAAAGTGGTCGTCAGCGCCCAACACATCGTCGGCAAGAGCTTTGGTAAACTTAGCCGCAATCGCCTTACAATGAGGGCAAAGCTCTAAGTGAGCACTAACTGCAATTGAAAGGGATGCAGGTAATTCACCGGCCACAAAGGCGTGAATCATGGTTGATTCTGGATGGTGTTTAATCATTATGCTGCTCCATTTGTTCTTTCAATTTTTCTAAACCAAGGCGTAAACGTGATTTGATTGTGCCAAGGGGGACGCCTAAATGCTCTGCCAATTCTTGGTGCGTCATCTCTTTGAGGTAGATGGCTTCGACCACCTCTTTTTGCTTTGGCGGTAGCGTTTCTAACCCTTGAATCAACTGTTCGCGCATCAAGTGGTCATCTTCATAATCAGGCTCGGGCTCAGCTTCTTCGTACAAGGGCCACAAGTCATCACTAAGGTTGTCTTCTTTGTTATGTTGGATCTTGCGCAACATATCAAAGCTATAGTTACGCATGATAGTAAACACCCAAGTAGAGGCTTTGCCTTTCTCAGGACTATACAATTGTGCCTTACGCCAGACTAAACTCATGGTTTCTTGAACCAAATCCATCGCTAATGCTTCTTGGCGAAATTGCTTTAAACCAAATGCCTTGATCTTAGGTGCAAAGAAAGCAAACAATTTGGCAAACGCCGCTTTGTCTTGATGGCTCGCAACTGTCAGCAAATACTGGTTCAAATCGGGCTGTGCATCGATTGTTGATTCTGACTTATTAATAGTGGCATCCGCTAACTGACTTGTTTGATACATGATTCTATGCTCATCGTTGCTGATGTAAAGTCGCTGCCAGTAAAATCCCTTAAAGCAGCACAGTTTCAATTATTAACGGCTGCCAGTCGTTTTTAGATCACTTATCGATGGCAATTTTTACTGACGAACATCATTTTGTTGTAGTAACACGTCGTCTATCAGTTGCAGTAAACCTTCGAATTGTAGCTGCATAAATAAAGATTGTTTCTTATGCGCCGGCATCGGCAGTAATTCCAACCAGCGTTGACACACCCAGGTTAAATCCTGCAATGGCTGTTGTAAGTCTTGTTGACGGTAGAGATCATGGTCTTTAAGCAATCTAGCGAGACTGTCGGCGACAAACTGATGCTCTTGGCCCACCGTTCTCGGTTGCCAGTTTTCGAGTAAGGTCACTTCACCTTGGCGTAGGCCGTCTTTGTCGGTTGAAAAACTATCAATACTAAATCTGTCTTTACCTTCAATTGAAATACAAAGAGTGCCGTCATCAAATCGATCGAAGTCGAATATTTCAACCCGGGTGCCTGCTTGCATTAATTCTTGTTGCGCGGGATCCACAAAGCTGCATAAGCCAAACCCAGTTTGATTGCGCAGTGATTCTGACACCATGCGTTGATAGCGTGGCTCAAAAATCCTCAACTGTGTTTTTCCACCGGGCAATAAAAAAACGGGCAGTGGAAATAGGGCTAATTTCATTTTGGTATTCCTGTTGTGTATTCAGTCATCAATACGCGCGGTAGCAAAAGTTTGATCATTGTCTTGCTATTTTCATCCCATAAGAGGTACTAAGACTTGTGGGAGCTGAGCTTGCTCGGCGAACAATCAACCCCCATTCCCTTAGCAAGCTCTGGTCCCACAAAAAACGAAAACCAGTAGCCTCAATTAATACGAGTAAATGCGCAATATATAAATGATCAAATAGGCTGGCTGTGTCGTTTACTACTGTTGAGCTAATATAAAGTGGCATCAGATCGAGGGGAAAAAATGAAACATTTTCTAATCTTAAGCGCGTTGAGCGCGGGCCTGTTTAGCGGGGCTAGCCAAGCCGAGTGTCTGGCGTTTTTACAAACCACCAAGCAAAAGCTGAATTCGGATCAGCAAGTGGATATCTGTGAATTAACCCAAGGCAAAGCGGTATTAATAGTCAACACCGCAAGTAATTGTGGCTTTACACCTCAATTCAAGGAATTAGAGCAGGTTTATCAAGATTATAAAGATCAGGGGCTAGTGGTGTTGGGATTTCCTTCCGACGATTTCTTTCAAGAAAATGATGACCAAAAAGACACCGCTAAGGTTTGTTATGTTAACTATGGGGTCACCTTTAACATGTTTGCGCCGGTTTCTGTGAGGGGAAAGAAGGCGGATCCCATCTTTAAATATCTCACGGCACAATCAGCTTCGCCAAAGTGGAACTTTTATAAGTATCTAGTAAGTGCCGATGGTAAGCAGGTTCAGCATTTTACCAGCTCGACCAAGCCCAGTAGCGACGATTTTCAGCAAGCGCTACAAGCTATGTTGCCCAAGTCGACCCAATAAGATGGGGAATCTTATTTTACTTTAATGTGTTAGGTGTTAATTTTGCCAGTAGAATGATTCCTGGTAGGAATTAATCCTGTTCGAACCTCGAAAATTTGGAGAACGACCTTGTCTCGATTTACTGCGTTAACGGAAAATGCGCATGACAAATTATCAGCAAGCACGGGTGTGCTATTAACCAACTTAGGCACGCCTGCAGCCCCAACGGCCGATGCGCTACGCCCATATTTAAAACAGTTTTTGTCCGATCCGCGAGTTGTCGAAATCCCGCGCTTGGTGTGGATGATTATTTTGCACGGTATTATCTTACGGGTCAGGCCAGCTAAATCTGCCAAATTGTATCAAAGCATCTGGATGGAAGGCGGTTCGCCGTTATTGGTTCATAGCCAAAACCAACGGGACAAGTTACAGCAGCAGCTTGAACTTCAAGGCTCAAATGCCAAGGTTAAGCTCGCCATGCGCTACGGTGAGCCGGACTTGGCCAAGGTGATGCGCGAGTTTCAGCAAGAGGGCATTCGTAAAGTCGTGGTGTTGCCCTTATACCCGCAATATTCCGGCCCTACTACGGGTTCAACCTTTGATGCGGTGAGTCGCGAGTTAAATAAGTGGCGCTTTGTACCGCAGCTGCACTTTATTAATAGTTATCACGACGATCCTAACTACATTACCGCATTGGCTAATTCAATTCGTGAAGATATTGCCGCTAACGGCATGCCCGATAAGCTAGTGTTGTCCTATCATGGTATGCCAAAGCAGTTTTTTGATAATGGTGATCCCTACTATTGCTTGTGTATGAAAACCTCTCGCTTGGTAGCTGAGCAGCTAGGGTTAACCAAAGAGCAATATATCACTTGTTTTCAATCGCGCTTTGGCAAGGCCGAGTGGCTTAAACCTTATACCGATGCCACCTTGACCGAATTGGCCGAGCAAGGGATTAAAAATGTTGCGGTCGCGTGTCCGGCATTTAGCGCTGATTGTTTAGAAACCTTAGAAGAAATGGTGCATGAAAATCGCGATGTGTTTATGGAGGCGGGTGGTGAGCAATACCGTTATATCGCGGCGCTAAACGATCGCGATGACCACATCAAGATGATGGCCGAACTCGTTAAGCCTTATGTTTAAGGGCTGCAATTTGACAGCTAAGCAACCAAGCGAACTTGTAAAAAAGCTAACCAATAAAAAAGCACCTGAAATAAGGTGCTTTTTTATTATCCACTATGGTGAAGGGGCATGGCTGCCAAACAACTTAAAGATCCTGACCAATCCTAAATTGGCATGCCGGGTGAGTGTATGAACTTCAATTACCCTTCATTAAACATAACGAAGTGACTATAAATCTGGATCATGGCGCCACAAAATTTTTTGTCGACGTCCCATTTTTGCTTTTTAAACAGATGAATAGCCTCAACTAAGTCATACTTATCATTAACCAGTGAACTATTACGAAGAGGTTGTCGTAGCATTTGAGCATCTTTGCAGCCACTGATTTATTAAAAATAACGGACAATAAATGAAACCAAGCATAGTCATTACCGGTGCGGGGCAAAGGGTCGGGCTTGCCCTTGCCAAACATTTTGTTAGCCAAGGCCATCAAGTCATTGTGAGTTATCGCAGCCAGCGAGTCGGTGTAGATGAGTTGCGCGAGTTAGGGGTTATTTGTATTCAAGCCGACTTTGCCCAGCAGCAGGGGATTGATGACTTTATCGCCCAAGTTAAAGCGAAAACCGCCGGTATTCGTGCTTTGATCCATAACGCCTCGGATTGGGCTGCGGAAAAAAATAGCCATGACCTAGCCGCCTTGATGAATCAAATGATGCAAGTTCACGTGCAAGCGCCATATCAGATCAACCATGCCTTGGCGCCATTGTTACAAGCGTCAGAGCAGGCTGATATTATCCATTTTACCGATTACGTGGCGGACAAGGGCAGTCAGAAGCACATGGCCTATGCTGCCAGTAAGGCCGCGCTTGCCAACCTTACCTTGTCTTTTGCTGCAAAATTAGCACCTAAGGTGAAGGTAAATAGTATTGCGCCAGCCTTACTGATGTTTAACCAAGGCGATGATCTGGCCTACCAACAAAAGGCGTTAGCCAAGTCTTTGCTGGGCATAACCCCCGGCGAACAAGAGGCCATAGCTTGTGTGCAATACCTGATTGAAAGCCAGTACATAACTGGTCGTACCTTACATTTGGATGGCGGTCGTCATCTTGTTTAATTCTATATGAGGTCTTTATGCCTACTAGCCAAGCCATTATCAATATTACCGATTTACGCCTGCGGACTTACATTGGGTTTAATCCCGAAGAAATGGAAAAGATGCAGGATATTGTTATTAATGTAGAAATCCATTACCCCGCAGAAAAAGCACGCTTGTTTGATAATGTGTCAGACGCGTTAAACTACAAAGACGTCACCAAGCAAATTATTCACCATGTTGAAGAAGGACGGTTTTTGTTACTGGAAAAGCTGGTGGACGATGTTTTAAAAATCAGCCATCAGCACCCGTGGGTGACCTATGCCAAGGTACGCATTGATAAACCCCACGCCCTTAGATTTGCAGACTCGGTGTCCCTGACCTTAGCATGGCAGAAAAGTGAATTGGGCTGATTTAACCTTATTTTCTGTCGGTGTTTAGCCAGTGGTTTACTGGTTAGAATAGCGCCGCATTCGCGCCCAGTTTACGTCTGGGTTAGCTTAAATAAGGAAAATAAAATGTCTCAATACGTAGTTTGTGCCCTCTATAAATTCGTTACCCTCGACGATTACCAAGCCATTCAAACTCCCTTGCTCGATGTGATGCTCAAGCATGATGTTCGCGGTACTCTGCTGTTAGCCCAAGAAGGCATTAATGGCACGATTGCAGGTAGCCGAGCAGGAATTGATGCGGTATTAACTTGGTTAAAAACTGACCCGAGATTGGCAGATATCGGCTACAAAGAGAGTTTTGATGACGAACAGCCGTTTTTGCGCACTAAGGTGAAGTTGAAAAAAGAAATCGTCACCATGGGCGTTGAAGGTTTAGATCCGAAAAAAGTGGTTGGCACTTACGTTAAGCCAAAGGATTGGAATGCCTTAATTTCTGATCCCGACGTGCTGCTGGTTGATACCCGTAATGACTACGAAATCAGCATAGGTACGTTTAAAAACGCGGTAAACCCCAACACTGAAACCTTCCGTGAATTCCCTAAGTACGTTGAAGAAAACCTAGATAAAAACAAGCACAAAAAAGTGGCGATGTTTTGTACCGGCGGTATTCGCTGTGAAAAATCCACGGCATACCTAAAAGAGCAAGGTTTTGAAGAGGTTTATCACCTTGAAGGCGGTATTCTTAAGTACCTAGAAGAGGTGCCAGAAGAAGAAACCTTGTGGCAAGGCGAGTGCTTTGTATTTGATGGCCGTGTGGCAGTGAATCATCAATTAGAAAAAGGCCATTACGATCAATGTAATGCCTGTCGTTTACCGATTACCGAGCAAGACAAGCAAGACCCGCGTTATGTGGCTGGGGTGAGCTGTCCACATTGTTACGACAAATTAAGTGATAAACAAAAGCAACGCTTTTTGGAGCGAGAAAAGCAAATCCAATTAGCCCAATCGCGTGGCGAGGCTCATTTGGGTGGCGATGTGGGTAAGGTAATTGAACAACGTCGTCAGCACAAGCAAGTCCAAAAACAGCTGCAACAGCACAAAAAGTAGCTATTTGTTAATATCTATCGCGTGAATGTAAGGGAGTCAGAGCAATACTTAAGTTTTGCTCCCTTCGTTTTTGTTATTTTCATCACGTAATAAAAAGCTCAGTCACTATTTTTCCTCCTGCGTTAACCCTAACTTCTCACCTAGCTGTTAATTAGCTGGCATGGCAAAGCGCAACTTTGTCACCTTAAATCAGCAGTTTTTTATTTTGTGTTGTTAATCACTATGATTTGAGATGGTTATCAGTATACTTGCCGGATGATTCTTTAGTGATTAATTTTTTATTCTACAGGTTAGGAGATTTAAAATGGAATGGTACAAACTATGTTGGGCAAAATATGCTACGTTTGAAGGTCGTGCACGTCGTAGTGAATATTGGTACTTCACCCTGTTCAATATCATAGCGATATTCGCGCTTGGTGCTGTTGGCGGTATTCTGGATGCCATCTTTGGCACCATGGGCGGTATCGCTACGGCACTGATTGGTGTTTACAGCCTTGCTTCGTTCCTTCCTTCTATTTCAGTTTTAGTTCGTCGTTTACATGACACTGGCCGTTCTGGCTGGTGGTTTTGGATTGGCTTAGTACCAGCTGTTGGCGGCATTATTTTATTGATTTTCATGATCATGGATAGCCAAGATGCGAATGACTTTGGCTCAAACCCAAAGCTAGCGACTGCTTAAACTAAATCTTTATGAAAACAAAAAGCCAAGCATGATGCTTGGCTTTTTTTTGTTCACCGCAAATATGAACAAATGGCGTGTTACTTGGTCATAGGTGACAAAACTAACTCGACACGACGGTTTTGGTCGCGCCCCGCAGCGGTGTTGTTATCTGCGATTGGGCGAGTCTCACCATAGCCAATCGGGTTTACACGATTGTATGGTAACCCTCTTTGTAATAAGTAATCGGCAACGGCGCCGGCACGCTTCTCGGACAAGGTTTGGTTATAACTTGCTGCTCCTGTGCTATCGGTATGACCTAAAACGTTAACGCGCGTTTCATCAAATTCCTGTAACACAAAGATAACGCTATCGAGTGTTGGCATGGCATTTTGTTTTAGTGTGCTTTGGTTAACATCAAAAGTGATGGCATTAGGCATGTTTAACACTATGGTATCGCCAACACGGGTCACGCTAACGCCAGTATTTTCCAATTGTTGGCGCAGGTGCATCTCTTGTTTGTCCATATAATGGCCAACGCCCATGCCCGCCAAACCACCGATTGCCGCACCAATCAGCGCGCCTTTAGAATTATTAGCTATGGCGCCGATTACCGCACCGCCAGCCGCACCTATTAATGTTCCTTTAGTGGCGTTGGATGTTTTTTCTTCGCGGGTGTAGGGATCAAGCGTGGTACACGCCCCTAGAAACAAACTACTGGCTACTACTGAAGAGACCAATAAGGTTCTTTTTTTCATTCTTAACTATCCTGTTAACTCTAATTCCGATATTTATAAGGCTTTTGCCTTATTTAGTGAAGTGAAACCCGTCTTATACTAGGTGAATTATTATTAATTAAGGCTGATTGTTGATAAAAATTGACCGAAAACTTAGCGTAAAAGTTGGTTTTTCACGGCTTTTCAATAAAATTTCATCTAGAACTGTTATTTTTTATTAAGAATTAAGCGGTTTTTTACTAAACTGTGTCCCCAAATCATTGTTGGAATCAAATATATGTCATTGAGTGTTGTCATTCTTGCTGCGGGCAAAGGCACCCGTATGCGATCTAAATATCCGAAAGTGCTACATAAAATTGCCCATAAACCGATGGTGCAACACGTGATAGACACAGTGAAAAGCCTCGGTGTTGATAACATTCATTTAGTTTATGGTCACGGTGGTGACTATATGAAAGAAGCCATCCAAGACACTAAATTGAATTGGGTGAAGCAAGAGCAGCAGTTAGGCACCGGCCACGCGATGCAAGTAGCGGCGCCCCACTTTAAAGACGAAGAAAAAATCTTGATGGTGTATGGCGACGTGCCTCTACTAGGTGCTAATACAATCAAACGCCTAGTGGCAGCACAGCCACCGGGGGGCATCGGTTTATTAAGCTTAATGGTTGACGATCCAACGGGGTATGGCCGTATTGTGCGTGAGCACGGCTTAGTTTGTGGCATTGTTGAGCATAAAGACGCTTCTCCTGATCAACACCGTATTCGTGAAATCAACACAGGAATCTTGGTTGCCAACGCCAAAGACTTGCAACACTGGTTATTCAAACTGAGCAACAGCAATGCCCAGGGCGAGTACTATGTGACCGACATTATTGAAATGGCCTACAAGCAAGGCCGTATTGTTAACGCGGTACAGCCTAGCTCTGCGATTGAAGTAGAAGGGGTGAATAACCGCTTACAACTTGGTCGTCTTGAGCGAGCATTCCAGCTACACCAAGCCGAAGAATTAATGATGGATGGCGTTGCTATTTTAGATTCAAGCCGCTTTGATCTGCGTGGTTCATTGGATTGTGGCATGGACGTTGAAATTGACGTTAACTGTGTATTTGAAGGTAAGGTTCGCCTAGGGAACAACGTTAAGATTGGCCCTAACTGTGTGATCCGCAATGCCAAAATTGGTGACGATTGTGAAATCAAGGCCAATAGCGTGATTGAAGGTGTTGAAATCGGCGAAGGTTGTCAGGTGGGGCCGTTTGCTCGTTTACGTCCTGGTACGGTATTGAAAGATGGCGCATCGGTAGGCAACTTTGTTGAAATGAAAAAATCGACACTAGGTAAAGGCAGTAAATGTGGTCATTTATCTTACTTAGGTGATGCTTCGATTGGCGCTGGGGTAAACATAGGTGCGGGTACCATTACCTGTAACTATGATGGTGTAAACAAGTTCCCAACCGTGATTGAAGACGGCGCCTTTATCGGCTCGGATACACAATTAATTGCACCTGTGACCATAGGCCAAAACGCCACGGTGGGCGCAGGCTCAACGATTACCCATAATGTGGGTGAAAAAGAGCTAGTGATCAGCCGTGTTAAGCAGCGCCACATTCAAAATTGGCTGCGTCCGGAAAAGCAAAAAAAGTAATTATCGCCAGCCAACTCTAGAGCTGGAAAGAGAATTGCATTACCAATGCAGAGTAGAGGCTGGGTGAATACTCAGCCTTTTTGTTTGGAAAATCTTCGGTAAGGAATCCCGAAGCTTCTACACTTCTAAGGATGGAGATAATTAATGAAATCATGAGTCATGGCCCTCAATGGTAGGGAAAAATAGACTCTAACAATAAGGATACAGCCTATGTGTGGGATTGTTGGCGCAGTAGCGCAACGGGACGTTGCGGAAATACTACTTGAAGGACTACACAGATTAGAATATCGCGGCTATGACAGCGCGGGAATCGCCATTATCAATGACAGTAACATTCAGCGTTTACGTCGCCTTGGCAAAGTGCAAGCTTTAGCCGATGCGCTTGAACAAACGCCACTTTCGGGCGGTACCGGTATCGCTCATACTCGCTGGGCAACTCATGGCGAGCCTTCAGAAGCCAATGCCCATCCTCATGTCTCTAGCCGTATTGCCGTGGTTCACAATGGCATCATCGAAAATCATGAAAAATTACGCCAAAAGTTAAAAGGCCTAGGTTTTGAATTTGCATCGCAAACTGATACAGAGGTTATCGCGCATTTAGTCGCACACCATTTAGGTCAAGGTGACGATTTACTCGCAGCGGTGCAACAAGCTGTTACTGAGCTAGAAGGCGCTTATGGTACGGTGATCATGGATGCCAATCAGCCCGATAAGCTGGTAGTGGCTCGTTCTGGCAGCCCCTTAGTGATAGGGGTTGGTGTGGGCGAACACTTTATTGCATCCGATCAGCAAGCATTACTCAACGTCACGCGGCGCTTTATGTTTTTAGAAGAAGGCGATGTCGCCGAAATCACCCGCCGCCAAGTTAAAGTCTTTGCTAAAGATGGCAGTGCAGTCGAGCGCTCCGTGATGGAGTCTAGCGTGACCCATGATGCCAGCGACAAGGGCGAATATCGTCACTACATGATGAAGGAAATCTTCGAGCAGCCCAGTGCCATCATCAATACCCTAGAGAACCGCATTGTTGGCAACACGGTATTGTGTGAAGCCTTTGGCGCGGGAGCGGGGGATATTTTTAGCACCATAGAGCATGTGCAAATTATCGCCTGTGGTACGTCTTATCATGCAGGTATGGTGGCGCGCTATTGGCTGGAAGCCATGGCAGGGGTTAGTTGTAATGTGGAAATCGCCTCCGAATTTCGTTACCGCAAATCCTTTGTCCGTCCCAACAGCCTTATCGTTACCTTGTCGCAATCAGGGGAAACTGCCGACACCTTAGCGGCATTACGTCTGGCCAAAGAAATGGGCTACACCGCCAGCTTAAGTATCTGTAACGTGCCGGGCTCGTCCTTGGTGCGCGAATCTGACTTGGCCTTTATGACCCGAGCGGGCGCTGAAATAGGCGTTGCTTCAACCAAGGCATTTACCACCCAGCTGGCCGGATTATTAGTGTTTTGTGGTGCCATCGGAAAAAGCAAAAGCGTGCTAAATGAATGGGCAGAAGCTGCACTAGTACAGTCACTGCAAAGATTGCCCGATGCCGTCAATCAGGCGCTCGCGCTCAACGACAGTATCGCCACCTTGGCTGAAGATTTTGCCGAAAAACACCATGCGCTATTCTTAGGTCGCGGCGATCAATATCCAATCGCCATGGAAGGTGCGTTAAAGCTAAAAGAAATTAGCTATATACACGCCGAAGCCTATGCCGCTGGCGAGCTTAAGCACGGCCCACTGGCCCTGATTGATGCCAATATGCCTACCATAGTGGTGGCACCTAATAATGAGTTGCTAGAAAAGCTTAAGTCAAACATCGAAGAAGTGCGCGCCCGTGGCGGTCATTTATATGTATTTGCCGATGAAGAAGCCGAGCTGGTGGAAAGTGAAGGCATCACCTTGCTGCGCGTGCCACATGTCGACGATATTCTTGCGCCGATTGTGTACACCATACCGCTGCAATTACTGTCTTACTACGTGGCCATCATCAAGGGTACCGATGTTGACCAGCCGCGAAATCTCGCAAAAAGCGTTACGGTAGAGTAGGTTATCGCTAGGGTACAGGGTTTTATCAACACTGTGCCCTCGCAGCTTGCTGGGGTGTCATTGCAGCTTATTCTATTTACTGGGCGTTATTGAGATCGTTTGTAAGCGTTTGAACTTGTTGTTGTTCGCTCTCTGTTAGCTCGCCATAGAATCTAGGGTATGGCCAGCCGTAGCCCCAACGAAAGGCCGTAGGCAGTAAAGGTGTGCCGCCAACGCGCACGCCTGCTAGCATAAGTAGGGCAATTTCTTTTTCACCAAGGGCGGAAACGCATTCTTTTAACGCAAGGTCTGCGGCTTCTCTTGCTTTGTAGCTGCCTCCTTGCCAATAAGCAAAGTCATGCTGAGTGCAGCATGCCAACCACAACTCATTATGTTCTAAGGTGCCATCGGGAAAGGCGCTGCAACCGTCACTGGTGAACGGCTTTAATTCATCGGCTATAGCCACATTAGGTACCCATAATGCCGTCAATAATGCCAATCTCAGCAATACATTTTTCATGGTAGAAATCACTTCTCGTACAACAAGTTACTGTTTAAGGTTATGCTCTTTGCCTCGGCCGATGCAATGAAAATCTCTCTATGGTGAAAACGGTGGGGCAAAACGAGGGCGGGATTGTGATTCAATTATCAAACAAAAAAAAGGCGAGCCTAAGCTCGCCAAACAACACTGACAGACAGTGAGTCAAGGCTACGGAATCAATCGTCTAATAAAATTTGGTCTATTTGTTGGTCGCCATCTAGATCAAGGAAAACCACTTCATCAAAGCTAACGGCTTGGTCAAAAAACTCATTCACCGTCAGTTCGCCTTCAATTTCAATATTTTCATTTAGGCTTAAGCTAAGCCCTGCTATCTTTACCTGTTGATTATCAGGATCTAAATTTGCCGCTAATAATTCCACTTCCAGAGCACTACCGTCTTCGCTGTCTTCACGCTCTATCTCTTGAGCAATCAATCCAGCAGGCGTTTCTACTAGCTCTACCTCAAGGTAATCGCCAACCGCCACATCATTGAGATTAAAACGGCGAACATCATCACGCTCGTCGTCCCACTCGGTGCGGTTATTCACCGACAGCGTGATAGGCTGGCCAAAGGCCGATAAGGTTATTGTTTGTGCATCAAGATCTACGCTTTCAACGGGTGCCTGCAGTTCGATTTCTTGCTCATCGCTGGCTCGCAAAATCTCAATCGATTCCGCTACTAGCACACCTTGTTTCATTACCCCTTCCACTTCCACTAACATGTCTGTGGTGAGTTGCTCTTGTAACGTAACTTGGCTAGCGTCAACAGTCACTCCGTTTAAGGTAAAGCTTTGTTGACTCTCTAAGGCTGTAATCAGACCTTGTAGTTCAACCTCTTGCTCTTCTTGCGCTTCGAGTGATTCAATTTCGATTGCTTGAATCGTTTGGCTATCCAACGCGGCTAGGGTGCCTTCCACTTTCACTAGCTTGCCTTCGACTAACGCGTCTTCAGTGCTTGCATTTAATAACTCAACGGTCAGTGGTGCTACCCCTTGGCTGAGTGTTAAGGTGAATTGGCTATCGGATAATTGTTCCACAGTGCCTATTACTTGTACTTCAGATGAGTTAGCCACAAACGGCTTATCTTCAAGCTCAAAATAACTGGCTTCAAATTGGCCTTGAGCATTATAGAAACCACTGAGTTCCACCATTTTGCCCGCGGCTAATAAGCTCGTGTCTTGGCTGAGCTGCTCAAAGGTGAGCTGGTCAAATTGTGTTTTGCTACCGTGCAGTACCACCTCAACACCCATCACAGGAAGTACGATGAGTTCACGACTTGATGAAATGATATCGCCGCTGATCGGTCCTTCAATGCCTGCATCAAAGTACACCTTATTGGCTACGCCTTCCCCTGCTTGCGCCTCTCCTTCAACTCGCACTACCATACCAACGGATAACGCTGATTCATCTGCTGCCTGACCATTGACAAAGAATTGGCTGTTGTTGGTGTTAAATCGCACACCATTAACAAAGATACTGCCAAAGCCGCTGATTTCACCTGAATATTGATTGCTTAGGGTAACGCCAGTGCCACCTATGCCGCCGCCTCGATTAGCGGTAGAGCCGCTACCGCCGCAAGCAACTAGCGTTGAGGCGATTAAGGCCACGCCAACGCTAAACGCACATTTATTAAACTTCATCATTCTGATTTCCTTGTTTATTCTGGTAATAGTAAATGCCGAGGCTGACGTAGCAGCAGTCTGATTCATCTTCTCCCTCGGGTACCTCTTGCTCGCCAAGCCATAGATTGAAGTCTTCTAGCAGTGCCTGAGAATGTTTCGCTGCATAGGCTCGAAATAATTTGAGATCTTTCTGACGAATAAGAGAGTTGGAAACTTTTCTTTGGAACCAGAGCTGATCAGCATCACACACAAGGTTGTGATTTAAGGTGCTGATCAGCTCAGCGGTATCCACGCCAAGAATTGACAATTTGGCTATTTCATCTGCTTGCGGGACAAAAGCGTGTTGCACCAACATAACACCGCGCTCTGAAATAACCACGTTGCCTGCCGCGTTAAGCACATCCAACATAGCTTTGGTGGGGATATCACCGCTATACCGCTTAACGAGGGCAGCAAATGAGCCTTTTTCACCTTCGATAGAAAGGAGAGAGGGATGCAAAGGCGCATCTGAAAACTCAGCGTCGTTCAACCAACCACTAATAACTCGGGAGGCCCGATTATATTTATTCCCAGAGATATTACTTTGTGGTTGCTTTAGCTCATGTAGACGTTTGGTTTCTTTACGGGTTAACCCAGTGATCGCGGCGACACGAGAGACGGTTTGTTTTTTACCGCTTTCACCATGTTCAGCAAACGCCACATCTACATAAACCTTCTTTGCTAATTCACTGAATTCACTAAATACAACACCATTGCGTAGCAAAATGCGCACCAGTGGCTTCAGGATCATTAGCAGCGCTTTCTTGAGCGCAATTTCTCGGATTTCATTCATTTTTGGGATTATATTCCCAAAAATTACCAAATCAAGTATTCTGACTGAATATTTACAAGTTACTCATTATTTTAATGCTTTTGTACGAATGCCAAATCGATGATGAGGGAAGGAAAACTGTCGTCTTAGCTCGATTTAAATCGCACAAATAATGCACGAATGCGTACAACAGGGTAAACTAATCGGGCTCACGGATGAGCGGCAGTTGACGAAATGAAGATGATCAATACTCTCGAATACTACAGCAAGAATGCTGATGCGTTTTTTGAGGCGACGGTGAACCTAAACCTGACGCCTTTATACGATGCGTTTTTACCTTATATACCTCCCGGTGGCGTGATTCTGGATGCGGGCTGTGGCTCGGGCCGTGACGCCAAGTATTTTGTTGAACATGGCTTTCAGGTTGCTGCGCTAGATCCTAGCCCGGAACTGGCCATCAAGGCATCGCGTTTTTCTGGCGTGGCGGTGGAGCTGCGTGATTTTGCCCAAATTGACGAAGTGCGGGCTTATCATGGCATTTGGTGCTGCGCCAGCTTGTTGCATGTGCCATATCACGAGTTACCCGAGACCTTAAGTCGCCTTTATCGTGCATTAAAGCCCGGTGGTGTGCTGTATTTGTCGTTTAAATATGGCGACAGTGAAGGGGTTCGTAATGGCCGTTGGTTCACTAATCTTAATCTAACCCGCTTGGCCGATATCGTCAGCGAAATACCGTTAACCATTGAAAAGACGTGGCGTACTTCAGATTTACGGCCAAAAAGTGGCAATGAAATGTGGCTCAATGCGGTATTAAGTAAAGGCCAAGACAAAGCCGTTTCACGCGGATTTAGCATGCAGCAAAGGCTTAATAATTTGTTTGTGATCCGCAGCTCGCGCCAATATTGATGGTTTGTTTTTTGGAGTAGGAGCTGTTCTGTGGGAGCCGCAGTCATGCGGCGATAAAGTATTGCGCTATAATTGGTGTTCCCAAAGGATTAGATGTTCCAACCAATACTTATTGCTCGGGTAGGAGCTATTTTTAAATCGCGATAAATGAGTCGTTTACGCGCTATTTCGCGGAATAAATTCCACTCCCACAAGGTGCCGCTCTCACCATATACCACTGTCACCATAACTGGTGCTCCCATAGGATTAGATGTTCCAACCAATACTTATTGCTCGGGTAG
>NZ_JBKFDK010000021.1:0-83878 GCF_046452435.1 Motilimonas thetidivivens
TCAGGGCTGCCATTATACCAGTAAAACTTATCGTCAATTGCTTTGGCGGTTTGGTATAAAGCAAAGCTTAAGTCGCCGAGGTAATTGCCACGACAACGCCCCCACTGAACGTTTTTTCAGAAGTTTTAAAACCGAGTGGATGCCAAGGTCAGGTTATCAGTCATTTGCAGCAGGTGTTGAAGCGATTAACAGTTACATTAGCGGTTATTTCAATCGGTACAGGCCTCACCAGTTTAACAAGGGGCTATCGCCACAAAAGGCTGAAGCAGAATACTTCAAAACTTATAACGAGGTGGCCAGTTTTAGTTGACCACTACAACTCGGCATATAAATCCCGCCCCTCTTCCTCTTCCCATTTAAGAAACCACTTCAAATCTGAAAGACGATTTCTAATGGTATTAGCAACCATTGATGAACGTAACTTTGTCGTTACCCAAAGCGTCCCCAGAAAGTGTGGCATGCCATCACTACCCATGAGTATCGGGTAACGTTCACCATCCCCCAAAATCAAAATCTCAATTTTGTATTCCATATGAAACCCATTCCATTAACCTACCTATTCTTACGCTTTAATTATACATAAACCATAGAGCTTTGTGTGACATAAGCAACAAAAGTGACAGGAATAAAAAAACCCAGCAAAAATGCTGGGTTAATTAGTATTTCCCTAATTAAAAGTGCTTATTCTTACACTTTTAATTTATACGGGAGCTAGAACGGAATATCGTCATCAAAATCCATTGGTGGCTCATTATAAGTCGGCTGTGAGGCCGGTTTTTGTGGCGCGGCTTGCGGCGCAGGAGCTTGATTGTAGCCACCTTGCTGCGGTGCTTGCGACGCTGGCGCCATATTAGGCTGCTGAGGCTGACCCCAACTTTGCTGTCCACCTTGATTTGGTTGACCGCCGTAGCCGCCTTGTTGACTTGCTGCTGGCTGTCCACCTTGTTGGCCATAGCCACCTTGAGCACCTTGCTGACCACCTTGACGGCCGCCTAACATTTGCATCACGCCGCTGTAGCCTTGTACAACCACTTCCGTGGTGTAACGATCTTGACCTTGTTGGTCTTGCCACTTACGGGTTTGCAATTGGCCTTCAACATAAACCTGCGAGCCTTTACGTAGGTATTCGCCCGCTACTTCAGCTAGCTTGCCAAATAGAGACACACGATGCCATTCGGTTTTTTCACGCTGCTCACCGGTCGCCTTGTCGCGCCATGATTCAGATGTCGCGATAGTAATGTTAGCCACCGCACCACCATTAGGTAAGTAGCGAACTTCAGGATCTTGACCTAAGTTGCCAACCAAAATAACTTTGTTCACTCCACGAGTGGCCATAATCTCAACTCCCGTTAATTTCCACTATTAATCAGCGCGTGGGCCTGATTAAGTTCAAACTCTGTATGCTTTACTTTTAGATAGACTGCATGTTCATCGGCAACCACCACGGCTTCTAATACGCCTCGTAACTTTGCCAATTCTTGCGCCAACGTTTCGCCTCGTTGGCTATCGGTTAGATCAACCGAAATCACATGATTACGAATCTGGCTAGGGTTACTCATACCCAATGCAATAACCATCCAGCATACCATTAAACCTGCGATAAGGATAAACAAACCTTGATCGCCAAAATTATTATATGCATAACCACCTATCACACCGCCGATAAACGCACCTAAGAATTGGCTAGTTGAATAAATTCCCATTGCGGTGCCCTTGGCTCCGGCTGGCGCCAACATAGATATAAACGCAGGTAACGAGGCTTCTAAAAAGTTAAACGCGGTGAAGTATAAAAACACGGCGAGTAAGATCAACCACAGCGGACTTTGCTGTAAAGCTAACAATAAAAGGCTCACCGCCATTAACCCGATGGCAAAGATAAACAGCTGTTTATTTTTTTGCTTTCTAGCTCCAACAATCAGCATAGGCACGATAAAAACGAAAGAGAGAATCAGTGCGGGAAAATACAACATCCAATGTTGCTCAACCGCCATACCAGCCGCGACTAACTTGAGAGGCAAGACGACAAACATCGCGGTCAGAGTAAGGTGTAAAATGAAGATACCCGCATCTAAACGTAATAACTCCGGTTTAGCCAGCAAGCTTTTAAGCAGTCTTGGCATCGCAACAGTATCACCTGGTGGGGCTTTATGTACGACGTTGGGCACCATGAATTTCACGATGACGATACCAAGCAATGCCATAACAGCCGTAAAATAAAACAAACCAGACAAACCAATGAATTGCGTTACTATAGGCCCAACTACCATGGCCACAGCAAAGGCGAGCCCAATAGAAACGCCTATGGTAGCCATGACCTTAGAGCGCTGCTCTTCGCGACTAGAATCCGCAGCTAAAGCCAAAATAGCACTGGCAATGGCTCCTAATCCCTGAATAGCACGCCCCAACGCCACGCCATAGACCGAATCAGACCAAGCAGCAATCAAACTACCTAGCGCAAAAATGAATAAGCCGATAACGATAACAGGTTTACGGCCAATGCGATCAGAGAGCATACCCATGGGGATCTGAAATAAGGCTTGAGTTAAGCCATAAGCACCAATGGCTAAGCCAACCCACAAAGGAGAGTAACCATCAAGTGATTGGCCATAATATGCAAACACCGGCATGATCATAAATAGACCGAGCATTCTAAGTCCAAATACCATGGCTAGACTGATAGAAGCTCGCTTTTCAGTTGCATTTAATGCGGTCTGATTCATCAAAACGTTTTGGCTAAGTTAAAAGGAAGCGGGATGATAGCACGGGATGCTAACATGAGAAAAAACAAAATCGAACATCAGACACCAGTCAAAATAGTGAAACAAGTTGCACATTAACAATAAATATTCACCAAAAAATTGTTAAAAAAAATTATTTTATGTAATCTAATTGGTTACAAACAAGCCTAATGACAAAGCGCAGTTGGGTATTGACAGCTGATATGACAGGGCTAATACTTTTTTCATGCTTCACTTAATTTTGATAGATGTATTAGTCTAGTCGCGCTGAAAAGCTATCAGGGAAAGACGTTATGAACAAAAAACAGCATTTATATCTAATCTCAGAAGACTCAATTGAGTCTGCTGCCCTGGTTCATTTTCTAAAGTTAAAACTGGCTGTAGAGGTTGAATTGGTAAGCCGTCCTGAGCAATTAAGCATTGCTCAAGAGGTTGATACCCAATTCTTCCTACTTGCTAATTTGCACTACATTTCGGGCGCAAATGAGCAAGACTGGCACCATGAGATAAATCAATGGACCACTAACACCAGCATTATTCTTTTCAATACTGACCCAGAGTTAGAAACACAACTACTTCAGGCATGGCCGTTGTGCGTGGGCATTTTCCACAAATCAGCAGATCAAGAACAGCTTATCAAAGGCATTAAATGCGTCTTTGCTGGCGAATATTGGTTTAGCCGATCTACCATGACATCACAGCTCGCGACGTTACGTACCCGACTTCACCGTCAGTACCAACCCTACGCAAAACTGACTAGCCGAGAAGTAGAAATTTTGAAACAGGTGATGACGGGAGCATCTAATATGCAGATCGCCGATAACTTGTTTCTTAGCGAGCACACGGTTAAGTCTCATTTGTACAATGTGTTCAAAAAATTGAAAGTTAAGAATCGACTACAAGCAGTGAGCTGGGCTAGAGAGTATATTTAACCGCCAATTCAAATCATAATTTAAAAGCCAGCAAGGATGCTGGCTTTTTTAATTATTACTGCCCACCAAGTAAAATGCACCAACAACTGTCTATTCATACAGTTAACACTGTGCGATACTTAGGGTTTGATTTTGTTTACAGAGTGGCAACATGGAAAACATCGAAGTCAGAGGCGCACGTACTCATAACCTAAAAGACATCAACCTGACAATACCGAGAGATAAGTTAGTGGTCATCACCGGACTCTCTGGCTCGGGTAAGTCTTCCTTAGCATTTGACACCTTATATGCCGAAGGCCAACGCCGTTATGTCGAGTCTTTATCAGCCTATGCGCGCCAGTTTTTATCTTTAATGGAAAAACCGGATGTTGACCATATTGAAGGCTTGTCTCCCGCTATCTCGATTGAACAAAAATCAACATCACACAACCCGCGCTCTACCGTTGGCACCATTACCGAAATCTACGACTACTTACGCTTATTATTTGCCCGAGTGGGTGAGCCTCGCTGTCCAACCCATGGCATCGCGCTGAATGCACAAACCATTAGCCAAATGGTCGACAAGGTGCTCGAATTACCCGAAGGTAGCAAGCTTATGCTACTTGCCCCCGTAGTCAAGGAGCGCAAGGGCGAGCACGTTAAAACCTTACAAGGGTTAGCGGCGCAGGGCTTTATTCGAGCGCGAATTGATGGTGAAGTCTGCGATTTATCGGATCCCCCTACCCTAGATTTACACAAAAAGCACACCATAGAAGTCGTCATTGACCGCTTTAAGGTGCGTGATGATATGCAGCTGCGTTTAGCTGAGTCGTTTGAAACGGCACTGGGGTTATCTGAAGGCACCGCCATTATCGGTTGGATGGACGAAGCAGAGCGTGAAGAGATGGTCTTCTCCGCTAATTTTGCCTGCCCGCAATGTGGCTATAGTATGCAAGAGCTAGAGCCGAGGATCTTTTCTTTCAATAATCCTGCAGGCGCTTGTGGTACTTGTGATGGCTTAGGGGTGGAGCAGTTTTTTGATAGTGAGCGTATACTAACCGAACCCAAAAAAAGTCTAGCCAATGGTGCTATCAAGGGCTGGGATAAAAAAAACTTCTACTATTTTCAAATGCTCACCTCCCTTGCCGAGCATTATAATTTCGATGTAAACACTCCTTTTTGCGAACTCGCCCCAGCGGCGCAACAAGCTGTACTCAACGGCAGCGGCAACCAAAATATAGAATTTAAATACATGAACGATCGCGGCGATGTGGTAGTGCGTAAGCACCCATTTGAAGGCGTGATCCCCAACATGCAACGCCGCTACAAAGACACCGAATCCAACGCAGTTAGAGAAGAACTGGCCAAGTATCTCAATAGCCAGCCTTGTCCTAGCTGCCATGGCAGTCGGCTACGCGAAGAAGCGCGCAATGTGTTTGTTAAAGATACTAACCTACCGCAAGTTGCAAGTATGTCGATTGGCGATGCTGCCAGCTTCTTTAGCCAACTTAACTTTAGCGGTCAACGCGGCCAAATTGCCGATAAGATCCTAAAAGAAATCATTGAGCGCTTAAGTTTTCTGGTTAATGTCGGCCTGAATTACCTCAGTCTTGAGCGCAGCGCCGAAACATTATCGGGTGGTGAAGCGCAGCGGATCCGCCTAGCCAGTCAAATTGGTGCAGGCTTGGTTGGCGTAATGTATGTGCTAGACGAGCCCTCCATCGGCCTCCATCAACGAGATAACGAACGACTGCTAGCGACATTAAATCACTTACGCGATCTAGGTAACACGGTGATCGTCGTCGAGCACGATGAGGATGCTATTCGCACCGCCGACTACATTATCGATATTGGCCCAGGGGCAGGTGTGCACGGCGGCCAAATTGTGGCTCAAGGAAGCTATCAACAAATTTTAGCAAGTGAAGGCTCACTTACCGCTGATTACCTTAGCGGCCGTAAATCTATCCCCGTACCCGTGACAAGAACGCCTTTAACTAAGAAATGGGTCAAGCTTAAAGGGGCCAGTGGCAATAATTTAAAAAACGTCGACCTAGCTATCCCCGTTGGCGTAATGACTTGTGTGACCGGTGTGTCGGGCTCGGGTAAATCAACCTTGATCAACGATACCTTTTACCGTATCGCGCAAAAAGAACTGAACAATGCCAGTTTGGCCACCCCTGCCCCTTACAAAAGCATCAGTGGTCTACAGCATTTGGATAAGGTGGTCGATATCGACCAAAGCCCAATTGGCCGCACCCCGCGCTCAAACCCTGCCACCTATACCGGTATTTTCACCGGCATTCGCGATTTGTTTGCAGGCACCCAAGAAGCACGCAGCCGAGGCTATAAACCGGGACGTTTTAGTTTCAATGTCAAAGGCGGCCGCTGTGAAGCGTGTCAAGGTGACGGGGTGATCAAGGTAGAAATGCACTTCTTGCCCGATGTCTACGTACCATGTGATGTTTGCGCAGGTAAACGCTATAACCGCGAAACCTTAGAAGTGAAGTATAAAGGTAAAAACATCAATGAAGTATTGGACATGACGGTCGAAGACGCCTTAGCCTTTTTTGCAGCGGTACCTGCAATACAGCGTAAATTGCAAACCTTACTGGATGTTGGCCTTAGTTATATATGCCTTGGTCAAGCAGCAACTACGCTATCAGGTGGTGAAGCACAAAGGGTGAAGCTAGCCAAAGAGCTATCAAAACGCAGCACGGGCAAAACCTTGTATATCCTAGATGAGCCCACCACTGGGCTACACTTCCACGACATCAAACATCTGCTGGAGGTTTTAAATAAACTTAGGGATCAAGGTAATACCATCGTTATTATAGAACATAACCTAGATGTGATTAAAACTGCTGACTGGATCGTAGATTTAGGCCCTGAAGGTGGCAGCGGCGGCGGCGAAATATTAGTCTGCGGCAGACCTGAAGATATCAGCCAAGAACAACGCAGCCACACGGCGCGCTTTTTAGCCCCGTTACTAAACTAATATTTGGATAAACGAACCCACAATGGAACCAAGCAACACAAAGTTAAACCTCATCTTTACTTGGGTATTTGCGCTGTTTTGCCTTGTGGGAATGCACTATTTCCAGCATAACCAAGGCGGAGCTGGGCTTGATTTACCCATTAACCCAGTGGGATGGTCTTTCATCTCCATTTTAATCGGCATTGGCTTATGGCAAATAACCCTAACCCAACAGATCCGCTATAACTCGCTAACGATTGCAGGTTTAATTGCCTTTGCCTTGTTATTAGCGCCCATCTTTTATCCCAATGCAGAGTTTGCTGAGGCAAGCTACCCAAGATTGCTCGGATTTCTTGGCGGGATCCTCTTACTGTTTGCAATGCAACAACTCAAGCTACGCGATAAGCAATGGTACAAACTGTTATTGTTTGTAGTAATCGCGGGCTTTATCCAGTGCATTTACAGTCTAGTGCAAATGTATGTTTTAAAGGCCGGTAACCCGTTTGGTTATAATGTTAATTATGGCCGCCCCTACGGCATTTTCCAGCAGCCTAATGTACTGGCAAGCTTTACTGCAACAACCTTAGTTCTCGCGGCTTACTTGTTTGCCGCTTGGCGGCCGAAGCAGCATGCTACGTTGCTTAGCGGCTTTCTCACTTTACATTGCTTTTTAGCTGCTTGGGTGATTTATATCAGTGTATCTCGCACTGGTTACCTAGGCGGAGCCATTGCCTTGGCATTAATTTCCCCCTGGCTTTGGCAACAATCTAAAAAGCGCTGCGCCATTATCTTTGCCATTATTGGCTTAGGCATTAGCATGCATTTTATCGTCGCTGATGGCGCCGTTTCTCGAGATCAAGCCCAGCTAACCGATGCTGGATACAGATCCCTCCAATACGAACAAAGCTGGCATATGATGCAAGATAAGCCGCTATTAGGCTGGGGATACGGTAGCTTTGAGACCAGTTTTTTAACTGATCGCGCCGAGCGAATTGTTAACGAAGGGGTGCCCTTTGTCCTAGAAAACCTCACTCATCCTCATAACGAAATTATGTATTGGGGGGTCGAGGGCGGCATTGTACCAGTATTAGGTTTAATCCTCTTAGCCGTCGCCTTTATTGCCTTGTTGACAAGGTTTAACTGGCGCAGCGCCCTGGCATTACTGGCTTTAGTGTTGCCACTGACCTTGCATAGCCAAACCGAATACCCTTTCTATCATGCGGTGGCGACTTGGTTTAGCTATATAGTTTTGATCGCTTTTATTAGTCACTTAGCTAATAACGACAAAATCCTCCAATTTAGACCCACATTGTTAGTCAAGACGAATGCGGTGTTGATACCCGTGTTCACCTGTACCTTTATGATCACCGCGGTACACACTAATTATTTGGTGACCAAATTTGAGCGTACTGGCCGCACGGATATCGACCTATTGATGCAGGTCGTCAATCCATTGGCACTGAACACACGCTTTGAGTTTAATATATTCACCTTGCGCATGTTTGTCGGCGAACGATTGGATAAACCCGAAGAGCTTAAAGCCTATGTTGATTGGGCAACAGAATTTGTAAAGCATACTCCGCGAGCTAACATTTACTATAATCTAGCTCTTGCCAACAAGTTATTAGGCCACGACGACCAAGCCGAGCAAATATTAGCTCATGCTCAGTGGTTGTACCCCAGCAATGAGTTACTGAAAAATGATCTTCAAGAAGTCGTGCGGGATGTTGAAAAAGCCCCATCAGAACTCACCGAGACACTGAATGAACTAGCTGAACAATAGATTGGAATGTATTATGCAGGGAAATTATTCAATAGTTACGATAATAGCTAATCGTATTTAGCGACGAAGAACATGGACTAGTGATATGAAGCAATTAACAACCATACAACATAGCTTAACCCGCTTTTGGTTATTAATGGCTTTGCTTTGGTCTTCATCTAGCTATTGTGATGTCTATATGTGGGTAGACAGCAACGGCACTACCCACTTTGCTCAGAAAAAACTCAATAGTAATTACAAATTGCTGATGCGTACTCCAAAGCAAACCAAACCGGCTAGCTTTGGTAATTGGACCGACGCCCCCGCGAAAAGGGTAAAAATATACCGAGTAAACCAAAAGCTGCGACAGCATTACCACCCGACCATCGTTGATATTGCAACGCGCTATCAACTTGAACCTGCACTATTGCATGCGGTAATTAGCGCCGAGTCTGGTTATAACCCCCAAGCTGTATCTCGTGCGGGTGCCATAGGTATCATGCAGCTGATGCCTGGTACGGCAAAGATGCTTGGTGTTAGTAACAGTTATGATGTGCTACAAAACATGGAAGCCGGCGCCAAATACCTACGCATGATGCTAGATACCTTTAATAACAAAAAGCTCGCCTTAGCCGCTTATAATGCAGGACCTGGCGCGGTGAAAAAATATAACAACGCCATACCGCCTTATAAAGAAACCCAAAACTACGTCAAGAAAGTGATGGGATACTATGAACGTTATCGTCGAGAGATGTAGTTCAGCTCTTTCTTTTTAAGGCTGCCTAAGCTCAATAACTTGCTGTAACAGACAGCAATCTCGTATATAGCATCAAAACCTCAGCTTTAGCGCTAGACTTCTAGGCATTAGTTAAAGCTAAATAGCTAAAACACTTCAATTGTGGCTATGAGATCATTATTATGTAGCCATCTAAATAAACCCCTCTTGTTTTGCAGCCCAGCTTTGCAATCCCTAACACTACGGAGAAGTATTGAACATGGCGAGTTTTTCATTAGCGTTTGGCAGCGCAACCAAAAATAACAGCGGTAAAATCATTGAAGCATTTTTCCCAAACCCGATCTTAAGCCCTTCAAATGAACTTGTTGAAGCACTTGGCAGCATTGTTAACTACCAAGGTGGTAATGAAGTATTTGAAATTAGCAGCGAGCAATGTGCTACGCTTGCTGTAGCCTTTGGCAATGCCGCTGATGCAAAAAATGAAAAATTTGCTCAGTTAGCAGCATCTAGTCAGCAACCTCTGGTTCTAGTGATCTTAGCGACGGATGAAAAGCCAACCTCAGTAGCTGAAGGCTTCTTGAAATTACAATTGCTATCACATCGTCTAGTAAAACCACACGGCTTGGTGTTAGATGGTATTTTTGGTTTATTACACAACATTGCGTGGACCAATGAAGGGCCGATTGACCTACCTGAGTTGGCTGAACGTCAAATTGAAGCTCGCCTTGCGGGTCGTACGTTAAGTGTTAACTGTGTGGATAAGTTCCCGAAAATGACTGACTACGTCGTACCAACCGGCGTTCGCATTGCTCACACCGCTCGTGTACGCCTTGGAGCCCATATCGGCGAAGGCACGACAGTAATGCATGAAGGCTTTGTAAACTTTAATGCCGGTACCGAAGCTGTCAGCATGGTAGAAGGCCGTATATCTGCAGGTGTCGTTGTAGGCAACGGCAGCGACGTGGGCGGCGGAGCATCAATTATGGGTACATTAAGTGGCGGCGGTAATGTGGTTGTCTCCATGGGTGAGAACTGCTTGTTAGGTGCCAATGCTGGCTTAGGTTTCCCACTTGGCGATCGCTGTACCCTAGAGTCAGGCCTATATGTCACCGCAGGTACTAAAGTCACCATGCTTGATGCCGACGGCAAAGAAGTTGAAGTGGTTAAAGCGCGTGACCTAAGTGGCAAGAGTGACTTACTGTTCCGCCGTAACTCGGTCAGCGGTAGAATTGAATGCCTGACTAACAAATCTGCAGTTGAGCTAAACTCAGAATTACACAGCAATAACTAAGCACTGGCCTGATCTAGACGCTAGTCACAGTACATAGCCTGTTTCTGCAGGCTGTGTACAATAGCCAAAAGAAATAAAAAACACTCTCATTATCAATACCATCCATTTGTTTTTTAAAGCATTTTCTCCTCGATTAATTGCAAATCAGGATTTTTGTACCAAACTTAATTGATCTAAATCAATTGTTGATTGGAGAAAAATATGAAAGGCAATGATCGCGTGCTCGGGGAATTGAATAAAATCCTAACCTTAGAGCTGACATCCATTAACCAGTATTTCTTACACGCTCGAATGTTTAAAAATTGGGGCCTAGAGGAGCTGGATGAGAAAGACTACAAAAAATCCATCAAGGATATGAAACAAGCAGATGATTTAATCGAACGTATCCTTTTTTTAGAAGGCCTGCCAAACCTACAACAGCTAGGTAAATTACGCATAGGTGAGCACACCGAAGAAATGCTTGAATGCGATATGTCATTCCAACATGAACAGGTAAACGCGTTACGAACTGCCATAGAAATCTGTGAATTAGAGCAAGACTATATTAGCCGCGAACTGCTTGAAGATATTCTGGAGTATGAAGAAGAGCATATCGACTGGATTGAGTCGCAACAATTCCTGATCAAAGCCACTGGCATCGCAAACTATCAACAATCTATGATGGAGGATTAAGATGTTAGGTAAGCAAATCGTTATCGATCACTTAAATAGACAGCTGACCTTAGAATTAACATCTATGGATCAGTACTTAGCACACTCTAAGATGTATGAAGACTGGGGCATCAAAAAGTTACATGAAAAACTGGCCCACGAATATGAAGAAGAGCTAGAACACGCGCAAAAGATAATTGAAAGGATCTTATTTTTAGAAGGAACACCCGATACAGCATCACGGCATCCGATCCATGTGGGTGATAATGTTGAAGCTATGTTGAAAAACGACTTAGCAGCCGAGTATACGGTAGCGAAGAGTTTACGTGAAATTATTGGGGTCTGCGAGAAAGAGCAAGACTATGTGACTCGAGACATGTTAACCGAGTTACTTGATGACACCGAAATGGATCATATCTACTGGCTTGAACAGCATCTTGGCCTAATCAACAAGATCGGCATTCAAAATTATATTCAATCGCAAATGTCGGGCGAGCCAAGTTGATAACTGTATTGAGGTTTTCAAATATTTGACAGGGATAAAAAAAAGGCCGGGAGAACCCGGCCTTTTTTTATTCTTCTACTGCGTCTTCTGCAGCTTCAACAACTGGGCGTTCTACTAGCTCGATGTATGCCATAGGAGCATTATCACCAGCACGGAAACCACATTTTAGGATACGAGTGTAACCGCCAGGGCGTGACTCGTAACGTGGACCCAATTCATTGAATAATTTACCTACAACGCTGTTATCGCGTGTGCGGGCAAATGCTAAACGGCGATTAGCTACGCTATCTTGTTTAGCTAGTGTAATTAAAGGTTCAATTACACGACGAAGTTCTTTAGCTTTAGGCAAAGTTGTTTTGATAACTTCGTGAGTTACCAATGAACTTGCCATGTTACGAAACATAGCCTGACGATGACTGCTGTTTCGGTTAAGTTGACGTCCACTCTTACGATGGCGCATAACCTAATCCTTATAACTAATACGTTAACTCAGTTAACCTGATTATTCGTCAGCAATACTTGCTGGCGGCCAATTTTCCAAACGCATACCTAGTGACAAACCACGAGATGCCAATACGTCCTTGATTTCAGTCAGCGACTTCTTACCAAGGTTTGGTGTCTTAAGTAGTTCTACTTCAGTGCGTTGGACCAGATCACCGATGTAATGGATCGATTCTGCTTTCAAACAGTTAGCAGAACGGACCGTTAGTTCTAGATCATCTACAGGACGAAGCAGGATTGGATCGAACTCTGGCTTCTCTTCTTTCTCTTCCGGCTCAGTTACATCACGAAGATCTACAAATGCATCTAGCTGTTCAGCAAGAATAGTAGCAGAGCGACGGATCGCTTCTTCAGGATCTAAAGTACCGTTAGTTTCCATATCGATGACAAGTTTGTCCAAGTCGGTACGCTGTTCTACACGAGCTGCTTCAACGCTGTAAGCAATACGCTCAACAGGGCTGTACGCAGCATCAACAAGTAGACGACCGATTGGACGTTCTTCATCTTCAGAATGGACGCGAGTTGAAGCTGGAACGTAACCACGACCACGTTGTACTCGAATGCGCATGCTGATATCAGCATTGCTAGTCAAAGTACAGATAACATGTTCTGGGTTAACAATCTCTACATCACCATCATGGGTGATGTCTCCCGCTAGTACAGGGCCTTCACCAGACTTTGTAAGCGTTAGCAGTGCTTCATCTTTGCCTTCCAGTTTAACTGCAAGACCTTTAAGATTAAGTAGGATCTCAAGAACATCTTCTTGAACGCCTTCCTTAGTACTGTATTCATGCATTACACCGTCGATCTCAACTTCAGTCACAGCACAACCAGGCATAGATGAAAGTAGAATGCGACGTAGAGCGTTACCTAAAGTATGGCCGAAACCACGCTCTAAAGGCTCGAGTGTAACTCGTGCACGATTAGAGGTAACCTGCTCGATGTCAACTAGTCTAGGTTTAAGAAATTCAGTTACAGAACCCTGCATTATGTCCTCTCTTAGCAGTTAACTTTACTTAGAGTAAAGTTCGACGATCAGCTGTTCATTAATGTCCGCAGACAAATCAGAACGTTCTGGGTAGCGCTTAAAAGTGCCTTCCATCTTGTTAGCGTCAACTTCTACCCAAGTAGGTAGTTCACGCTGTTGAGCGATTTCTAGAGCAGCTTTAATACGAGCTTGGCTCTTAGCTTTTTCGCGAACGCTGATAACGTCGTTTGGTTTAACGTTGTATGATGGAATGTTTACCACTTTACCGTTAACTAGGATAGCTTTGTGGCTAACTAGCTGACGAGACTCGGCGCGAGTAGCACCTAGACCGAAACGGTAAACAACGTTATCTAGACGACTTTCAAGAAGTTGTAACAGGTTTGAACCTGTAGCACCTTTAAGACGTGCTGCTTCTTTGTAGTAGTTACGGAATTGCTTTTCTAGAACACCGTACATACGACGAACTTTTTGCTTTTCACGTAATTGTAAACCGTAGTCAGATAGACGAGGTTTACGTGCACCATGTACACCAGGTGCGTTATCAATTTTACACTTAGAGTCGATTGCTCGAACACCAGACTTTAAAAATAGGTCGGTGCCTTCACGACGGCTAAGCTTGAGCTTAGGCCCAATATATCTTGCCATTTTCTTTCTCCAACAGGTCTAAAAAACGTTATACGCGACGTTTCTTAGGTGGACGACAACCGTTGTGTGGAATCGGAGTTACATCAGTAATGTTAGTGATGCGGAAACCCGCAGCATTTAACGCACGGATTGAAGACTCACGACCCGGACCGGGACCTTTTACAAAAACTTCAACGTTTTTAAGTCCATACTCTTTAGCAGCTTCAGCAGCGCGCTCAGAAGCGACCTGCGCAGCAAATGGAGTTGACTTACGTGAACCACGGAAGCCAGAACCACCTGCAGTAGCCCAAGAAAGAGCATTACCTTGACGATCGGTGATGGTAACGATTGTGTTGTTGAAAGATGCATGGATGTGAGCCATGCCGTCAGCAACCTGCTTTTTGACGCGCTTACGTGCGCGAGTTGGAGCTTTAGCCATTACTTAACCCCTACTTCTTAATCGGTTTACGTGGGCCTTTACGAGTACGAGCATTCGTTTTAGAACGCTGTCCACGTACAGGCAAGCTGCGACGGTGGCGAAGACCACGGTAACATCCAAGGTCCATTAGACGCTTGATGCTCATGGAAATTTCACGGCGTAAGTCACCCTCAACGGTGAACTTAGCTACTTCAGTACGAAGAGACTCAATTTGAGCTTCGTCTAATTCCTTGATCTTAACACTTTCAGCAATACCCGCGCCTGCACAGATTTGTTGTGCACGAGTTTTACCGATGCCGTAGATTGCAGTTAAGGCAATTACAGCATGTTTTTGATCAGGAATGTTAATGCCAGCGATACGGGCCACTATGCACTCCTAGTAATATTAAAGGCCATCTGCGAAAAGCCCGGTAGGATACTCAACAGATGACGAAATTGCAAGCAAAAAACAGCTCTGATGGTCATTTAACCATCAGGCTGCAATTCATCTCGATGAAATCTCTGACTTAGCCTTGGCGTTGTTTGTGCTTAGGCTCACTGCAGATTACTCGAACAACGCCGTGGCGTTTAATAACCTTACAGTTACGACAGATTTTCTTAACGGATGCACGAACTTTCATTGCATAACTCCGTAAACAGATAGCTTACCCTAAAAGTTCGGTCTTAGCGACCATAACCTTTAAGATTTGCCTTTTTCAGGACGGATTCATATTGATGAGACATCAAATGAGTCTGAACCTGAGCCATAAAATCCATGATTACTACAACAATAATTAACAACGATGTACCACCGAAGTAAAATTGTGTGTTCATTGTAATCATCATGAACTCGGGAACCAAACAGACGAAGGTTATATATAAAGCGCCAGCTAATGTCAAGCGCGTCATAACTTTGTCTATATAGCGCGAAGTTTGTTCTCCGGGACGTATACCTGGAATAAAGGCACCGCTCTTCTTCAAATTATCAGCTGTCTCGCGTGGGTTAAACACAAGTGCAGTGTAGAAGAAGCAGAAGAAGATAATAGCTGCGGCATACAACATAGCATGCAGCGGTTGACCGGGTTGTAACGCTAGCGATACCTCACCTAACCAACTAAAACCTTCAGTTTGTCCAAACCATTGTGCAATGGTACCTGGGAACAAGATTACACTTGAAGCGAAAATAGCAGGAATTACACCGGCCATGTTTAACTTCAGTGGTAAGTGCGTGCTTTGAGCAGCAAATACCTTTCTTCCCTGTTGGCGCTTAGCGTAGTTAACAACGATACGACGTTGACCACGTTCAACAAACACAACAAAGTAGGTTACTGCAAATACAATTGCGGCTAGCAAGAATAGCAGTAACAAGTGTAATTCACCTTGACGGGCTTGCTCTGCCGTCTGGCCAATGGCTGACGGAAGACCTGCAACGATACCTACAAAAATAAGAATTGAGATACCATTACCAATACCACGCTCAGTGATTTGTTCACCTAGCCACATTAGGAACATGGTTCCTGTAACTAAGCTAATAACAGCTGTCAAATAGAAGCTCATGCCTGGATTGACTACCAAGCCAGGGATCATATTTGGCAGACCTGTTGCAATACCAATTGCTTGGAACGTACCGAGTACCAATGTACCGTAACGGGTATATTGGCTAATCTTGCGTCGACCCGACTCACCTTCTTTTTTCAATTCAGCGAGCGGTGGGTGTACAACTGTTAATAGCTGAACAATGATCGATGCCGAAATGTACGGCATGATACCTAACGCAAGAATAGATGCGCGTTCAAGTGCACCACCAGAGAACATGTTAAACATTTCAATGATGGTGCCTTTTTGTTGCTGCATCAACTCAGCGAGGACAGCGGCGTCAATACCAGGAATTGGAATAAAGGAACCTGCACGAAACACCAATATGGCACCTAGTACAAATAACAAGCGCGTTTTAAGCTCACTTAATCCGCCTTGAGAGCCCTTTCCTTCTAACCCTGGTTTCTTAGCCATTTAATCTTATTCCTCGATTTTTCCGCCGGCAGCTTCGATTGCAGCACGCGCGCCTTTAGTTGCCTTAAGGCCTTGTACTGTTACTTGGCGAGAAACCTCACCAGAAAGTACAATTTTCGCGAACTGAATGTTGTCTGCAATAATACCGGCTTTTTTCAGAGTTTCTAGAGAAACTACGTCACCTTCAACTTTCGCCAATTCACTTAGGCGAATTTCAGCACTTACTAGACCCTTACGAGAAGTAAAGCCGAATTTTGGAAGACGTTGTTTCAAAGGCATTTGACCGCCTTCAAAACCTGGACGAACAGAACCGCCAGAACGAGACTTCTGACCTTTATGTCCGCGGCCACAGGTTTTACCTAGACCAGAACCGATACCACGACCTACACGTTTTGCAGTTGGCTTAGCGCCTGCTGCTGGAGATAGAGTATTAAGTTTCATCAATTAATCCTCCACTTTAACCATGTAGTAAACTGTATTAACCATACCGCGAACAGAAGGAGTATCTTCTAGCTCAACAGTGTGACCAATGCGGCGTAGACCTAGACCCGTTAGCGTAGCTTTATGCTTCGGTAAACGGCCGATCGCGCTTTTAGTTTGTGTTACTTTAATCGTCTTAGCCATGGTCAATTACCCTAAAATCTGGTCAACAGTCAGACCACGCTTAGCAGCAACTTGCTCAGGAGCACTCATGCTCTCAAGCGCGTCGATAGTAGCGCGAACGATGTTGATTGGGTTAGTAGAACCGTAAGCTTTAGCAAGTACGTTTTGTACACCTACTACTTCTAGTACTGCACGCATCGCACCACCGGCGATGATACCTGTACCTTCAGACGCTGGCTGCATGTAAACTTTTGAGCCAGAGTGACGACCCTTAATAGGGTGCTGAAGTGTAGAGCCATTAAGCTGTACAGTCGTTAGATTACGGCGCGCTTTTTCCATTGCTTTTTGGATAGCTGCTGGCACTTCACGTGCTTTACCATAACCAAAACCTACACGACCATTACCATCACCAACTACGGTTAGTGCGGTAAAGCTAAAGATGCGACCACCTTTAACTACTTTAGAAACACGGTTAACTGCAATAAGTTTTTCATTCAGTTCACCGGCTTGAGATTGTTCTTTTGCCATGATCCGCCCCTTAGAACTGAAGACCAGCTTCACGTGCCGCTTCAGCTAATGCTGCAATGCGACCGTGATATTGAAAACCGCTACGATCGAAAGATACTTTAGAAACACCTTTCTCTGTAGCACGCTCAGCAACCAACTTACCGATTAGCTTAGCAGCTTCAACATTACCGCCGTGTTTAACTTGACTAGCAACGTCTTTTTCAACTGTTGATGCAGTTGCAATAACTTTTGCTTCTGGCGAAATCACCTGCGCGTATGTGTGGCGCGGAGTACGGTGGATCACCAGGCGAGTTGCTCCCAACTCTTGCAATTTCTTACGCGTGCGAGTTGCACGACGTAGACGAGATGCTTTCTTATCCATAGTGTTACCTTACTTCTTCTTAGCCTCTTTACGACGCACGTTTTCGTCAGCATAACGAACACCTTTACCTTTGTAAGGCTCTGGTGGACGGTAACCACGAATATCGGCGGCAACTTGTCCAATCAACTGCTTATCGATACCTTTCAGTACGATTTCAGTATTTGTTGGACACTCAGCAGTGATACCTTCAGGTAGAATGTGCTCAACTGGGTGAGAGAAACCTAAAGTAAGGTTTACTGATTTACCCTGAACAGCAGCACGGTAACCAACACCGTTTAGTAGAAGTTTACGCTCGAAACCTTTCGAAACACCTTCTACCATGCTGTTAACAAGAGCACGTGCTGTACCAGCTTGAGCGCTAGCACCCACTACGCCGTCAGTCCAAGTAAAAACTAGCTGACCTTCTTCTTGTTTAACAACTACAGCATTGTTGATAACACGGCTTAGTGAACCGTTGTTACCTTTAACTGTGATTTCCTGGCCGTCAATCTTCACTTCTACACCAGCAGGAATAGCAACAGGCGATTTAGCAACGCGAGACATATCTACTCCTTAAGCTACGTAACAGATGATTTCACCGCCGATACCCGCTTTACGCGCTGCACGGTCAGTCATCACACCTTGTGAAGTTGAAACAACTGCGATACCGAGGCCGTCAAGAACTTTAGGAAGTTCTGAAGAGCTCTTATAGATACGCAGACCTGGACGACTAACACGTTTAATGCTGTCGATAACTTTTTTACCTTGGAAGTACTTAAGAGTCACTTCCAATTCTGGTTTAGCTTCACCAACTACAGCAAAATCAGCGATGTAACCTTCTTCTTTAAGCACTTTGGCAATCGCCACTTTTTGCTTAGAAGACGGCATTTTCACTGCAACTTTGTTGGCCGCTTGACCGTTGCGAATGCGTGTTAGCATATCAGCAATAGGATCTTGCATGCTCATATTTGCTTACTCCGTGATATGTGGATTACCAACTAGCCTTTTTAAGGCCAGGAACTTCACCGCGCATCATGTGTTCACGCAGCTTAATACGGCTTAGACCGAATTTACGCAGGTAACCATGTGGGCGACCAGTAACGTTACAGCGGTTACGCTGACGACTCTTACTGGAATCACGAGGTAGCGTTTGTAGCTTAAGCACAGCTGCCCAACGGTCTTCGTCAGATGTATTCACATCAGCGATAGCCGCTTTTAGTGCAGCACGTTTTTCAGCGTACTTGCTAACCAGTTTTTCACGCTTTACTTCACGTGCTTTCATGGATTGTTTAGCCATAACCCTACACCTTATTTACGGAATGGGAAGTTGAATGCAGCTAACAGTGCACGACCTTCTTCATCTGAAGCAGCAGTAGTAGTGATAGTAATATCAAGACCACGTACTTTATCGACTTTATCGTAATCGATTTCAGGGAAGATGATTTGCTCACGTACACCCATGCTGTAGTTACCACGGCCGTCGAATGACTTAGGATTCAAGCCGCGGAAGTCACGTACACGTGGTAGCGAAATGCTAACCAAGCGTTCGAAAAATTCCCACATCCGTTCTCCGCGTAAGGTCACTTTACAACCAATAGGGTAGCCCTCACGGATCTTGAAGCCCGCAACAGATTTGCGTGCTTTGGTGATAAGTGGCTTTTGACCAGAAATTGCAGCCATATCAGCAGCTGCGTTCTCTAGTGCTTTTTTGTCAGCCAGAGCTTCACCAACACCCATATTCAGGGTGATCTTTTCAATCCGAGGGACTTGCATGACAGATTTGTAACCGAACTTCTTCTGAAGATCAGACGCTACTGTCTCTTTGTAAAAATCATGCAGTTTCGCCATCGTAAACTCCAATTACTTCACAGTTTCATTATTAGATTTGAAGAAACGCACTTTTTTGCCATCTTCAATTCTAAAACCAACACGGTCAGCTTTACCCGTAGTAGGGTTAAGTACCGCAACATTTGAAGCATCAATTGCTGCTTCTTTCTCAACGATGCCACCGGCTACGCCCAATTGTGGGTTTGGCTTGGTGTGCTTCTTGATAATATTTACGCCTTCAACGAACACTTTGCCGTTAGGTAGAACTTTGGTAACTTTACCAGTTTTACCTTTATCTTTACCGGCTAGTACGATTACTTCGTCGTCACGAATAATTTTTGCTGCCATTATTGACTCCGCCTTTTTACAGTACTTCAGGTGCCAGAGACACAATTTTCATAAATTGCTCTGAACGAAGTTCACGAGTCACAGGCCCAAAGATACGTGTACCAATTGGTTGTTTGTTTGCGTTTAGGATTACCGCAGCATTGCGGTCAAAACGAATCAAAGAACCATCAGGACGACGTACACCTTTTCTGGTACGCACTACCACAGCATTGTAAACATCACCTTTTTTAACTTTACCGCGAGGAATTGCTTCCTTAACAGTAACTTTAATGATGTCGCCAATCGCTGCATAACGGCGGTGCGAGCCACCAAGGACCTTAATACACATTACGCTACGTGCGCCTGAGTTATCAGCCACGTCAAGCATACTTTGCATCTGGATCATTTCAGTGCTCCGCTATTATTACAACAAGATTCCAGCCTAATCTGAAATCATGGGCTACCTTCCCTTCTAGAGGGCGGCGCATTATAACACCACATTCTGGAAAAAGGTAGTATAAATAAAAAACGGCTCCAATTAAGGAGCCGCTTCCTTTGAAAAGGCTTAAAAATTAAGCTTTTCCAATTACTTCAACCAATGTCCAAGACTTAGTCTTAGATAGTGGACGACATTCGCGAATAGACACGTAATCGCCAACAACACATTGATTGTTTTCATCATGTACGTGTAGCTTAGTAGTACGCTTGATGAACTTACCGTAGATCGGATGTTTCACTTTACGCTCAATCGCTACTGTGATGGACTTGTCCATCTTGTCACTGATGACTTTACCTTGCAAAGTACGGATATTTTCGCTCATTACGCATCTGCCTTCTGAGTTAGCACAGTTTTCACGCGCGCGATATTACGGCGTACTTCTTTTTGCAAGTGAGTTTGAGCCAATTGGCCAGTGCTCGCTTGCATGCGTAGGTTGAACTGCTCGCGTAATAGGCTTAACAGCTCAGCATTCAGCTCTTCAACGCTCTTATCTTTAAGTTCGCTTGCTTTCATTACATCACCGTTCTAGTTACGAAAGTAGTACTGATTGGTAGCTTAGCAGCTGCTAGTGCAAATGCTTCGCGTGCAATCTCTTCTGAAACACCTTCCATTTCGTAAAGGACTTTACCAGGTTGAATTTGAGCAACCCAATATTCTACGTTACCTTTACCTTTACCCATACGAACCTCAAGAGGTTTTTCTGTAATAGGCTTATCAGGGAATACGCGGATCCAGATTTTACCTTGACGCTTAACCGCACGAGTCATCGCACGACGTGCCGCTTCGATCTGACGCGCAGTCAAACGACCACGGCCAGTTGCTTTAAGACCAAATTGGCCGAAGCTAACGTCTTGTCCTTTAGCTAGACCACGGTTACGACCCGTGTGCTGCTTACGGAATTTAGTACGTTTTGGTTGCAACATTTCTGAATCTCCTTACTTACCACGGCCTTTGCGTTTAGGCTTGGCAGGTGCTTCTGGTTCATTACCTAATGGTAGTGCACCTAGAACTTCACCTTTAAAGATCCAAACCTTAACACCAATGATACCGTAAGTAGTTAAAGCTTCAGACGTCGAGTAATCGATGTCTGCACGTAGTGTATGTAGAGGTACACGACCTTCACGATACCACTCAGTACGTGCGATTTCTGCACCACCAAGACGACCACTTACTTCAACTTTGATACCTTTAGCACCAAGACGCATTGCATTTTGAACTGCACGCTTCATAGCGCGACGGAACATAACACGACGCTCTAGCTGAGAAGAGATGCTGTCAGCAACTAGCTTGGCATCTAATTCAGGCTTACGAACTTCTGAAATGTTGATTTGCGCAGGAACGCCAGCCATTTTAGCTACGCGGTTACGCAATTTTTCTACGTCTTCGCCTTTCTTACCGATTACAACGCCTGGACGAGCAGTGTGAATAGTCACACGGATGCTCTTAGCTGGACGCTCAATAGTAATTTTAGAAACAGACGCGTTTTTCAGTTCTTTAGTAAGGAACTGACGCACTTCGAAATCGCCGTATAGGTTAGCAGCGAAATCTTTTTCGGCATACCAGGTAGAGCTAAAAGGCTTAGTGATACCTAGGCGAATACCGTTAGGATGTACTTTCTGACCCATTACTTATCCCCTGTCCGATACCACAATGGTGATGTGGCTTGAACGCTTAAGAATGCGATCAGCACGGCCTTTAGCACGAGGCATAATACGCTTCATGGTCGGACCTTCATCAACAAAAATTTTGGCAACTTTTAGTTCATCAATATCAGCGCCTTCATTGTGCTCAGCGTTAGCAATAGCAGAATCAAGTACTTTCTTAACTAAATCAGCAGCTTTTTTGTCGCTGAAAGTTAGAATGTTAAGCGCTGTTTCAACTGGTAGACCACGGATCTGGTCAGCAACTAGACGTGCTTTTTGCGCCGAAGTACGAGCAAATTTATGTTTAGCGATAGCTTCCATCATCTACTCCTTACTTCTTCTTCGCTTTCTTATCAGCGATATGACCGCGATAAGTACGAGTTGGTGCAAACTCACCCAATTTTTGGCCGATCATTTCATCGGTTACGAAAACTGGTACGTGCTGACGACCATTATGGACAGCGATGGTCAAACCAATCATATCTGGAATGATCATTGAACGACGGGACCAAGTCTTAACAGGCTTTTTGTCACCGCTTTCCAACGCTTTCTCTACCTTCTTCAACAAGTGTAGGTCGATAAATGGACCTTTCTTGAGAGAACGTGGCATGGCGTATTCCTCTAATTATTTCTTATTACGACGACGAACAATGTACTTATCAGTACGTTTATTCGAACGAGTCTTGTAGCCCTTGGTTGGTACACCCCATGGAGACACAGGATGACGACCACCAGAAGTACGACCTTCACCACCACCGTGTGGGTGATCAACTGGGTTCATTACCACACCACGTACTGTTGGGCGAATACCGCGCCAGCGGCTTGCACCAGCTTTACCTAGACGGCGTAGCATGTGCTCTGCGTTACCTACTTCACCAATTGTTGCGCGACAATCAGATGGAACTTTACGCATTTCGCCAGAGCGAAGACGTAGCGTTACATAATCACCGTCACGTGCAACGATTTGTACGTATGCACCAGCTGAACGAGCTAATTGAGCACCTTTACCAGGCTTCATTTCCACAGCGTGAACGGTAGAGCCCACTGGGATATTACGCATTGGTAATGCGTTACCTGCTTTGATTGGTGCTTCGATACCAGATAGTAGTGCATCGCCAGCTTGAACACCTTTAGGTGCAAGGATGTAGCGACGCTCACCGTCTGCATAAAGTACTAATGCGATATTCGCAGTACGGTTTGGATCATATTCCAAACGCTCAACTTTTGCAGGGATGCCATCTTTATTACGTTTAAAGTCGATTACACGATAGTGTTGCTTATGACCACCACCGATGTGACGAACTGTAATACGACCGCCGTTGTTACGACCACCAGACTTAGACTTAGTCTCAACTAGTGGCGCGTATGGCTTGCCTTTGTACAGGTCGGCGTTAACCACTTTAACAACGTGGCGACGACCTGGAGATGTAGGCTTACATTTTACAATAGCCATTGATAAAGTTCCTCTTACTCAGCGCCAGCGAAATCGATTTCAGCACCGTCTGCCAGAGTCACGTAAGCCTTCTTCCAGTCAGAACGACGGCCTACACGTTGACCATGACGCTTGGTTTTACCCTTAACAACAAGAGTGCTAACGCCAGTCACTTCAACTTCAAACAGTTTTTCAACTGCTGCTTTGATTTCTGCTTTAGTTGCATCTTTTGCAACTTTAAATACAACAGTGTTGTCAAGTTCAGCAGAACGAGTGCTCTTTTCAGAGATGTGTGGAGCACTCAGAACTTTCAGTAAACGCTCTTCACTGATCATGCTAAAGTCTCCTCAATCTTCTTAACTGCAGCAGCAGTAACAAGCACTTTGTCAAAGCCGATTAGGCTAACAGGGTCGATACCAGCAGCATCACGTACGTCAACTTTGTATAAGTTGCGTGCAGCTAGGAACAAGTTCTCATCAACTTCTTCAGTTACGATTAGAACGTCGTTTAGCTCAAGCTCTTTCAGCTTAGCTACTAGCTCTTTAGTCTTAGGTGTTTCAACACCGAAGTTCTCTACTACCACTAGACGATCTTGGCGAACAAGTTCAGACAGGATGCTTTGTACAGCACCACGGTACATCTTCTTGTTAACTTTTTGGCTGTGGTCCTGTGGACGAGCAGCAAAAGTTACACCACCAGAACGCCAGATTGGGCTCGCTTGGCTACCAGAACGTGCGCGACCAGTACCCTTTTGACGCCAAGGTTTTTTACCCGTACCAACGATCTCTGCACGAGATTTTTGTTTACGCGAACCTTGACGAGCACCTGCAGCGTATGCAACGACAACTTGATGAATCAAAGCTTCGTTGAACTCACGTCCGAAGGTAGTTTCGGAAACTTCAAGAGCGCTTTGAGCGTCTTTCAATACCAATTCCATTACTATCTCCTGTTACGCTTTTACGGCAGGTTTGATGATGACGTCAGCGTTGATTGCACCAGGTACCGCACCTTTTACAAGGATAAGGTTACGCTCAGCGTCAACACGAACAACTTCTAGGTTTTGAGTCGTTACACGAACAGCACCCATGTGACCAGCCATTTTCTTGCCTTTGAATACACGACCAGGAGTTTGACATTGGCCAATAGAACCTGGTGCACGATGGGCAAGAGAGTTACCGTGAGTCGCATCTTGAGTACGGAAGTTCCAACGCTTGATAGCGCCTTGGAAACCTTTACCTTTAGATTGACCAGTAACGTCTACTTTATTTACTTCGTTGAATCTCTCAACGTTTAGCTCAGCACCCACTTGGATGTCTGCGCCTTCATTGTTTGCAAGACGGAATTCCCACAAACCGCGACCCGCTTCAACACCAGCTTTTGCGAAAATGCCTGCTTGAGGCTTGTTTACGCGACTTGCTTTTTTGGTGCCGGTGGTCACTTGAATTGCGCTGTAACCGTCAGTCTCTAGGCCTTTAACCTGAGTCACGCGGTTAGCAGTACATTCGATTACCGTAACTGGAATAGAAACGCCATCTTCAGTGAAGATGCGAGTCATACCAACTTTACGACCAACTAGACCGATTGTCATTGTTATAACCTCTTTCTCTTCCGTTAGCCTAGGCTGATTTGAACGTCAACACCAGCGGCTAGGTCTAGCCTCATTAGTGCGTCAACAGTCTTATCAGTTGGCTCTACGATATCAATCAAGCGCTTGTGCGTACGAATCTCGTACTGATCACGCGCATCTTTGTTTACGTGCGGAGAAACCAGTACAGTAAAGCGCTCTTTACGAGTAGGCAGTGGAATCGGACCACGAACCTGAGCACCCGTGCGCTTTGCAGTTTCAACGATTTCCGCTGTAGAGTTATCGATCAGTCTGTGATCAAACGCTTTCAGGCGGATACGGATTCTTTGGTTCTGCATGGACCAAGGCTCCAATAGTTAAAAACATAAAAAAAACACCACCAATCGACTTTTATAGAAAGTGACTAGTGAAGCTTAAACCATTAGCCACCCAAATCGGGGGCTCTGTGTGGCCAGTCATGCTGGCAGGGAGCAGTTGCTCCACTTACTCTATTAGCAAGTGGAGCGCATTATACAGGTATTGGTAGTAGATGCAAATGTTCTGTTCGATTTTTACGGCTTAATTTAGTTTGGCGTTGACACTGTAATCCGCTTCCACAGATACGTTACGGCCGGTTTGCTTGGCTTGGTATAGTGCTTGGTCGGCAATACAGATCAAATTCTTAAATGGCATGCCATTGACGGGTTTAATACAAACATGCCCAAGACTGATGGTTACTCTGTCATTAATACCGCTTGCGGGATGGACAATGTTTAATTGCTCAACCTTCTTACGGCACAATTCAGCCAATACCCGAGTTTGCTCTGGTGTGATCCCTGGACATAACAGCACTAATTCTTCACCACCATAGCGTGCTACCAAATCTTTGTTGCGATTAACGCAGCCACGTAACGATTCAGAAATTCGCTGCAAACAAACATCGCCTTCTGGATGACCAAAGCGGTCGTTATATTGCTTGAAAAAGTCGACGTCGATTAGAATTAAGGAAATCGTAGTCTGTTCACGAAGCCCATTAATCCACTCCGTTTCTAAACGTTCATCAAAGGCGCGTCGATTTGCCAATCCCGTTAACGAATCAATGGCAGAAACTAACTGTAGTGCACTGTTCGCATCGGCTAAGGCGCGATAAGCTTGAGCCAGTTCATTAGTACGCTCACGCACCCGCACTTCTAACTCTTTATTAAGTAACATAACCTGCTCTTCAGCCTGCTTACGCATGATCATCTGAGCTAAGGTTGCCGCCAGCAAAATCAACACTTCTTTTTGATAGTCAGGTAACGATTGATGACGAATAAAATTGTCACAGGCGATCCAGCCGATGGTTTCATCACCATGCCACAATGCAATCATGGCATTCCAACCCACCCCTATTTCTTTCGTATCATGCAAGATCGGGGTGTCATACCACACACTCAAATAATCTTTGCGGGTTAAGGCTTCTTGCACAAATGGTACATTCGGGATGTTATTTTGAAAGTAGCTTTCATCAACGACTTGGCCTTTTTCATTGGTACCGTAAGTACCAAAATACATGTCGCGCTCTTTGTCCATGATGAACACCGCCATGCGATCTATGCCTAGGCGAGTAATGCCCGCTTCAACCGTGTAACGATACAACTCATCTAATGAATACAGTTTTGATAACTCTATTGTTACCTCATGCAGCTCTTTTAAGCGCTGTGAAAAGGCAGCCGCCTGCTCCCGTGCCCGCAGCAAAGCTAATTCTCGGCGTTTTAATTCCTGTTGCAGGGCTAAATTCGCCTGACCCAGCCGATAATTATCTAGCCCTAGGCTTAAGGCATCCAGTAATTGTTTACTGACTTGCCCCTGTTGCGGCTTAGTCGCTTCAACCAGCAAAATCCCAACCGGGCCTGCTTCATTGAAAAGCGGATAAAAACCTTCAACACAAACACCGTCGTTTAACACGGAATAACAAGTGCGAAGTGGAATATCATGCTCTTTAAAAAGTGACACCGGAGTAGCATGAAAAGTTATGTTATCTTTACCCTCGCCGCGGCCAACTAAATACAAGCTTTGGTCGTCAACCAACACCAAGCTGCAACGCTGGTAAAAAGCCAGCAGCTGCTTAAAGCTAGCATGACAAAATGCTTCAAACCCAGCGGTTTGTAGCTCCGGTTGCGTCATCAAGTGTTCCATAAGGCTAGAAATAACATCCCAATAAAATAGTGAAGCCGCTGTAAATCAGCGATTTAAGCTATATTATCAAAACCGACTGATTGACGTAATTAATCAAAACTGAAATGAGATACACATCAATAAATAGACATCAAAACATCATCAGGTGATAGATTTGCTTGCTGTATTGGCAATGTTCGGGCGTATTCCCGTGACTCGCTAGCTACCGTCGTACCTTCACTTCATGGTATAACTTGGCAACTTTGCGCCTTAGTCTTCACCATAGACACGCCAATACACCCAAATAAAATAGACGCTAGGTTGCTTGCTCAACCTCTGGATTTGATGTGACCCTAAAGCCCATTTATCAACAACTCAAACAATTCGCTAGCACCAGTCAACATCGTTATCTGTTGGTCCTGAGTGGCGAACAAGCTTGGGCTTGGCAGCAGGTTATTGACTTACTAGAGCCCAACGCCCTCATCGTTGGTCAACTGCAACCGGATCACAGCGCTAGCCTAGCTCAAACCAAGCTTGATTATACTCTTTGCCAAGCTAAGCAAGCTTCCCATTATTTGGGCCAAACTCGCCAGCAAGTGATTTACGATGCTTTTCAAGGATTCTCTGCTGATGCCGTTGGTGCCGTCAGTGGCACCTTAATTGGTGGGGGTATCATGGTGCTGATCGTCCCGCCGATACAAGATTGGCCGACTTTTAATGATCCGGATTATTTGCGCTTTTTATCGGCAGATGCACCCATACCAACTGAAAGCCTTTTTCTTCGTCGTTGGCGTGACCTGCTAAAACAACATCCCGCGGTTACCGTCATCGAGCAACATCAGCCATTACCTAAGCTGAAGCTAACTCAGCCAATGGCGATTAGCCATACGCCCTGTATTGCCCCATGTTTAAGTCACGATCAAGCGCAAGCCGTTAATGCCATTATGCGTGTAAAGCAAGGCCGCAGCCATCGACCTCTCATTATCAGTGCCGATCGCGGCCGCGGTAAATCAGCCTCATTAGGTATCGCTGCCGCGCAGC
This sequence comes from Motilimonas thetidivivens, assembly GCF_046452435.1. NCBI lineage: Bacteria > Pseudomonadati > Pseudomonadota > Gammaproteobacteria > Alteromonadales > Motilimonas > Motilimonas thetidivivens. The sequence goes on from NZ_JBKFDK010000021.1 coordinate 28,071, forward strand.
TAATGGCGCCGACCAACAAAATAAGCATCATAGTAACAGCGCCCACCCTGCCCCACACTCGCACTACTTTTGAACTGCTAAAGCAATTACAGCCTGAGGCCAAACATAGCAGCAATCAAGTCTTGCTTGGCGAGAGCCACTTCAGCTTCTATGCGCCCGATCAACTGCTGAATCAATTACCCCAAGCGGATCTACTGTTGGTTGATGAAGCTGCCGCCTTGCCTTTACCTCTATTGAAACAACTCGACCAGCACTATCCCCGAGTGGTGTATGCCACGACGTTACATGGTTACGAAGGCTCCGGCAGAGGATTTAGCTTAAAATTCCTGCCTTATTTGCAGCAACACAATGCCAGTGTGCATCAGCAGCACCTCAGTCAGCCGATTCGTTGGGCCAGCCAAGACCCACTAGAAGCCTTTATCTTTGACGCCTTGCTGTTAGATGCTCAGTTACCCGTGGCAGATGGTCAATTACCATCTGCCGACAAGGCAACCATGGAAATCGTATCGGCGGCAGAGCTGTGCCTAAATGAAACCCAACTGCGAGAAGTGTTTGCTTTATTAGTCTCTGCTCACTACCAAACCAAACCTTCAGATCTCAGAGCGATATTAGATAACCCTGAGCTAACCATTGCATTACTTAAACAAAATGAAACCCTACTCGGGGCGGCGCTGATTAGTCGTGAGGGGCAATTGAGCCAACCATTAGCAGAGCAAGTTTACCTAGGTCAACGCCGACCTCAAGGCCACTTGTTACCCCAAGTGCTGCTTTATCAGGCAGGCTTTAGCCACATCCACGGTGATAAGTTTGCTCGAGTCATGCGCATTGCTATTCACCCCCAATGGCAACAATTGGGCTTGGGAACGGTATTTTATCAATATTTGAAACAGTGGGCACAACAGCAACATTTTGATTGGCTAGGCACCAGCTTTGGCCTCACCACGGAATTAGGTCGTTTCTGGCATCGCCAAGGCATGCATTTTGTACATTTAGGGCTAAGTCAAGACAGTGCCAGTGGCTGCTTCAGTGCCGTGATGTTGCAACCGTTAACTAGTCATAAAGAGCTTGAACTAAATCATTTTCGTTCATTATTTTGCCTACAACTTGAATGCCATTTAACAGGCCGATTACAGCACTTAAGTGCTGATATTGCTGGCTTTCTAATTGCAACTCTACCCAAGAAACCCGCTCCACCCCACCTGCTACAGCAAATTACAGATTTTGCTCAGCACCCTCGCCCATTTGAAGCCTGCTTACCTAGCCTCAAGCTATGGTTGCTGCAACACACTGACAGCTCAAGGTTACCTGCATTGCATCAAGCCATATTAGTTGAGAGCATTCTGCAACAGCAGCTGTGGCCACAGGTAATTAAAAACAACGGGCTGACGGGCAAGAAAAGCGCCGAACAACTGCTTAAGCAAAGTATTAATCAATTGCTGCAACGCTGATTCAGTTTGGCCAATTTAACCGTCAGATTCCTCAGCATCATCCGTCACTAGGTTATCCAAACTGGGCTCTGCTTGGTCGATAGCCTCAGGCTCATCCAATTGTTCAACCTGCTGCTTTTCAGCTTCTTTTTGTTCTACCTTTTCCGGTGTGGTCGCAATTGCCAAATGGAATACCGCAAAGCCTGGATAAACGAATTGATTCAAAGCTTTGCCAATGACGGTCGCCTCGACTTCCGAGCGTAAGCGAAAGGTCGCGTTGGTCACAGGATCGGTTACCCGCCCCAGTACATCCCCCGGTTTGATTTTCGCACCTAACAGCACATCACTGACAAATATGCCGCTGTGATCCGCTCGCTGCCAAAACGATTCAACGTAGATAGGCTGTACACTACCGCCGCGATAAGGCTCGGGCACCATCTCCATACTACGCATTAGCCGCTTTATCGCTGCCACGCCAACGTCGACACTCTCTAAATCTAAGCTCATGGGCGCGCCTAGCTCCATGGTCACGGCAGGGATCCCTTTGGCCACCGCAGCACCACGTAAAGTACCTTGGCTAGCTTGACTTTGAACTATGGTGATATTGCCAAAACCACGGCTAAAATCGGCCAAAGGCGGGTGGCGTAAATCGGCCCTAATCTGCGGTAAGTTAGTGCGATAAAAGGAGCCAGTATGTAAATCAACTAGAGCGTCGCAGTGACTAATAACCTGAGTAAAAAACGAATGAGCAATGCGCGAAGCAGCCGCGCCTTCGGTTGAGCCGGGAAAGTATCGGTTCAAATCCCTGCGATCTTTAAGGTAGCGTGACGCATTATGAAAACCATCTAGATTAACAATCGGAACCCCGATAACCGCACCTTTTAAGGTATTGGTATCTAAGGTATGCAATACCTGACGCGTGATTTCAATACCATTTAGCTCATCACCATGGACCGCCGCCGTTAAACATAAGGTTGGCCCATTATGCTTACCATTGGCAACCAACACCGGGGTGCCCAGATCAATGCCAGTAAATGATTGCTCACTTGACCACGACAAGGTGCGAAAGCTGTTCGGCTGCACCGTTTTGCCCAGTAGCGTTAATGGAAGGTGTTGCTGCTGTTGCTTTTCTGTGGTTTGTGATTCGCTTGCTGGTGCAGATTTAAGTGTCTCTAAAGTGGTTACTGCTTTAGGGTTGATGGTATTTTTGGGCGGATTATCAACAATTTCGGTCGCCATCGCCGACAGCGGCAATAACATAGTCAGACAAATCTTTTTCATCATAATGTTTTCCTATCAACCAGAAACAAAATCAAACGAGTACAAAAAAGGACTGTAATAACAGTCCTTGTTATGAACATTCGCGTTATAGCTTGGTGCCGCGTTAGTCCATTAAATGCTCTAAGCCATACACCAATTGCTCACGGGTCATGACTTGTTTACAAGCAAGGCAAATACCCGGCATAAACGATTCACGATGCTGTGAGTTATGCTCAATCTTTAGGGTTTCGCTCAAGCCACCGAAAAAGACGGTTTGCTGCGCGACTACACCCGGCAAGCGCACCGAATGTAACGGTACATCATGTAATTTTGCACCGCGTGCACCTTCAATCAGCTCTTTATCTGAAGTTGGCGTTGCTGCTTTTGTACGCGCCTGCGCAATCAGCTCAACCGTGCGCACCCCAGTGCCCGAAGGGCTTTCTTCTTTTTGCGGGCTGTGCGCTTCAATCACTTCCACATCGGGTAAAAACTTGGCGGCTTCCGCTGCGAATTTCATCATCAACACGGCACCAACTGAAAAGTTAGGCGCAATCAAACCACCTAATTTTTTCTCAATTGATAATTGTTGTAGCTCATCAACTTGATGCTGCTGAAAACCACTGGTGCCAATAACAGGGCGAGCGCCGGCATTTAAAATGGTTTGGGTATTGTTGTAACCCGCTGATGCTGCGGTTAAATCAACTACTACATCGGCTTGGGTTTCAGCAATTTTTGCAGCCAAATCATCACCTACATCCGCTTCACCAACTAATGTTAGCTCGGGATCGTTATTGATAGCTTTAACCGCTTCACTGCCCATACGTCCTTTAGCGCCATTCACCAATACTCTAACCACTTCTTTCTCCTCAGATGCTTTGTTGCGTCACTGCATTACTGTTATTGCTTGAATTTATGTCAGGTTAATAGCCTGACCCTAACTTGTCTATAACTAAAAAAGTTAGCTGTGATGGGGTATTCCTAGATACCTAAAGCCGAATAACGCCATCTTGATCGATGTCTTCGTCTTCGATCACCGCCTCAATTTGCTCTTCAATATCAAATCTTAATTGCTCAAATAACGCGAGAATACTTGCCTCGGTTTGCTCTTCAAGCTCACCCTGTTGCATCAGCCAAGTTAAACTCGCTTGGCAACGAATCAATTGCCCGTTGTTTAACGCCGGGAATTCAACCACTTGATCTTCGCTGTTCCAATGCTGTTGGTCGGGGAATTGAATACTTTGATTCATCGCCTGTTCACACCGCTAAATTACGGCGCAATTCAGACATCACTTGTTTGCTGCCGGGTTTAATGCCACGCCAAACCGCAAAACTTTCAGCAGCTTGCCCCACTAACATGCCCAAACCATCAAGCACAATTCGGGCACCCGCTTGTTTTGCCCAGCTCATAAATACCGTATCCCCTGAGCCATACATCATGTCATAGACAGCGGTTTCTGGTCTGATCAGAGTTTGGCTGATCGGGGGTAATTCACCACTTAAACTGGCCGAGGTTGAGTTAATGATCAGATCAAACTCTCCCGTTAAGTCGGAAAAAGCCAGGGCAGTGATCGCGCCATGCTGGTTAAACAGATCGGCTAACAACTGTGCTTTAGCGTGTGTGCGATTAGCGATAACCAAAGATTGCGGCTGCTCATCTAACAAAGGACCGCAAACACCCCGCGCTGCGCCGCCCGCCCCTAGCAATAAAATACGCGCACCTTTAAGCTCAACATGATGATTTTTTAGATCTTGCACTAAACCCGCACCATCTGTGTTATCACCAATAATTTGTCCGTCATCGGTCAATTTTAAGGTATTCACCGCCCCAGCTAACTGAGCACGAGGGGTCAATCGGTCTGCTGCAGAATAGGCTTGCTCCTTAAAAGGTAAGGTCACATTACAGCCTTTGCCACCCGATGCAAAAAAACGCGTTAACTCACCGGCAAAGTCATCCACTGGCGCCTCAATAGCTTGGTAGCTGATATCCTCATGAGTTTGGCGGGCAAACAGGGTGTGAATAAATGGGGATTTACTGTGACTGATGGGATGGCCAAAAACTGCGTACTTATCCATGTGATACCTTTATAATATTGCGTAATTCGTTGCTTTCATCGCCTGCTTAATTTTGCTATTAAGCAACTGATTGCTAATTATCCCATTTACCGCAAATTGTTAACAATGAAAATAATAAAAAAACTCTTCTCTAAGACATCGCCGGCAGCGCCTGTTGAGCCTCTTACCCCGTATCAACTCCTGGGCGGAGAAATGGGCGTGCGTGCATTGGCTAATGATTTTTACGACATCATGGAAACGGCTCCCGAAGCCGCAGACTTGTATGCTATTCATCCTAAGCCACTTGATGCAATCAGAGAAAAGTTCTTTGAATTTCTCTCGGGTTGGACCGGCGGGCCGCCGCTGTTTGAGCAAAAATACGGCCACCCTCGCCTTCGCGCCAGACATTTACCGTTTAAGGTCGACTGTAAAATGCGCGATCAATGGATGTTTTGCATGAACCAAGCCCTAGACCGACAAGTGGGCAATATTGAGCTTAGAGAGCAAATGCGAGCCTCATTGGATCAGCTCGCTAGCCATATGCGCAATCAATAAGTCGTTGCTATATCCAAGTGCGTGGCACTAAGTATTCAGCCAGCTTAGCTTCTAAGCTGCCTGCTTCGGGCTGAAATGCGTATTCCCAACGCGCCAGAGGTGGCATCGACATCAAGATAGATTCGGTTCTGCCACCACTTTGTAAACCAAACAAGGTACCGCGATCCCAAACTAAGTTAAATTCGACATAACGACCACGGCGATAAAGCTGAAAGTCTCTTTGCTGCTCGGTAAATGGCGTGGCTTTACGGCGCTCAATAATAGGTAAATAAGCCTCGCAATAGCCATTGCCGACCGCCTGCATAAAGGCAAAACAATCCTCAAAAGGCCATTGGTTTAAGTCATCAAAGAACAAACCACCGACGCCACGAGTTTCATTGCGATGTTTTAAAAAGAAATACTCATCACACCACTTTTTGTAGTCAGGGTAAACCTGCTCGCCAAAGGGCTGACACAAATCATGGGCCACCTGATGCCAATGCTGGCAATCTTCGTCGACCGGATAAAACGGTGTTAAATCAAAACCGCCGCCAAACCACCAAACCGGATCTTCCCCTTCTTTTTCCGCGATAAAAAATCGCACATTGGCGTGGGATGTCGGCACGTGTGGGTTATGCGGATGGATAACTAAGGATACCCCCATGGCTTCAAAACGACGACCGGCTAATTCCGGGCGATGAGCTGTGGCCGATGCCGGCATCTTGTCTCCCGAAATATGCGAAAAATTCACTCCACCTTGCTCGATAACCGTACCATTGCGCAATACACGGGTACGGCCACCGCCACCTTCTTCACGCTGCCAGTTATCTTCGACAAACACACCACTGCCGTCCGCTTGCATCAAGGCATTGCAAATTTGATCTTGTAGTTGCAGCAAATAGGCTTTTACTTGGGCTTTATCAGGCAGAGCCATGGCATTTAAATCCTTCTTTTTATTCGTTTATAAATCGCTACGGGAAGCAGCCTTCTTTGACCAAGCAAAACCGACTAGAGCGGGTCGCTTTTATATTGGCATTTTTTTTGTGGGCAAACTAAGCGTAACCCAGCCGCTGTTTTTTTCTCGGTTAATATGCCCCACCCGCAATCTGGACAAGTCTGGGGTACCGGCTTTTCATTCACTGCATATTTACATTTTGGATAGCTATCACACGCGTAAAATAGTTTGCCATAGCGAGACTTGCGTTCAACCAAATTACCTTTACTGCAATTCGGACAAGGTATGTTGGTGTTGTCTTTATGGGATAAGGATTCAATGTGATGGCAATCTGGAAAGCCGGTGCAACCAATAAACATTCCATAGCGGCCTTGTTTGATTGCTAACTCACGGTGACATTCGGGACAGTCGCTGCCGCTGAGCACCTTAGTGATATCGCCATGATGATGCAACGGACGCATATATTCACAGCTTGGGTAGGCACTGCAACCCAAGAAGGGGCCATGCTTACTATTTTTGATTTGTAAAAGACTGCCACATTGCGGGCATGCTTCTTTTTCTAATGCGTGCTCGTGAACAGAAAACAGAGAATGATCGATTTTCGACACAACCGCCTCACTTATGAATATCAACAAGCCGATTCTAACAGACTCAAAATGACTCTGGCAGTCAATTTTAACTAGGTAAATGAATAAGACTAAGGCTTGGGGGGACGGGTAAGGGAAAGGACTACCTTTCCTCTACACCCGGAAGTTGATTAATGTAAAGGACCGTCATTAACATCGAATAACAAATCTTCCATTTGTTGGTAGGCGTTTTCACTGCCAGGTACGTTGAATAGCACCATCAGCACAACCCACTTAAGATCTTCTAGATCAAATTCGTTGTTGTCTAACTCCATCACTCTATCGATAACCATCTCTCTGGTTTCAGAGTTCAGCAGTTTTATCTGTTCCAAATATAATAAGAATCCTCGGCACTCGGTATCGAGGCGATTCATCTCTTCCTGAGTGTAAATACGAATCGAGTTTTGCACATCGCGACAAAGATATGGATTCTCGTCATTGTTTTGCAAATCAGCCAATTTTTCTAGCCAATCCAATGCCTTGTATATCTCTTCTTGATGAAAACCCGCACGAGTTAGTTCTTCTGTTAGCTCCTCCTGATCAACGAGTAATTCCGAATCACTGTGTATATATGTTTCAAACAGGTACATGAGGATGTCGAACATAACTAATCCCTCCTCAGTCTGACGTATCCATCGGGCACTTGTGCAATCCAACCGTCGAGTTCAAGTTCCAGCAGTTGAGTTTGTACTAGTTGCACAGGTTCTCCGCTACGTTCAACCACCAAGTCAATCGAGGTGGTTTCAAAACCTACACTATCCAACAAAGTTGGAAATGGCAACGTATTTCCGGTGTTTTTCTCCTCTGTTAGGGCCAACTGTTGTGGCCGCGGCCTCATTATTAATTGTAGCTCATCTATTATATCGGCGGTTTCTGTCACTAGTTTAGCCCCTTGCTTAATGAGCCAGTGACAGCCGCAAGCCTGAGCATTATCAATCGAGCCGGGCAAGGCAAACACCTCACGATTTTGCTCTAACGCATACTTGGCGGTGATCAAAGAGCCACTCTTCAAAGAAGCCTCTATCACTAAGGTGCCCAAGCTCAATCCTGAAATAATACGATTGCGCCGTGGAAAATGTTTAGCCAAAGGTGGCGAATTTGGCCAAAATTCAGAAATAATAAGGCCCTTTTCTCGAATTTCCGCTGCCAGTCCAAGATTGCGCTTAGGATACACATTGGCTAACCCCGAACCTAATACCGCAATGGTGCCACCCTGAGCCTGCAATGCCCCGCGATGGGCATGAGCATCGATACCTAAGGCTAAACCACTGGTGATCACTAAACCTTGTTGACTTAATTGCTGAGCAAATAACTGTGCTTTATCACGGCCATAATGCGTTGCATTACGGCTACCGATAACGGCGAGCTGTGGCTGCTGTAATAAGCTGACATTACCTTGGGCAAACAAAACCAGAGGCGGACTGGCAATTTCTTTTAATGGCAGGGGATAGACCGGACTATCATAACAAATTACTTGGGCATCATTGGCTTGCACCCAGGCTAAAATGCTCTCAAACCAAGGCCAATCGGGGTTTTGTATCGCAGTAATTTGCTCGGGTGTTAACCCTAATGAATGAAGTGTCGCAGCAGCTTGCTGGAAAAGTTGGGCAATGCCAAATCGCGCCACAAGCGCAACAGCTCGGCGAGCGCTCAGCCCTGGTATAGCCTGTAATGCTAACCAGAGCTGAGCGTCTTGATAGTTAGAACTCGACCCCTTGAATGTCAAAGTTTCGACCAACTAAATCTTTACCGCGAACAATAATGGCAATACTGGATTTTTCATAGGTCTTAAATACCATCAGGATGCCAATGGTTTCTTCAGGCAGAGTCAGGCTCTTATCACCTGTCGAGAATACCTGCTCAAACTTATTAGCATCTTCTTCATAAACCACTTTCTCGCCACGTTTGATAACGGTAGCGCCCGGTTGCTTAATACTAAAGATAGCACCTGGTGCGATTTGATCACGCTGACCTAAATTAATCACCACGATATCGCCACGTCCTAAAGCCGTTTTTTCTGTCAACGCATCAACAATATAGCCGCGCATTTCGGTCGGTGTAGAGGTCGGAATAAAAAATGCGGGTAATACATCGTACTCAGGGATTGGCAAAATAATATCGCCCAATTTTGCTTCTACCGCACTTTGCGTCATCACTAAAGGCGACACTTCCGAAGTAGCATTAACCCCTTTGTCTTGATTAACCTGAGCTGAGCCGATATAGGCCAATTTAGCACCTAACACTTTTTTCGTGGTTTTATCGGTATAGGTCGGACCTACACGGTACACACCATAATGCACATTTGGCTCGTATTGGCCTTCGCCATAGAAGGTATGTCCCTTGGTAATGCGGGTGCTGCGATTATTTTGTCCCATTACCCTTGGCGAGCCCTTTAGCAAGCTCTCATCGATAATGTGATCTTTGGTTAAGAAAGGCTCAATAATGTTAAGCGGGATGGTTGGCACTGCAGAGCGCTTTTCCTCTATGCGCGGTTTAGGCGACATTTTCTTTAGGCGCTTACGGCCTAACTGTGGCTGGCCATCAACCCAAGTTAAATATAATTTATCGCCAGGATAGATTAAATGTGGGTTTTTAACCTGTGGGTTAGTTTGCCAAAGACGCGGCCATAACCATGGGGAATCAAGGAAGTAGGCTGAGATGTCCCATAAGGTATCGCCCTTCTTAACGATATAACTATCGGGATGGCCTTCTTTTAATTTCAAAGTGTCCGCGGTTACGGAGAACGACAGCAACGCCCCAAATAAGACTGTCGCAGCTTGTTTAAATTTCATAACTCTCCCTGTGTAGGCATTTAGTCTGTCAATTCACCGCAGAAGTGGCTAGAATTGAAACAATCCATATAATCACATTTATAGTTGTATCAAGATAATAACATGGCTTTGCTCGAAGTATTACATTTTCCAGACGAACGTCTAAGAACAGTTGCGAAACCTGTTGCACAGGTCACACCTCAAATAAAACAAATTGTTGAGGATATGTTTGACACTATGTATGAGGAAGAAGGCATCGGCCTTGCAGCAACACAAGTTAATATACATCAACGAATTGTAGTTATTGATGTATCAGAACAACGGGATCAACGCTTAGTCCTGATCAACCCTGAAATCATCGAAACATCAGGGATTGAAACCATGGAAGAAGGTTGTTTGTCTGTGCCAGATACCCGCGCCGAAGTGCAACGTGCCGATAAAATTAAAGTGCGTTCACTTAACCTTGATGGTGAAACTATCGAGTTTGAGGCAGATGAATTACTGGCCGTGTGCATTCAGCATGAAATTGATCACCTCGATGGCAAACTATTTATTGATTACTTGTCGCCACTCAAGCGCCAGAGAATCAAGACAAAATTAGAAAAAGCCAAACGTCGAGGTTAATCGCACCGTTTCCTTGCCCAGCTAATCACTCTGTGATGTTTCTTGCTGGGCAGCTACCTCTGCTCAACAACGATATGGAAGCCTCTTGAAATCACTTAATATTGTCTTTGCCGGAACCCCCGACTTCGCAGCACGTCACTTGAGTGCTTTAATTGCTGCTGGCTGCAACATAGTAGGTGTTTATACCCAACCGGATCGCCCGGCTGGACGCGGAAAAAAACTCACGCCGAGCGCAGTAAAAAGCTTAGCCCTTGAGCATCAACTGCCGGTTTTTCAACCTGAAAACTTTAAATCTGAACAAGCTAAAGCCGAGCTAGCCACATTAAACGCTGATTTAATGATAGTGGTCGCTTATGGCCTGCTCTTACCACTCGAGGTGCTAAACACGCCAAGGCTGGGCTGCATTAACGTGCATGGTTCCTTATTACCTCGTTGGCGCGGTGCGGCTCCCATTCAGCGTGCAATCTGGGCGGGCGATGCCACCACGGGTGTCACCATAATGCAAATGGATGTCGGCTTAGATACAGGTGATATGCTCAGTAAAAGCGAATTGCCTATCTTAGCGACCGATACCAGTGCCACCTTATATGAAAAACTTGCCGAGCTAGGGCCGAGCGCCTTGCTTGAAACGGTTGACGCATTAGCCAATGGCAGCGCGGTCGCTACCAAACAAGATGATGCCCAAGCCAACTACGCGAAAAAACTATCAAAAGAGGAAGCCTTGATTGACTGGCAACAAGGTGCTGCCTTTATTGAACGCTGCATCCGTGCTTTCAATCCTTGGCCTTGTTCCTATTTTCAGCATCAAGATCAAAGCATTAAAGTGTGGCAAGCTGAGGTACTGGCACAACAAACTAACGCCAGTCCAGGCACTGTTTTGGCTGCCGACAAAAGTGGTATTCAAGTTGCCACGGGTGATGGTGTGTTGAATCTATTACAAATTCAAATTCCGGGTAAAAAAGCCATGCCAGTACAAGATGTACTTAATGCCAAACAAGATTGGTTTATCGTAGGACAACAACTTGGCCAATAACAATGTGCGAGCGGCTGCGGCTCAAGTTCTCAATGCAGTGGTTGAACAAGGCGAATCATTAAGTACCGCTTTACCTCGTGCACAGCAAACTGTCGCCCCTCGCGATAGAGCGCTACTGCAAGAATTAAGTTACGGCGTTTTACGTTGGTTACCTAGGCTAGAGTTTTTTTGCAACAGCCTGATGGATAAGCCACTGACGAAAAAGAAACGGCCGCTACACTTTTTGGTTTTAGTGGGTTTTTACCAATTACTTTACACTCGGATCCCTCCTCATGCGGCTGTTGCCGATACGGTTAACGGGGTAAAAGACCTTAAAGCACCAGCCTTAAAAGGCTTAATTAATGCCGTGCTACGCAATTTTCAGCGCCAACAAGACAGCTTACTGGCCAAGGTAGACAATAATCTAACCTTGCAATATTGCTACCCCAGCTGGTTAGTTAAGCGCCTACAAGCAAGCTACCCCGAGCAATTTGGCGCCATACTGGAAGCCGGTAATGAGCGCGCGCCGATGTGGCTTAGGGTGAATCGCCAGCATCACAGCCTCGCACAATACCAAGCCTTACTAGAACAAGCCGAGCTAGCGTGCAGTGGTAGCGACATTTCGCCGCAAGCGCTGCGCTTACATCTGCCTGTGGATGTGACTTTGTTGCCGGATTTCGCCTCGGGCGCTTGTTCGGTACAAGACGCGGCGGCGCAAATGGCGGCGAAATTACTGGATGCTCAACCTAACGAGCATATTCTCGATGCTTGTGCTGCGCCGGGAGGAAAGACCGCCCATATCCTAGAAAATCAGCCGCAACTAGCCAGTATGACAGCGATTGATTTTGATCCTAAGCGTTTACAACGGGTGCAAGAAAACCTAGATCGCATCGGCCTGAAGGCCAAGTTAATCAATGGCGATGCAAGTCAACCCGACACTTGGTGGGATGGCCAGCACTATGACCGCATCTTATTAGATGCACCTTGCAGTGCCACCGGTGTGATCAGACGCCATCCCGATATCAAATGGTTGCGCCGCGATTCTGATATCGCTGAGCTAGCGCAACTACAGCGCGCCATTCTTAAAGCCAACTGGGCATTACTTAAATCCGGCGGCACCTTGTTATATGCGACTTGTTCCATTTTATCTGATGAAAATGAGCAGCAAATCAAAGACTTTTTAGCAGAAAACAAGGACGCTATACTACAGCCACTCCATCAAGACGACACCCCAGAAAAGCCAGGATGGCAAATTCTACCGGGTCAGCAAGATATGGACGGTTTTTACTACGCAAAATTAAAAAAAGCATAACGTCAGCTAACATTGGCCGAAGGCATATGCCAAAGCGGATTAAGGGTAACTAATGAAAATCATCATTCTGGGTGCTGGACAAGTTGGCGGGACGCTAGCTGAAAACCTCGTTGGCGAAAACAACGACATCACCATCGTTGACCAAAATGAAGATAACCTAAGAGAGCTACAAGACAAATTCGACTTGCGTGTAGTCCAAGGTCACGCCGCTCATCCCCATGTGTTACGTGAAGCGGGGGCAGAAGATGCCGACATGCTGGTCGCCGTCACCAACAGCGATGAAACCAATATGGTGGCCTGCCAAGTTGCTTACTCCTTATTTAATACACCAAACAAGGTAGCCCGAATTCGCTCTTCGGCCATCTTGCGCGAAAAAGATCGCTTATTTAACAACGACAACGTGCCTATCGACCACCTGATCGCGCCTGAGCAGCTGGTGACCGACTACATTAAGCGCTTAATTGATTACCCCGGAGCCTTGCAAGTTGTTGACTTTGCAGAAGGTAAAGTTGGCCTAGTGGCAGTCAAAGCCTACTATGGCGGGCCTTTGGTTGGTAATGCCCTCGCCGCATTAAAAGAGCACATGCCCAATATCGAGACACGGGTTGCCGCTATCTTTCGCCAAGGCAATGCCATTCGTCCGCAGGGCACCACCATCATCGAAGCCGATGACGAGGTGTTTTTCGTTGCCGCCAGCGCCCATATTCGCGCAGTCATGAGTGAATTACAAAAGCTTGAGCGTCCGTACTTGCGCATCATGATAGTGGGTGGTGGTAATATCGGTGCGGGCTTAGCCAAGGCGTTAGAGAAAAACTACAGTGTTAAGTTGATCGAGCGGGATTACAAACGCGCCGAGCGCTTGTCTGAACTACTCGATAACACCATAGTGTTTTCTGGCGACGCGTCGGATCATGAACTATTGACCGAAGAGCACATAGATCAAACCGACGTCTTTATTGCCGTAACCAATGATGATGAAGCCAATATCATGTCAGCCATGTTGGCCAAACAGCTTGGCGCTAAAAAAGTGATGGTGCTCATTCAACGTGGTGCTTATGTTGACTTAGTGCAAGGTGGCCCTATCGACATCGCCATCTCACCCCAGCAAGCCACCATTTCGGCCCTGCTTACTCATGTGCGTAAGGCCGATTTGGCCAACGTATATTCACTGCGACGTGGCGCCGCTGAAGCCATCGAAGCCATTGCTCATGGCGATAAAATCACCTCTAAAGTGGTTGGACGTAAATTAAGTGAATTAAAACTGCCGCCGGGAACCACCATAGGCGCAATTGTGCGCGGGGAAGAAGTGCTCATCGCTCACGACCATACGGTTATCGAGCAAGACGATCATGTGGTGATGTTCTTGGTGAATAAACGCTTTATCCCTGAGGTTGAACGCTTATTCCAACCAAGCCCCTTCTTCTTGTAGCCGCGGGCCAATTCAATGTTAAACTACAAACCGCTCTTGTTTATCACTGGATTAATCTTATCTAAACTGGCGCTGTTTATGTACATCCCCATGCTACTGGCATTATTTACCGGCGGCGTGGGCAGTAAAGAGTTTTTTGCTTCAATCCTCCTCAGCCATATCGTTGCTTTCTTGTTGTTACATTTTGGTCGGGTACAAACGTTTCGCCTGGGTGTGCGCGAGATGTTTTTGCTCACCACTGCCGTGTGGGTCGTGGGCAGTGCCTTTGCGGCCTTACCCTTAATGCTCATTGAACACATCAGCTACACGGACGCCTATTTTGAAACCATGTCTGGTATCACCACCACAGGCAGTACGGTGCTGAGTGGCTTAGATACCATGCCCCATAGCGTATTAATGTGGCGCTCAATTTTGCAATGGCTCGGCGGTATTGGCTTTATTGTGATGGGGGTGGCCATTTTGCCGTTTTTAAACGTCGGTGGTATGCGATTATTCCAAACCGAATCATCGGAATGGTCTGATAAAAGCACCCCTAAAACGCAGCAACTAGCCGGGCAAATTCTGCAAGTTTATGTGATTTTAACTGTGCTCTGTTATTTTGGTTATTTGGCATCGGGTATGACTCACTTTGAAGCCGTGAACCATGCCATGACCACATTATCCACTGGCGGCTATTCAACATCAGACAGCTCGATGTCGCACTTTAGCCCCGCCGCTCATTGGAATGCGTGCTTATTTATGTTCCTTGGCGGGTTACCTTTTTTATTACTTATCCACGCCGTTAAACGGCGTAATTCAAAGCATATTTATCGCGATGCGCAAGTCATTGGATTTGTGAAACTAGTGCTATTAAGTAGCATTATAATCACTCTATATTTATGGCTTCGTGGCACCTTTGGGCTGCTCGATGCCATTCGGATCAGCCTGTTTAATGTCATTTCTGTGGTCACCACCACCGGATTTGGCCTGTCTGATTTTAGTGCTTGGGGCCCACTCACCACTATATTGTTCTTCTTTTTATTGTTCGCGGGGGCTTGTTCTGGTTCAACTTCCGGTGGCATTAAGGTATTCCGCTTTCAAATAGCAGCCACCATGCTCAAAAAGCAAACCTTACAGCTATTGCACCCACGCGGGGTGTTTCCGCAAAATTATAATAAACGCCGCGTCAGCGATGCCATTATCCGCTCATTAGTGGCCTTTATCTTGGCTTATTTTGCGACCATACTGGTTACAGCTGCTTTCCTTGCGGCATTCGGCTCTGACGTGATTGTATCCCTTACCGCCGCCATCACAGCTGTTTCAAATGTGGGTCCAGGTCTGGGTGAGTTGATTGGCCCTTCAGGTAACTTTGCCAGCTTACCCGATGCCTCTAAATGGGCCTTAAGTGTCGCCATGTTAATGGGCCGGCTCGAAATTTTAACTGTGACGGTACTCTTTTTCCCTGCATTTTGGCGAAGTTAACTATGACTAATAGATTTCATTTTCCAGCTATCATTGGCCATCGCGGGGTGAAAGCCCATGCACCGGAGAACACCTTAGCTAGCTTTAGCTTAGCGGCAGAAGCTGGATTGCAATGGGTTGAAATAGATACCACCTTGTGTGGCTCGGGCGAATGTGTGGTGATCCACGATGACACCCTAACCCGTTGCTCAAACGGTCAGGGCAATGTTTATCAGCAAACGTTAGCAGACTTGAGCCAACTTGATGCTGGCAGCTGGTTTAGCAACCGGTTTCAAGGTGAGCGGATCCCTAGTCTGCAACAAGGTTTAAAACACATAGATAATTTAGGCTTAGCG
Organism: Motilimonas thetidivivens; assembly: GCF_046452435.1. Classification (NCBI taxonomy): domain Bacteria; kingdom Pseudomonadati; phylum Pseudomonadota; class Gammaproteobacteria; order Alteromonadales; genus Motilimonas; species Motilimonas thetidivivens. The sequence continues at coordinate 43,869 of NZ_JBKFDK010000021.1, forward strand.
TTAAATCTTGAAATAAAAACCTACCATCATGCACCGCAAGTGATGGCACAAGCTGTGTATAAAGAACTGCAACAAGCTCACTTTTCGCGTCCTCTTTTGATCAGTAGCTTTTGTCATCAAACACTTGCCGCTCTGCGCGCCTTAAGTTCAGAGCTAGCCATAGGGATTTTATTTGAAGACTTACCTGCCGATTGGTTAACCATCGCTCAGCAGCTTAATGCGGTCAGTATTCACTGTGATGCTCAGTTGCTGACGCAAGCCCAAGCTGATGAGGTGACGGCCAAGCAATACCCATTGTTATGCTATACCGTTAACCAAGCTGGGCAAGCCAAGGAACTCTGGGCATGGGGCGTCACCAGCGTGTTTAGCGACGATCCACAAGCCTTGTTGTAAACAGCCCAGCAAGGTGATCGTCATGTGATCTTGCTAGAAATCATTGGCATGAATCAAGCATACTTTTCGGTTATGTGTTATAACCAGCTTGCTCTCACTTATTTTGCAGTGCGTAAAGCTAAAAAAAAGAAAATATTATGAAACAAATAATCATTGTTGCGGCCTGTGTTGCTCTCTTCAATCCCGCTAGCCTGTTGTATGCACAGTGTTATCTGGTGGCAAGCTTGCTAAACAGCAATCAATCACCATTAGAAATAGTGCGCCAACAGCCCGCTAAAACACCATTGCAAGCTAATTTGCAAAATGCAGATGCACTCAATTATGTTGAGATAATGGATACAAAACTAGAGCTTAAATAACCGCTCTGGTGCGTCATGATGATCCAACTCGGCTTCATCGAGCAAAATGCTAGGTAAGGACTTATTAACCTCAGCGCCTAAGTTTTTCAGTTGCTCCGCTTGCTGTACTACATTGCCCCGCCCCTGTGAAAATCGTTTCAAAGAGCGTTGATAACTTGATTGTGCTTTATCTATTGAAGCGCCCACCTCTAATAAATCTTCACTGAATAAACGTAACTTTTCATATAGGTTACCGGCTTTTTTTGCGATGAGCTGGGCATTTTCTTCTTGTCTTTGATAGCGCCATAAATTTTCAATGGTGCGAAGGGCGATCATCAAGTTAGAAGGACTCGCCAGTAAAATATTGTGCTCTAAGGCCAACTTAACCAAGCTAGGATCTTCTTGTACGGCCAATAGGAAAGCGGGCTCTACCGCAATAAATAACAGCACATAGTCTAAGGTCCTAACCCCTTCAAGCTTGTGGTAATCCTTATTACCAAGCCCCTTGATGTGATTACGTACTGATAAAACATGCTCTGTTAGTGCTTGTTTCTTAAGACTTTCTGACTCAGCATTAAAGAAGCGCTCATAAGCGGTGAGGGAGACTTTAGAATCAACAATAATGTCCTTGCCCTTGGGTAAATGCACGATGACATCAGGTTGATAACGTCTGCCGTGTTCATTTTTAAGGCTTTGCTGAATTTCATATTCATGGCCTAAACGTAATCCTGAATCTTCTAAAATCCGTTGCAGTATCACTTCACCCCAATTGCCTTGCTGCTTATTATCGCCTTTTAAGGCCTGAGTTAAGTTCGCCGCTTCTTCCACCATTTTCTGATTCAAGCTAGCCAATTTCTCTACTTCTACCTTTAAGCTATAACGCTCTTTGGCTTCATTATTGTAAACATCGGCAACTTGGCTTTTAAAGCCTGCCAGCTGCTGCTGCAAAGGATTAAGTAGTAACTCCAAACTATCACGGTTAAGCGACTTAAACTTGGCGGTTTCTTCGGCGTAAATACGCTGAGACAAGCGTTCAAACTGCTCAACAAGCTTTTGCTCTGAGGCCGTTTGCTGCGCCAGTCGCTCTTCGCCTCGTTGGCGCTCATGATGCAATTGCACTTGCACCTCACGATAACGACTGGTTAATTTAGTGATGTGGTCTTGCTGCATTTCAAGCTTAATTTGCTGCTGTTGCTGCTGCTCCTGCAAGCTTATATTTTGTTGTTGGGCATCACTTAAACGCTGTGCTAGTAAGGCATTTTCGGTTACTAATGCCAAGCTCTTGCGCTGCTTTTGTAATAACAAGACGAGCAAAGCCAGTGAGCCTAATCCAGTGCAAGCTAACAACAAGTATAAATAATTTGGCTCAAGTGGCATTAACGCTGCCCTCGCAATAATCTCTGTACCTTGGGATTTAACCACCACCAAATCATAATCAGCACAAAGTAGAGGCCAAAAATAGTGACCTTATGTCTATTCATGCCTTCATCTAATTCCGCAAAACTAACCGACATCACTTGTAAATAGCCCCAAACCAGCAACGGAAAAGCTGCTAAGATTAGCAGCTTCCACAATACGCCAAGCACAGGTAAACGATATTCAATATCCATAAAGCTCCCACCAAGACAAGCCTGATTTCGCCATAGCCACTCCTATCATATAGCAATACACCAACGTTGCCGCGACCGCAAAGCCAAGCATTCCCTGATGGCTGCGACTCAACTTTAGACTTGCGCTACCCAACAAAATATATACCAATAATGCACTTAGCTTGATCATCAGCCAATCTAATTGCCATGGCCAAACCGATAAAAGATAGCAAAGCCATCCCCCCATGAGCACGATCCCTGTATCAATACCATGAGGTAGTATTTTAAACCATGCTGAATGACGCCAAGGATGCCGTTTTAACCGCAATACGACTCGCCACCAAAACAACACTAAACTCAACGCCACCAACCACTGATGGCTTTGTTTAATTAAGAGATAATCCATGGTTACCAAGAGTACACCGATAAAGAGTCACGCCCAACAGTTTGCCGTCATTAATCCGACTCCCAAGCCATAACATTGAAAAAAAGTTATTCCTGCACTGTTTTTAACTAACTGCTCAGGTAGAATGCTCAAGTCATTTTTACTTAGTTTTCAAGGAAGAAATCAGATGTTCAAGGTCTTGTTTGTTTATCCTATTGTGGCATTCATTTTGCTGTGGATATGCAGTGATACCAAAGTAAACGCCTCACTCTATAAGTTTGAAGATAACTATATTGAAATTCACTTTCCCCGTGCAGCTTGGTCAGACGAGTATTTATTTGAATGGGTTTGGAATGCGCAAGAAATCCATGAAGATGTTAAGGAACTCAACAAATAGGCGGCTACGGCTCGTTAACTTCATCTAGGCCTTTGCTGCATCGCTGTTGCGCCCCGGCCAAGCGGCTAGCAGCGCTAAAGCACACATAGGCCCCTCGATATATAGCTAATTTGTTAACAATTAAAACAATAAACCTTACGCTATCCACTTATCTGCTGTTGTTACCACTTATCTGAACAGACTACCTTTCTGTCGCATCGGCGTAGGCAAGGAAATTAAATGATTTATAGTAACTGCAGTTTTATGAAAACTGTCTAAAACAACTTTGTGTGCCTACACACTCTTATATCGAAGCTCCCTGCATGCGTTGAGTGATATTCTAGGCTAATGCCATCACTAGTTAAGGCCCATACTAGTGGTGGCTTTTTTTTAAACAGCTTCATAACAACCAATAAAATAATAAAGTAGCCAACGAGCAGCCAACTTTAGGGCAAACTATGTCACAGCTTTCACAACCTCCAGAATTAAGCTTAAAGCTATTCCTACAGAGAACCGGATTAATGATACTGGTGTGTTCGCTGATTGGGCTTTCGGGCTCTTGGCTTGAGCTAATATCGACACCGATCTGGACAAGTATTCTTATCTCAAATGGGGTTGGCCTAGTCTTATTTATTCCCTTAATGTTGATCCACCTGCGTCATCCTCAAGCGTTAACCCATAAAAAAGGCTTACTACCTTGGTTACTTGCTTTTCCCTTAGGCATGCTCGCGGGTTTTTGGATACATCATCTAGCCCATAGTGATAGTCTGAACCTAGCAACCTTTGCTAGCATTAAAGTGTTTATCGCAGCGACGCTATTTAGCTTGGTCATCGGTTGGTACTTTTACTCTCGCGAATCATCTTTCAAAATTAAAGAGCAATTAAAACAAGCTCAATTAGATAAATCGCAACAAGAAAAAGAACTGATCCTAAGCCAGCTGCAACTATTACAGAGTCAGGTTGAACCGCATTTTCTTTTTAATACCTTGGCCAATTTACAAGCCGTGATCCCATCGGATCCGGACCGCGCCCTTGAGTTACTTAATTTACTGACCCGTTTACTACGTCAAAGCCTCAATGGCTCAAGGCAAAAACTGGTTACGCTAAAAGATGAAGTCAATTTTATTAGCGCCTACTTATCAATTCATAAAATCCGTCTTGGTGAACGACTTACGTTTCATATTAAGATAGATCCCGAATTAGATATGGAGCTACAACTGCCGCCCCTGTTACTGCAACCTTGGATTGAAAATGCCATTATCTTTGGTATTGAACCCGCTCTTGAAGGTGGCACTATCAATATCGAAATCAAAGGGGTATGTGAAAATTCTCAGCTACACAAACTGTATATAGTGATCGCCGACGACGGCGCCGCTGGACGTTGCGAGCGCTTATCAGGCTTAAGTATTCACAATACCAAGCAACGTTTACTCAGTTTATTTGATGGCCACAGCTCACTGAATTTTCAGGAGCCGACTCAAGGTGGGTTTAAATTAGAAATGGAAATACCGTATGCAACATGAAATCACCGCATTAATCGTTGATGATGAACCCCTACTGCGACTTTACCTAGACAAATTACTGGGAGACAACTGGCCTGAGCTCAACATTGTTGGCACAGCTGGGGATGGCAACAAGGCGTTAGAGCTCACCGCTGAGTTCAACCCCGATGTCATGTTTCTTGATATTCGCATGCCAGGCATTGATGGCATAGAAGTGGCGAGACGATTAGCCAGTCAACCTAATGCACCTTTAATTGTATTCACTACAGCGTATGATCAATATGCAGTAGAGGCATTTGAACACGAAGCGGTTGATTACCTATTAAAGCCGATAGCGGAAGATCGCCTGATCCGAGCCCTCGATAAAGTAAAACTTAGACTACAAGCCAAGGCCGACAATCCTGAGCCGGAGCAACAAAGTCTCTCTAAGTTAATTGAAAAGCTCAGTAATCCTAAAGGTAACTACTTAGAATGGCTCAAGGCGAGTCGCAAGGATAACATTCACATTATTCCGATTACCGACGTTTTATGCTTTCATGCCGAAGACAAGTACACCACCGCCATTACTCATGAAGGTGAATTTGTTATCCGCACCCCGATCAAAGACTTAGTACAACAGCTCGATCCACAAAACTTTTGGCAAGTGCACCGCTCTAGCATAGTAAATGTATCGGCAATTAAACATGTGAATAAAGACATCACCGGAAAAATGGTGGTTCACCTTAACAATGTTAAGCGCCCTGTTGCCGTAAGTCGTAGCTTCCAAACCTTATTCAAGCAAATGTAACCCAACGCTAAGCCTTAGCGAACGCCACGCATTAGAGGTTGTAGCGATTCATGGTTGCTAAAGTGCTGGCAGAAAAAGTCTAAAAAGCTGGTGATTTTATTCGCCAGCTGACGACGACTTGAATACACCCCATACACCTTAATCGGCTCCAGCGGATAATCAGCCAACACGCGCCTTAACTCACCCGACTGCAACTCTTGCTGACAAACCGATTCTGTTAGCATGGCAATGCCCACTCCCGCCTTGGTCATTTGCTTAAGTACGGTATTACTGTTAACCCGCACCTTACGCTCAAACTGCACCATGGTTTTCTTTGCGCCAATTCCTATTGGCCAAATGGCCGATGAGCGAGGTGTGCCAAGGAGTAATCCTTGATGATTTGCTAAGTCTTGTGGCGTTGCAGGAGAGCCATGGGCATTCAAGTATTTGGCACTGGCGACCAACACAGGCTGGCGCTCCACCAATAACCGAGCAATTAAGTCTGAAGCGTCAAGTGGGCCATATTTGATAGCGATATCATAGCCTTCACCGATGAGGCTTACTTCGGCATCGATAAACTGAATATCCAAATCTACCTTGGGATACTTGCGTAAAAAACCACTGCACAAGGTAGCAATGGCATCTTGATGAAAGGAAACGGGCAACGCAATGCGCAACAAGCCGGTAATATCCTGATGGGTATTTTCTATGGTCGCTAACGCTTCTTCCATTTCTTGGACTATGTTAGCGCAGTGTTGATAATACAAAGCCCCGACATGAGTTAAACTCAATCCACGGGTATTGCGTTGCAATAATCTCACCCCCAAGTGATCTTCCAATTGGGATATTTTTCGGCTAATCGTTGACTTGGGCAAGCCAGTCAAACGGGAAGCTTGAGAGTAGCCTTTTGCTTCAACAACTTTGGCAAAAATCGCCATACCATTCAGATCTGTCACATTTTTTCCTGCTGTTCCATATTTGGAACGTGCTGTTTACCTGCAAAGCATAGTATCACAATTCAGTTTGTTGTAGATTATGCCACCTATATACGTGTATGAAATAATAAGGATACTGTATGGCTGGTAAACCAACATCCTCGTTTCTGGAAATGAGCAAGGGCGCAGACCCTCTATTTATCCAGGCCGAACATCTCGCGAAAGATTTTTCTCTGTTTCCTGACAACAGTCTGCCTTCTGTCGTAGCCCAATTAGATGGCTTGATCGCCGATGACAAAATTCAATCTAATTTAAAAGCCATCAAAAAACTGGATGTTGATGCCTATATCGCACGCACCGTGCAACCAGCTGAAGACAACAAACGTCCTAGTGCCAAAGATGTCATCTCTGGATTTAACGGCAAAGTTATCAGTGAAACCAGCCAAGGCCCATTTTACTGTGCTGAAATGGATCTAGACTTTGGTGGTTACACTCGCCGTGTTGGTATCATCGCCCAAGAGCGCAGCACCAATAATGGTGCTTGGATGCCAGAACATCACAAAGCAGCCAGTAAAGCCATTCGTAAGTATTCAGAAATGGCATTGCCTATTGTTTACCTTATCGATACCCCAGGAGCCGATGCGGGTGAAGTGGCTAACGCCGGTAACCAAGCTCACAGCATCTCACAAATGATTTCCGAAAGTGCCAATGTTGACGTACCAACCGTGGGTATCATTATCGGTGTGGGTTACTCAGGTGGTGCTATTCCACTGGCAACGGCTAACATTTTATTATCGGTACGTGATGGTATTTTCAATACTATCCAACCAAAAGGCCTACAAAGCATCGCACGTAAGTACAACTTATCTTGGCAAGAATGTGCTAAGTTTGTTGGCGTATCGCCAGAAGAGCTTTACACCAACGGCTGTATCGATGGCATCATTGACTTCTCACCGGTTGATCAAGACGAACGCCAGCGCAACTTACAAAAAGCCATCGTGTCGTCAATTAACTCGATTGAAAGTGCATCAATTGAATTTGTACGCAAATATCCAGATATCCTTGAGCACTACCACCGCAGCTTAACGCGCTATTTAGCGCCTTCTAAGCATCTACAAGCGGTAGAAGGAGCATCTGCATTCCATCTAGCGAAAAACCCAACCGTACACAACAATGCCTTCGGTTTGGCTTATCGTTATATGCGTTATCTCACGCTGCGCTCGCGTATTCACTCTATTCCTGAAGACCAATACGGCCGTCTATCTAAACTTGAAGTGCCAGAGGGCGACCTAAAAGCGCGTATTAAGGAAGATCAACGCCGTGTATTTGAATCTTGGTTAGAAGCACCAGACAACATCAAGTACGATGATCAACTGGCTAAAGACTGGAAAAACTTCATCGCCAAGCGCGACGAAATTGGCACCGAGCGTAACGTGCTAACCAAGCTTATCTTAGGTGAGCCAAAAGAGAACTTTGAAAAAGCCAAACAAGCGCTCCTTTTCAATTTAAGCCTTTCGCTTTACAACCGCTGGAAGTCAAGCGCAACCAATAACTTCCGCGCGCTAATCCGTTACCTTCAAGATGAAGAAACCAACCCAGTCACCAAAGGTTGGCCGGATCTAAACGAGCTAACAGTTGTTGACGTTATCGTGCACAAAGAGCTGCGCGAAGACTTCATCCAAGAATGTCGTAACATTCTTATTTTCAACCAGTTATACGATATCGCTATCGGTAACCTAGCCAGCATCGCAAAAGAAGCGATGGACAAACAAGCGCTATCTCGTACTTCAGTATCAAAACTGATGAACGAATCCCTCGAAGCAGCGCTAGAAAAAGTCGGCAAAGGCGATCCTGCTGAGCAAAAAGCGGCATTTAACCACTGGTTGAAGTTCTTCCTTGCACAATCACACCGCGGCGATTTGCTGTCGAAAGTTGAGCAGTGGAAGAGTATCGGTTTCCCACAACTGAACGACAGCCTATTCGTTATCTTAACATACTTCTTTGAGCGTCTATTGCCGGAATACTATGAAACCGAGCAAGACAAAGGCAGCTACAAAGGCGCGATTAACCCAATGCGTATCGGTCGTCGTAAAGACTTCTGGAACCGTTTGACCATGGGTTACCAAGACTTGTTAATTCAAGGCTTGCTTCGTGAAGAAAAACGCAAAGGCAACAAGGAATACCAAGACATCATTGCCAAATTCTTTAATAACTTTAAAGAAATCAATGGCCATATGATCACTGCAAACCTACTTGATTTCCCAGGTTTCCGTTTATCGGTTGAAGATGCCCTAGATAAAGGCATCAAACCTTGTGGTTTAGTCACCGGTTTTGCTGATTTCCAACTAAGCGAAGGTAAAAACCAACGCGTTGGTATCGCCGTATCTAATACCGCATTCCAAGCGGGTGCATTTGACATGGCCAGTGCCGAGAAATTCTGTGCCTTATTGGTAGAATGTGCGAAACAACACCTACCTGTTATCGCCTTTATTAGCTCTGGCGGCATGCAAACTAAAGAAGGTGCAGCGGCACTATTCTCAATGGCGGTGGTGAACGACCGTATTACGCGCTTTGTACGTGATAATGAGCTGCCTATCGTGATGTTTGGCTACGGTGACTGTACCGGTGGTGCACAAGCGAGCTTCGTGACCCACCCACTCGCGCAAACTTACTATTTGTCGGGCACCAACATGCCATTTGCTGGACAAATGGTGGTACCTGCTTACCTGCCATCAACGTCAACCTTGTCTAACTACCTATCGGTTACTCCAGGTTCAATGGCGGGTCTAGTTAAAAACCCATTCTCAGACGACCTAGATCAAAAACTGCGTGATATTGATGTGGCGATGCCAATGCCAACCAATACCATCGAAGAAGTGATCAACCGTGCCCTATCTGGTTTTGTGCCACAGCCCGATGCCGAGCTAAATGAAGTGAAATCAGTTGACCCAGTTGAACTGATGAAACCCGTTAAGCGCACCTTGATCCACGCGCGTGGCTGTACCGCAGTGAAGCTGATCCGTAAGGCACAAGAAAACAACATCGACGTGGTATTAGTGGCTTCCGATCCAGATATGACTTCTGTACCTGCTGACATGCTACGCCCTACAGACCGTCTAGTTTGTCTAGGTGGTAATACCTCGGATGAAAGTTACCTAAACGGTTACTCGGTACTACGTGTTGCCGAGCACGAGCAAGTTGACTCTCTCCACCCAGGTATCGGCTTCTTATCGGAAAGCCCACAATTTGCCAGCATGTGTGTGAATCACGGTATTAACTTTATCGGTCCAAGCACACAAAGCATGTCGACCATGGGTAACAAGTCTAACGCAATCAAAACCGCGCAAGACAACAATGTACCTGTCGTACCCGGCTCACATGGTATTCTGAGCAGCGCTGAACAAGCCGAAGATATCGCCGAGAAGATTGGCTACCCTGTGCTACTAAAAGCCGTAAACGGCGGTGGTGGTAAAGGTATTCAAGTGGTTGAAAAAGCCGAAGACATGTACGAGCTTTACCAGCAAATCAGTGCTGAAGCGCGTGCCGCCTTTGGTAATGGCGACCTATACCTAGAGAAATACGTCACCTCACTACGTCACATCGAAGTGCAGCTATTACGTGACAAGTTCGGTAACACGCGCGTACTAGGTTTACGTGACTGTTCGGTGCAGCGCAACAACCAAAAAGTAGTCGAAGAATCTGCTTCAACTATGCTGCCAAAAGATCTGGAAGAGCGCGTGTACAAGTACACCGCAGCCATTGCTGATGCAGTGAACTACTTTGGTGCGGGTACGGTTGAATTTATTTACGACCTCGATGCCAACGACGTGTACTTCATGGAAATGAACACCCGTCTGCAGGTAGAGCATCCTGTAACCGAAGCGACTTCTGGTATTGATATTGTTTCTGCACAATACAAAATCGCCTCGGGTGAAAGCATCGAAAGCATGCAGCCAGTCCAAGACGGTTATGCGATTGAAGTACGTGTCACGGCCGAAAAAGCCGCAATGGACTCAAAAGGCATCATGCAGCTAGTGCCAAACCCTGGCCTAGTAACTGAATGCGTGCTACCTGAGCGTGATGACGTTGAAATCATGGCGATGATCGCAGAAGGCAAAGAAGTATCACCTTACTACGACAGCTTGATTGCTCAAATCATCATCAAGGGTAAAGATCGTGAAGACACGGTTGAGAAGCTATACGCTTACCTTGATTCTGTGGTCATCAAAGGTATCGCAACCAACATTCCGTTGTTGAAGCGTATCTTGAAAGACGAAACCTTCCGCGCAGGCGTTTACGACACCAACTACCTACCTAAGTTGATGGCAGAGCTAGACCAAGATGCGTTAATCGCAGAAATGGAAGCGGCAGCAACGGTAGCGGGCGCATCAAATGCTGACTCTATCAAGGTTGAAGGATCTGACGAGCTGAAAGTTATTGCGCAAAGCGCAGGTATCTTCTACACCGCATCGTCACCAAGTGAACCTGACTTTGTGAAAGAAGGTGACATAGTGACCATTAACCAAACCTTAGGCTTAATGGAAGCGATGAAGATGTTCTCGAAAGTGACGCTAGGCGGCTTTAACCGCAAAGGCGCTGTGATTTACCCTGATGATCAGAAATACCGCATAGAGCGTATTATGAACACCAGTGGTCAGCAGGTATCAAGCGGTGATCTACTCTACATAGTTAAACCTATGAAGTAACATATCCGCAAACCAATAAAGCACAGCTAAGGCTCGCCTAGCTGTGCTTTTTTTTGCCTATTGAAAATGGCTACTAGATAGCTAGAGCTAGGCTTTCTAACCAAGCCGGTAAGCCGCAAACAGCTCCCGCACATCTACTTTGGCATCTAACTTGGCTGCTAACAGATATAGCCCCGCTAACTTACGATGAATAAATAACGCATCCACTGGCGGCGTGTGCCACTGAGATTTATCTCGATTCACCGCCATTCCCGCGGCTTTAATGCGCTGCGCTAGTTGACTCTGACCAAAATGATAAGGCCCATCGTGGCGCAATGGCTCACAAGCTAAGGCAAAAATGGTCAGCACTTGTTCGAGATAATGCGGATCTATGTCTTGTTTAAAAAAGCCAATGGCTCTGGCCGCATCTAACATGGCTGATTGATCTTGCTGCGCCCCTGCATTGATCAGCGCTAAGTAACCTTGGCTAATGTGTTCGGGGATGGCTCGGGTTGCACCAAAATCCAGTAAGCCGATTTTATTGGTATCAGGCTGATATAAATAATTGGCAAAGTTTGGATCGGTTTGCATTAACTTAAAACCAAACAATTCTTGAAAAAACAAGCCAATTAAACGACTGGCTAGACTATCGCATACAGCCTGACTTTGATTGGTGCAAGTATCGATGGCGACGCCCTCCAGATAAGACATCACCAAGATATCGTCGTTGCTCAAATCCGTGTCCACAACCGGTAAAACAAACTCAGATGATTTAAGCTGGGCCTGATAAGCGCTAATGTAGCGCCCCTCGGTTAAGTAACTCGCTTCGGCCAACAGTTGCTGTTTTGCCTCTTGATACAAGGGAGCTAAGTTGAGATGACTAGGCAATAATCCGGATAACTTCAACAAGCTAGCCACATTATCCACATCGCTGCTGATGGAGTCTTTTATCCCCGGATATTGCACCTTCACCGCACACTTTTTCACCGTTTCATCATAAGCCAAATGCACCTGACCAATAGACGCTGACGCAAACGGGCGCAATTCAAAATGGCTAAACTTATCAATCCAATTAGGCCCCCATTGCGCCGCCAGTATCGCGACTAATTGCTTATGAGCCATCGGCTCAGCATCATTGCGTAGCCGAGCCAATAACCCACTAAGCTCAGCAGGCAATAGTTCACCGGCATCCATTGATAACAATTGCCCTAGCTTCATAGCCGCGCCGCGTAAATGGGACAGTTTTTGCGCTAACTGCTCAATGTTTTTTGGCTGCAGCAATAATTGATTCAGCGAAGGGCTTTGCCCCTTACGCCACTCTTGTGCCCCTTGATAAGCCACATTGCCCGCAACCTTAGCCACTAATGCACCCATCTTGGATAGCCGTGCTAAGCGCGAAACCGGCACCTTAGTGCCCTCTTTTTGTGCCATAAATTGCCGTTTCCATTTCTACTGAGCATTAAAACTAGGCTCATGATTTTCATCCGATAGCCAACATACTACGAAACAACCCGCCTTTTTGCTCATCGCGCTACCATCGAACCATCTCAAGGGGCAAAACTCATCGCTTCATGCCATATTCAAGTGAGGAAAAACAAACACAAAGATGACCATCAGCGATATCATTGGTAGGCTATAACAATCCGACAGCAACCTTACCCACAAGTAACACATAACCGAGGAGCTCATGGCCGACTATCAAGCGTTGTTTACCCAAGCATATTGGTGGCTTTCTATTCTAGGTGGGTTGCACTGTTTTGCGGTGGCACTATTCTTACGGTTTTCATTAGAATTAAACTCAACAGCAAATCGATTATTGCCATTTCTGTTTGCCTTAATCGGCTGGTACTTCATCACAGGGTTAATTCACAAGGGTCTCATGCCATCGTTATTCGATTGGCTACTGCCCTTAGTTTACCCCACCTATTTCGTACTCATGCCCTTGGTTTATTGCTACAGTAAAACAAGCTTACAGCCTAATGCAGAGGTGCAATACCGCAAACACTTTGCTCCGGCGCTGATTATCGCATTGGTCATTTTTGCACTCATTGCCTACCAAGTACTCACCACGGCCGATCTTAGCCAGATTCGTAACCTAGATGATCTTCGCTTTATTGAGTTCTTTGCATTGGTGTTACCCCTACTTACACTGCTACAAAGTGCTTTTTACTTTATCCATATTTTCCGGCTCATCAAAACATCTCAGCACCAGCGCCCTGCAACCGATGGGGAGCTATATCAAATTCGCTTACGCTGGATATACTTGCTCGTTAGCGGGATATTGCTCAACTGGGTGATCCGTGTTGCACTGATTTACTATCCTTTTTATACCGGATTACCACCGTCAATGCCGTTTCAAGCCATCACCAGTTTTTGTTTGCTGGTCACGGTGTACATCTTTGCTTTTTATGGCTTTCACCAAATTGGCCGCACCGCCTATTTACGCGGATTATCCCGCGCTAACCGCAGTAAACCTCAAACCAGTAAAGAGATCATTGACCAAGATGAGATGGCTTTTTTACAAGATTTATTAGCTGATAAAAACCCACAGACGCCGACCGACAAATCAGACCGCCAGCAGTAGACCTCTTTACAAAAAGCGGTTTCAATAGAGCAAAAATGCGGGGCAGCCATAACCTGTCCCCGCAAATAAAGCCATCTAGCGAATGAGGTGCTTAACCTAACTGCTACTCATAATCGCTGGCGTAGGTTTCTTCGTAACTATGTGAATACAGTTCAAACAAGTTACCAAAAGGGTCTTCTAAATAAACCATCTTAGCTTGCTTACTGTCATCTTCAGGGTGGTAGCGCATAATATCCATACGTACTTTACCGCCTAGCTTTTCGGTGCGCTCAATCACACCAGCAAAATCGTCGGTTTGTAAACAGAAATGGAAAATGCCTAAGCGAGTAAAGTCGACTTGATGGCGTTGTTGGCGTTGTTTCATTTCAAACAGCTCCACACCAATGCCGTCAGAAGTCACTAAGTGGGCAATGTTAAAGCCTTCAAAGCCTTCACCAAATACCGCAATACACATGCGGCCAATGGCTGTCTCACGCTCTTCTGTCACCTTGGTATTGTTCATCACAATATTTAGTCCAAGTGCTTGGGTATAAAAAGCGACGGCTTGATCCATATCGCCAACCATGATCCCGACGTGATTCATTTTCATTATCTGCTCCAAATGCTACTGAGAATACCTTGTTTCGATACCGTCACTATAAGGGAGACAATGAATTAACAAAAATTATCAATCATCATCCAAATCATTACAAATCGAAATACTAAGTTATCTCAGGTCGTCCGAGTCACAGCAATAAAAAACATACACAAACAAATATAAATACACCTAGAAACTTAACAGTGATTAATTTTGCACCACGTCATAATTAGCAATATTTACAACCAAGATTTATATCATTCACCAATAGTTTGCGTTACATTCCAAGCTAAGCAACTTGTTAACAGGTTGTAAATCAAACTCACTTTTCAGGGATAGAAAGATGAATAACACCGCTCGTTCAGCCGTCGCCTTGGCGGTATCGTGTGTGTTGTCGAGTGCTGCCATGGCCGCCGATAACACCTTAACGCCTAGTGACTTAACCGATCGCATTATTATCAAATACAAGCAGCCCAGCTATGGAGTGATGCGTGCCGATGTAATGCAATTTCGTCAAGACGATGTACAAACTACCGTATCACAACACCTAACTGCACAGACCGATTTTCAGCGCACCACCGCAGCCGGTGAAGCAGTTTATCAATTAGACCAAGCCTATGATGAAGCTGAGCTAGCGGCCGTTTTAGAGCAATTAAACGCCGACCCAGAAATCGCTTACGCTGAAGCCGATATCATCATGCGCCCGTTTAACCAATTGCCTAATGACCCTAAAATGGCGCAATTATGGTCACTGGGAGCAGGCGATGGTGGTCTTAATTTAACCTCTTCATGGCCACAAGATGCCGGTAAAGGCGTAGTAGTTGCCGTTGTCGACACAGGTATCAGTGCCCACTCGGATCTTGATGCCAACGTCTTACCGGGCTATGACTTCATCTCAAATACCACCATGGCCAACGACGGTGATGGCCGCGATGCCGACGCTTCCGATCCCGGCGACTGGGCCGAAAAATGGGCTTGTCGCTCCAATGATCGCGCCCAAGATTCTTCTTGGCACGGTACTCACGTAGCTGGCACCATAGCGGCACGCGCCAATAACGGCATCGGTATTGCTGGTATTGCCCATCAAGCCAAGATAGTTCCGGTTCGTACCTTAGGTCGTTGTGGTGGCTATTCATCGGATATCGCTGACAGTATCACTTGGTCTGCCGGTGGCTTTGTACCGGGCGTGCCAAGTAACAAAAACCCTGCTCAAGTTATTAACTTGTCTTTAGGCGGTGGCGGGGCATGTAACCGTACCACCCAGACAGCGATTGATACCGCCCGCGCCAATGGCGCAACCATCGTTGTGGCAGCCGGTAACAGTGATACCCTTACCCGCAATATTACGCCTGCAAACTGCGTGGGCGTAATCACTGTGGCCTCAACCAATCACTTTGGTGCTAAGGCTTATTATTCTAACTTTGGTCCCGAGGTTGATGTAGCTGCACCCGGTGGTGAAAAAAATTACTCGACCAGTCAATGGGCCATCCTATCAACCGTCAATACCGGTAAGAAAGGTCCTGAAGCAGAAGGCTATGCTTTTTATCAAGGCACCAGCATGGCTGCTCCTCATGTCGCAGGTTTGGTGGCATTAATGTATCAAGCCAATCCAGCTATTACACCAGACCAAGTTGAAGCGATATTGAAGCAAACCTCGCGTGATTTTCCTAATGCAAACGAATGTATCGACTGTGGTACAGGTATCGTAGATGCTAAAGCCACACTCGACTTTGTGCGCACGGGTAAATTACCGGATGTAACGCCTGAGCCAAGTGTTGAGCCAACCATAGCGCCAACACCACGACCAACGCCTGTGCCGACTCCAACGCCAGAGCCAGTGGTAAGCGGCACTTGGTCAGCGGATCAAGTCTATGTTAAGGGCGATCAAGTCACCTTAAATGGCGTCTTATATCAAGCGAAATGGTGGAACCGCAATCAGCAACCTGGGGTAGGATTATGGGGACCATGGCAAAAACTGGGTAATGCCATAACACCAACTGCAGAGCCAACAGTTGCGCCAACGCCACTACCGACAGTAGCACCAACGCCACTACCGACATTAGCGCCAACACCAATACCGACAGTAGCGCCAACTCCGCTACCGACAGTAGCGCCAACGCCACTACCGACAGTGGCACCAACGCCAGCACCGGTTGATTTAACACCGTGGCAAGCAGGCCGTGTTTATGTCGCGGGTGATAAGGTTGAGTTTAATGGCCAAGCATACCGCGCTAAATGGTGGAACCGAGGGGAAGAGCCAGGCGCTCACCGCTGGGGTCCTTGGCAGGCACTATAATACATAGTTAAGCTTGTTTATTAACAAACATATTCCCCCCAATCACGGCAACTGACTGTGATTGAGGGGAATCATTGATAACTTACAAATAGCAGCAAAACAATACGTTTAGCGATTAATATTGCCAATCATTTTTATTGGTATCTGGGTGAGTGCACATCGCCGCGCCCATTTCAGAGCGCACACCAGTGAAGCACTCAAATACATCCTGATTGTTCGCCCACTTTTGCTGACATTGCGTATTGAAATTAGCTTCTAACTTACCGGCTTGAAAATCTTCATACATAGCAAGTACAGAAGGGTTTTTATCCTGCGCATTGTATTCCACCACAATGCCATGCCAACTTTCTATCACGCTATTGACCTTAGCCGCCGCTTCGGAGCACGTTTCATCAACCGATGCTTGGCTAGCCGCAGAAAATAATAAGCCTAGTCCTAACACCCATGCTTTTTTATTCATATCTTTCCCTTGCTTAATCTGATTTTGATAACACGTTGCCCATAGGGAAATATGAAGACTCCCTAGGCAAACGCATGAATATTTTTTGAGCGTTTAGTGGCGTTTTCTTAGACGAATATCTGCCGCAAGGATGCGGCAGTTAAGCCATCAGGGATGATTTCACGGCGTTTCGTATAAGAAAATTCCACTTTGTTCGCTTGGTTGATGGCATTTTGTTCACTCATGCGCTCGCCCTGTGAAGACTCCCTACTTGAACGCATAAGTTTGGATAAAATGACATTTTTGTTATATATAAAAACAAATTAAGGGGCAACCTACTTGATGTAAAGCTGTGGTTCTAAACTGTGATAAAGCGAAATAGTTCACGCCTCAGCGCGATTTAACATCAGCCTTGCCCGCAGTCCGGGGTAATTATCAGACAACACAATACGACCCGCATGAAGCTGCGCCACCGTATTGACAAAGGCGAGGCCAAGACCAAAACCTGAGCTAGTACGACTCGGATCTAACCGTACCAGCTGATCCAATACCCGAGCCTTATCTTTATCCGCAATCCCTGGGCCATTGTCGGCCACCAGCACACCAAAACAATCGGAGGCAATTTCTATCTCACCGCCCACTTGAGTGTATTTAATGGCATTATCGACTAAGTTGCAGATAGCCCGAAACAGCAAGTTGCGGTTCCCCATCACTAAGCAAGACACATCACATCGATAGCTCAAGGCTTGTGCCTTTTCCTTGGCGCATGGCTCCATAAAATCCAGCACATCTAAAATAATCGGCTTAAGATCTAAGGGTTCAAGACGAATTTGAGTACGACCTTGGTTCAAATTATACAACTCCATCATGCCACTAAAAGTATTCAGTAACTGATCAAAGTCTTGCTGCAAATAACGCAGCTCTTGCTCCTGATGCGAGGCTAATTCACCTTGCTCAAGTAAGGTTTCCACCCTTAATTTCAGCCTTGCCATAGGCGTGCGCAAATCGTGAGCAATATCGACGGTGAGGGAGCGTAATCTGGCTTCATTTTGCTCCATTTGCGCTAACATGGTGTTCAAATGAATGGCCAACAAATCAAATTCGTCAGTGGCGGCACTCACTTTTAACCTAACGCCTCGCTCACCACACATCACCTGATTCATGCTCTGATTCACCTTGTTCAAGCGATTTAAAATGTTCAAAGCAAACCACACCGCCGCCGCAAACACCCCCATAAAAGGTACAAAGGTCGCCCATAAAAATCGCACATTAAGGTTATTTTGGAATTGCTTATAAACCTGCTCACTTATGCCTATCACTAAAGGCGTACCATCATGCAAGGTCACCTTAGTGGCACGCATGCCTTGGCGCTGCGAGCCAGATTGCACATTAGCGATAGCGGGATAATCAGGCACAACAGCCTTGTCATCTTGCTGCGAGCCTTGACCGAGATAATAGTAATACAAGCTACTTTTGCGGCGGGTTTCAATATTGGCGCGGATCACTTGCGTATCAGCCACTGACGCCAGCTGGTTAAACAACTCGGTTTCTTGGCGCAGCAAGTCATCCAAACTTTGCTGATAGGTATGCAAGGAGTTTTGATACAGCTGCTGCATTAACAGGCTCATCACTAAAAACAAGCCCCCACCGAACCAAAGCAGCAGCTTTAAAACACTGGAGCGATAGAGCACATCACTGCTAATGGCCGCCATGACTAGCTCCGTATAATAAAGGCCTAGCGAATAACATAACCCGCTCCGCGTACGGTTTCGATTAAGTCTTTGGCACCTGCCGCTTCTAGTTTTTTGCGTAAATTAGCTATGTGCACGTCAATCACATTGGTTTTAGGATCAAAGTGATAATCCCATACCGCTTCAAACAAACGCATGCGTGACACCACCTCACCCGCATGCTCCATTAAGTAATGCAGTAAAATAAACTCTTTGTGTTGCAGCTTTAGCGGCGCGCCCGCCACATCTACCTTGTGGCTGCGTAAGTTCAAGCGAACGGGTCCAATCGTGAGTTCATGAGTAGCAGCAACCGCCGGGCGATGACGTCGCAACATGCTATTTACCCGCGCTAATAATTCGGCCAAGGCGAACGGCTTAGTTAAATAATCATCACTGCCCGCACTCAGACCCGCAACCTTGTCTTCGATACTGTCCATGGCGCTTAAAATAATCACTGGGGTCGCAATGTTAGCCGCACGAAGCGCCGCCAATATTTGCATACCATTTAGTTCAGGTAACATGCGATCTAAGATGATCAGCTGATACTCACTACTGGTCGCCATCATCAAACCTTCGCGGCCTTGCCCGGCCTCATCCACCACAAAGCCTTCTTGGCGTAAGGCGGTCACCACAAAACCTCGAGTCGTTATATCGTCTTCAATTACCAATATTTTCATCTTTGACCCAGTATTGCTAAACCCTTGCTTAATATACCATTTACAAACAAAAAAGGTGGCCAATATTGGCCACCAAAGGAAAGGAGTAACGCTTGGTTACCGTTACTCACATCGTGCATGACCAAACACAAGATCATGCACCATGATTCACACATTAATCGCCTTCATCTCACCGGCGATGATTTCCGCCATTGGGCCAAGGATAACTTGTAGGTTTTTATCGCCTACGTGCACCACGGCTTTGGCACCTAGGGCTTTCAACTGAGCTTCATCCACTTGGCTTTTGTCGGCTATGCTCAAGCGCAAGCGGGTAATACAAGCATCAATTTGGGTTAAATTGGCCTTGCCGCCTAACGCTCTGATATAACTATGAGCCAGTTCAGAGCTGTCTAAATCATTAGCTTGCTCGGTGACGCTTGCTTCTTCACGACCCGGCGTTTGAATATTGAAGATACGGATCGCCAGCATAAACAAGCTGTAGTAAACCAAAGAAAAGGCTAAGCCTAACGGCACCAGCATCCATGCATTTTTCGCCGCGGGCGCATTAAAGAACAACACATAATCAATCAAGCCCGCCGAGAAACCGAACGACATATGAATATCAAGCGCCGCCGCAACAGCCAAAGAGACCCCAGTCAGCACAGCGTGAATGAAGTACAACACCGGCGCCAAGAACATAAAGGTATATTCAATTGGCTCGGTAATGCCGGTTAAAAATGCAGTAAAGGCAATACTTAACAACATGCCACCCACCGCTGGACGGTTTTCCTTACGGGCACTGTGATAAATCGCCAAACACGAGGCCGGCAAAGCAAACATCAATACCGGATAGAAGCCGGACAACATTAAGCCAGCATCTGGATCCCCTGCCGCAAAGCGCAGCATTTCACCGGTTACCCCGTTGTACTCGCCCATTACGGTCCAGACAATACTGTTGATAATATGGTGTAAGCCCACGGGGATCAGTAACCGGTTAACAAAGCCATAACCGAACTTGCCACCCACTTCACTGGCCAGCATCCAGTTACTAAAGGCATCAATACCTGCGCTTACAGGTGGCCAAATGATACTCATCAATACCGCCAAGCCCAAAGCACTCAGCCCAGTAATGATCGGCACAAAGCGCTTGCCACCAAAGAAGCCTAAAAACTCTGGTAAGCGAATGTCATGAAACTTGTTATATAACTCCCCCGCCAGTACTCCTATCATTACCCCGCCAAATACCCCTAGGTTAAGAGCAGGGTCGAGCACCTTTAGCGCCTCGGTTAAGATAAAATAACCTACCATGCCCGCCAAGGCGGCAGCCGCATCACTGTTTTTGCTTAATCCCGCAGCAATCGCAGCAGCAAAGAGGATCGGCATTTGCGAAAAAATCGCACTGCCGGCGGCCTCTATAAATGGCATGGCAAACACATCTGGTTGGCCCAAGCGCAGTAATAATCCCGCCACGGGCAAAGTGGCAATAGGTAGCATTAATGCCTTACCTAGCCGTTGTAGATAACCCAAAATATTCATCGGTGAACTCCTTATGCTAATGTCCAATGCAGCATAAAAAAGTCCGTATTAAGTCATCCCTTGGCCAACATTAACTCTACTTAATGTTGAGATTGAAAGATTAAAAGTGTGATATAGCAGGTGATTAACCAGATAAAACAAGTAAAAATTTCTGAATACAACGACGCTTTCTTCGCCGACAGTTTGCCCCGTATAAATCCGCTGCAATCAACAATTTTTAATCTATCCCGTCCAAGCTAATCCAGTTATGACTAAACTGGTACTAATTGAGAAAGTTAGTGCAGGGATGCTTATGGCCACACCACCAGCCTCATCACATTTAGCCTATGCCCCGTTATGGCCGCTGGTGCGCCATCAAATACTGCATTTGTTGCCTTTGTTTGCCACGGGTGTAGCCCTGTTATTCTTTATGCCATTTTTGCCGCTAGGTAAAAACCTCACTGAACTCGTCTCGCAATCTCATATCATAGGCTTAAGTGCAGCCTTTGTTAGCGCGCTTTACCTCACCTTTGTTTTTCCTATTAGCCTGCTACGAGCCCAACTGAGTTTTCAGGCCATGATATCAATGCTGCTATTAAGCCATTTTTTACTGTGGCTGTTTTTAAGTAGCCAAGTGGCAGCAGAAAGCTTGTTCGATATTTTAGGCAGTCCCATTTTAGACTGGCCTTGGGAAACGGAATTACTCATGCGTTTTATCGCATGGCTGTGGTTGGTCCAGTTGTGCTGGCTGCTGACCACTGCCGCAGCCTCCTCTCGTTGGCTTTGGATTGCCATCGCGCCATTTGTATTTGGCTATAGCTATGCCGTTATCATCCCTTTTGCGGCCACCGACAACATTACCGAGCTATTGCGCCAACCCTATGGCTTAGTGGGTATCATAGCGGCTTGCTTGGTGCTATTTGGTGCCAGTCAAAGGCTGAGCCAAGCCAAGCCCTTAGGCCAGCGCGTGTTGGTGTATTTGGTTGCTTGGCTGGCATGCTTTGCCTTGTTACTTATCAGCACACAAAGCGAAGTAGAAAAGTATGGTCACCAATTTGCCGCCTTAAGTTTCATGCTGGGCTTAGGTCGCCAAGAAACACACAGCACCATCTTACTGCTAGGCGCATCTTTGCCGCTTTATGTCGTGTTGATGATGGCCTTAGTGCAACTGCGAAAATTTTCACAGCAGCCCTTAACTCAAGTTAGCACCACCAGCCAACAACAAAACCCGCTCCCGGATCCGATGGCCTCTGCGTCACCTAACGGGCAGGGAGCAAATACCAGCCTACACATCAGTGCTTGGCCCTTGATCCTTTATGCCATATTAATTGCCTACGGTACCCTTTTCCCATTTGACCAATGGCAGAGCATGGCAATGCCCGCCTTGTGGTCGGTGTTTACCAGCGCGCCTTCGGGACTCAGTAGCACGGATATTTTAGTTAACAGCGTTATCTACCTGCCATTTGGTTTTATGCTGCACCAACATCTTTACAGCAGCGTTGCTAAGCGCCATTTATGGGTGCTGCTCTGGGCGGGCTTGCTCAGCTACTGCCTTGAATATTTGCAGTTCTTTTTACCCGAGCGCAATACCTCGCAATTAGACTTATTACTCAACACCTTAGGGGGAGGTTTAGGTAGCCTATTGGCCGCCCGCTACCACCCCAACAGCGACTACCTCGCCCAATTATCTCAGTGGCGAGCTCGTTTTGTGGTTGATAGCCCTAGCGCTCTATTGGGCATCGCTACCTTAGCCAGCTTAATGATCGGCTATTTCAGTCCATTACAACCAAATTTAAGTCCCTATGGGGTCTGGCAGGCAATCAAGCCCCTATTGCAGCCTCATTTACATGATTTTAGTCTCTTTAAACTGGTGAGCTTTTACTTACAGCACCTCATTATGGGGCTGGTACTGCGCGCCATATTGCTCCCCCAGAAACGCTATTTAGCGTGGTTGTTGCCTCTGCTGATAACCTTGGTTCACCCCTTTATTCTGTTTCACCAGCTGGGCTTAGATTTAGTATTGGGAAGTGTGCTGGCGAGCGTCACCATATTGCTGGCGAGCCTTGGCCAACAAACCAGTCCGAGACAGTTTTCTGTGCTGGCATTTATTATATTGGCGTGGCTGCTGATCAAAGCACTCTTGCCCAGTAGCGGTGAGATCCAACCATTTAACTGGTCGCCGTTTTTCTATCAACTGCAAAACTTAGCTTTTGCTAGCACCATGTTTAATGCGGTTTGGCCGGTCTTTGGATTGGCCTTTTGCGCCATGCAAAGCCATGCCAACTGGTTTATTAAACGCGAGCTAATTTGTGCCCTTGCGATTGCGCTGTTGTTTATTGCCCTTGAAGTGTTGCAGATTGGTCAACCGGGCCGCTACCCCGATATTACCGATGCCATCATCGCTGCGATCAGTTGGATTTTTATTGTTCATTTTTATCGCAATCGTTATGCCCACC
Source organism: Motilimonas thetidivivens (assembly GCF_046452435.1). Lineage (NCBI taxonomy): Bacteria > Pseudomonadati > Pseudomonadota > Gammaproteobacteria > Alteromonadales > Motilimonas > Motilimonas thetidivivens. The sequence continues at coordinate 67,091 of NZ_JBKFDK010000021.1, forward strand.
AGCACAGCCAGAGCAATGAGCCAGCCTATTTGCCCTATTGGCCGATTGCGGTGTTTTCTTTATGCTTATTGTTTATTGGCACCTTACTGAGCATTCACCAATTTAGCCAACCTAGCCTACAAGCCAGCCCAATCAACGCGGCTGTTGAATATAAGCTGGCGCATTTTAATAGCGCTCGACCTCGACTTCCCGCGCCAAGCGATAGTGATATCAAAGCGCTACGCCAAGATGGCTATTATTTAAGCGACCAAAAAAGGCGTAGCCAACGGGGTAAGTTAGACAGCCAAGTGACGCTTGCTTATTTGCAACCAGAGCAAGTGAACCTAAACCAATTGCATCAAGATCTGATGGCACTCGAATTTCGTGGTCGCGGTAATGTCGAGGTGAAACCCTTGGCCATCGCCTATGATTGGCTCTACCCACGTTGGAGTCCAACCCAGCGCAGCGAGTTGCAAGGCAAGTTATTACAAGGCTGCCAATTCATCATTGATTACATCAGCAAAGCCAAACTGTCACCTTACAATGTCTACCTATACAACAGCCCATTCCAAGCCTTAATGGCCTGCGCCATTGCCGGCTATCAAGACGCCCCCGAATTTGAACCTGTGATGGCCTTTACCGCTTATACTTGGCGCGAGCAAATTTTACCCGTTTGGCGTCAAGTCATGGGGCAGCAAGGTGGCTGGCACGAAGGTGCTGAATATGTGGGTATCGGCATTGGCCAAGCCATTTATCAACTGCCCGCGATGTGGCGTAAAGCCACCTCGGAAGATTTCTTTAATGAGCCCGCCATTCAAGGCTTTGCCGATTTCTTGTTGTATCGCATTCGGCCCGATTTAAGCCAGATCCGCTGGGGCGACGGTCGCTTCTTTGATCGCGGTATTCCCGATCAATTGGCGCTTGCTATTGAGCTAAACCATCAAACCAGCTTAACGCGTTTAAATAATAGACACTTAGGGCCGACCTCTTGGCCTTGGGGGCCGTTATTGGGCGAACTCAGCCCAGCCAGCAACCCCGCGCCATTGCCTTGGGCAAAATGGTTTGATGGTATTGGCCATCTCATCGCGCGAAGTGATGAAAGCGCCGAAGCAACCTACGTGAATTTTCGCGCTGGCAACAATTATTGGTCACATCAACATTTAGATCAGGGCAGCTTCACCTTGTATAAGGGCAGTCCATTGGCCATTGATAGCGGCTACTACGGCCCGGGCTACGGCGCAGATCATCACCTAAATTACAGCTATCAAACCATAGCTCATAACACCTTAACCATTACCGACCCTGATGATAATCAGCCCATGCCGGCCAAAAAAGCCGGCCAAGCCGCACGCGAGATTGCTAATGACGGCGGCCAGCGCCGCATTGGCTCAGGCTGGGGTCAAGCCGCCCCCACCAGCGTGGCGCAATGGCAGCAGCAATACGACACCTTTCATACCGCCACCGTATTAGAGCAAGTGCAAAGTGATAGCCTAGTGGCCATTTATACTGATTTAACCCCTGCTTACCAAAACGCCAGCTCAGGTAAAGGTGATTTTTCCGCGCGCAGCCAGCGGGTTAACCAAGTGAAACGGCTATTTATCTACGATAAAGGGCTTGATGTCGCCGTGGTTTACGATCAAGTCAGCGCCATTAACGCCGACTTTACCAAACGTTGGCTGCTGCACAGCATCGGCCAACCACAGCGCCAACCTGATGGTCAGTGGTTGATCCAAACCCCGGCCCAAAATGAGCGCCAACAACCAAGCCAACTTTGGGTTACACCCTTATTACCCACAGCCCATCACGTCATGAGTTTAGGCGGAGCCGGCTTTGAATTTTTTGTCGATGGCATCAACTATGACGAGCAAGGCAAGATAAACACGATTATCCAGAAACAGCGCCAACCAAAACCCGAGCCCGGGCAATGGCGCTTGGAGCTACTGCCCGCACAGCAGCAACAAGATGATGAGTTTTTAGTTTTACTCAAGCCAGCATTGGCCGATCAAGCAAACCTAACCACACATCAATTTAGCCAAGGCCAGCAACATCAGTTGACCCTAAGTGCAAAGGGTCAGCAACTCATCTTGCAAATCGACAAGCAACAGATCACCTTGCAACACAGTCAATTAGAAGGAGAGCCAAGAACATGGCAATGGCGCAAATAACCTGATATAAAAACAGAACTTAAGCTTTTGTTTAGCATTGGAAATTCAGCATGAAGAGGATTTCGCGCTACATCGCCAACTCGCCCATACTAACGGCAACGCTGCTTACCTGCGCCATAACGGCCAGCCTATGTGTGGCTTGGAGCCTCTATGAAACCCGCGTGCTAGGTTACGATATGTTCGGCGATCTGTTTCCAGCGATTATTTTTGGCGCTATTGGGGCGTTCGCGGCACTCCCGTTCGGCATCATCATTGGCTTAATCTTAAAACATCGTAGTCGTATTTTTTTAAATTAGGCAACATACAACCTTATACCCGAGACACTTATGTCTCAAATCAGCGTCGCGCCTAACAGCCTACAGATTATCAATCAACAAGCATCTTGAAGTAACTTGGGTATGTTGCGAAAATTGAAAACAAGAAGTGACTGCAACAAGAACAATCGGCTCAACTATCGAGCTGTTCGATGTAGACTGCAGTAAAGCCACTAGCATGACTTTACTGCTTGTCTCTAAACATCATGGTTAGCCAATAATACTCAGGTAACCCTGTAAAATAATGGCGTTCACTATGTCGATAAAAAATGCACCAACAATAGGCACCACCATAAAGGCTTGCGGCGACGGTCCAGAGCGGGAAACTAGCGCTCCCATATTCATTACCGCGGTTGGGGTTGCGCCCATACCAAAACCACAATGGCCACCCGACATAACCGCAGCATCATAGTTTTTCCCCATCAACCTAAACGTAACATAGAAGGCGAATACGGCCAGCACCGCGGCTTGCACCAGTAAAATCACTAATAATGGTAAGGCTAAATCAAAGATTTCCCACAGTTTAAGACTCATTAACGCCATTGATAAAAACAGCGCCAGTGACACGGTACCGATTAAGTCCACACTTTGCTTGTTGATCTTAAACCCAGTCGAGACTTCGTTAATATTGGTAATAATCACACCGATAAATAACGCATAAACAAAGTCGGGCATTTTCAACCAAGTTAAATCATAAGCATTGATTAAATGGGTAACCCATTTTGCGCCGACGACGCATACCAGCATGATTAATACCACTTCAAGCACACTTTTTGGGGTGATCCGATCTTCTTCTAACTGATCGTAGGTAACCAAATCGGGATGGTCGACATGATGGTTTCCTCCCACCCCATAGGATGAGACTAAATTGTTTTTCTTGATCAGGCGCTGCGCTACTGGGCCACCAATAATACCGCCCATCACCAAACCAAAGGTAGCGGCAGCCATCGCAAACTCAAGCGTGTCGATACCATAATTGTCTGAGAAGGTTTGCGCCCACGCAACCCCAGTGCCATGACCGCCCGACAAGGTTATCGAGCCCGCCACCAGCCCCATAATCGGCTCAAGCCCAAGCACGGATGCCAAGCCAACCCCGACCCCATTTTGAATCACGATATACAGCGAAGCCACTCCCAGAAACAGCACTACCTTACTGCCGCCTTGCAGCAGTAATTTATAATTGGCCGCTAAGCCCACCGAACTAAAGAACATCAGCATCAGGGTATTTTGCATCGGTAATGAAAACACGACATTAATATCGTAAAAGTGCAGCAAGGTGATCACAGCTGCAACCACCAAACCACCCACAATGGGCTCAGGTATGTTGTACTTTTTTAGTACCTTAACGTGACGATTTATAGTGTGACCAATAAACAAGACTAAAATCGCAATAAGCAGCGACTCAACCTCACCGATAGGGATAACAGTGCTCATAATTCATCTTCACCAATCTAAATAAAAAGTTGATTTTGATATTATAAAATAAATATTTATGATCGACCTGAATAGCAGCAAATGGCAAAAGCAAGTGCTGTCACACCAATTTAGCGAAATGTTAAATCAATCTTGCATGATATCTTCAAGTTGATTGGGTATATGTGTTTAAATTACACAGCGCAGCAACTTAGCGTCACACCCGAGCCCATTGCGCTCAAGGCGTTTCAATTAACGCTAAATTCAAGAACCTAGGCAATTAACATAATGATGGATGGCTTTTTAAAAATTGCGACTGGCAGGAGCATTTACGCCACCCATTTTCTGCTGGTATTTATGTTCGTCGCCCCTGCCGCCGTGCTCACGGATTATGTGTTACTCGATAGTATCGCTTGGATTATGTTAATCATTCTTGGCATCTTTATTTTAATTACGGGCATCATTACGCGCCAAGAAGCCATCGACAGTCACAACTGGCCTAGAGTAGAAGCTAAATTACTAAGTACCTCGCTAAAATCCAACTCATCCAGCTCAGGTGGACGTAGCTATGCGCCCGAGATCAAGTGCAAATTTAGGGTGGATAATACCGAATACCAAGGCACCGAATATGACTTCAGTGCAAGTTATGGCGCAAAACATAAAGCAGAAGCAAAGGTGCAGCAGGTAAAACAAATGCAGCCATTGCTTATACATTATAAACCGTCTGCTCCCGAGATAAATGTCATCCACCCCGGCTTACACTCTTCTCATTACATCCGCATTGTTATCGGCCTGGCAGCCATCATCATGCCGGTATTGATTTGGAGCGGTGTTATAGTTCTAAAATAAACTAACTCCCCCCATCTAACGTCGTCCGCGTTTTCACCCACCTGAAAAAAGAATGAATTAACCCACTGTTACCCCTTAGTTTGCAACGCAAAAAACATTATTGACTACACTTAAACCAGAGAACCATGGTGAGGACATAATGCATGGATGCAAGCCAACACGCAGCTCATGAACAGGTAAGCAATAAGGGGCATGAAAAGGCCAAGACAACGGCGCTATTGCCCGCTTTGGTAGGGATTGTCGGCTCGCCCAAGGTGAGGGTTAATCAAGCCCGCCAACTTAGTCTGTTTGACCGCCCGCATCTAAGCTTAGCCAGTGCTCAACCTGAACTCACCTTTACCAGTGCCAACCTTGGCTTTTATTGCTTTATTGGTCACCCCAATTGGCAACAAGCTAGCCTTAATCAAGCCAGCAACCAGCAAGCCTTCGCCAACCAATTTAGCCAATTGCCCCATAAAGCCTTAAATCAACTCAATGGCGGCTTTGCCATGGTGTTTAGCGATGCCAAGCAATGTGTGTTGGCCAGCGATCCTTTTGCCAGCCAATGCATGTACTACACGCAAGTTGGCCAGCAGCTGATTTTTGCCAGCAGCATGAATTTGCTACTACAACAGTTACAACAAGCCCCCAGCATCGATCTGCAAGCCATCTTTAATTACTTATATTTTCATATGATCCCAAGTCCGCAGACCATTTTTAAGGGGGTTTACAAACTGCAACCGGGAGAATTGGTTCGCTTCAGCCAAGGGCAATTACATCACCAACATTATTTTGTCGCCCCCTTTAGCGAAGATAAACGCCAGCAACGTGAACAGTTGCAACAAGAATTACAGCAAACCTTAGCCAGCGCGGTAAAGCGTCAGCTGCCTGACACCAACTCAGATATAAACCAAATTGGCAGCTTTCTCAGTGGCGGCTTAGACAGCTCCACCATTACCGGATTGTTGAGCCAATTACGCCCCAATAGCCCTAGCTACAGCATAGGTTTTCATATCGAAAAATATAACGAGCTGCCTTGGGCCGAACTCAGTGCACAGCATTTCCATAGCCCTATGCATCAGCACAAGGTTACCGCAGACGAAACCGCCGACGTCATCGAGCGCATTAGCCAATATCTTAACGAGCCGTTTGGTAATTCATCTGTGGTGCCGACCTTATTTTGCGCCCAACTGGCCAAGCAAAATGGCACCCATTTACTGCTCGCGGGTGACGGCGGTGACGAACTGTTTGCTGGTAATGCGCGCTATGCCAAGCAGCAAGTATTTGAGCTTTATCAGCAGTTGCCCAGTGCATTGCAAACTAAGCTGTGTGATCCCTTGCTACACGCGTCCAGTTTGAAGCGCTGGCGCTTAGGTCAAAAAGTGCAAAGCTATTTGCAGCAAGCCAAGGTAACACTGCCGGCGCGATTGCAAAGCTATAACTTTATACATCGACTCGGCCCAGAGCATTTCTTTACCCCAGAATTCTTAGCCCAAGTCGATATCGAGCAACCGGATCAACTAAACGAAAACTGTTTTAATCAGCCATCCGGTGTTAGCCAGCTTAACCGCATGCTCTGGCTAGATTGGAAACACACCTTAGCCGATAACGATTTACGCAAAGTCAGTAGCATGTGTCACTTGGCTGGTGTCGATGTACGTTTTCCTATGTTAGATCGCCAAGTGGTTGATCTTAGCTGCCGTATTCCCAGCCAATGGAAACTGCCCTTTGGCAAGCTGCGCCATTTCTACAAACAAAGTTTTCGTGATTTCTTACCACCACAATTACAAACCAAGCCCAAGCACGGTTTCGGCCTGCCTTTTGGTATTTGGACCAAAGAACACCAAGCCTTACAAGATTTAGCCAGCACCGGCATTAATACCTTGGCGGGGCTGAATATTTTCTCACCAACCTTGTTAAAACAAGTACAGCAATTACACCAACAAGAGCATGCCGAATATTATGGCGAACTGGTTTGGATCTTAATGATGCTGGGTCTTTGGCTGAAACAACATCAAGCCATCAAGCTAAATAGCAATAAGGAAGTCGCCGCATGATTTGGCTTACCCTTGAATTAATCGTGCTTTGGATCTTGGTCAGTAATGCCTTGCTGTTAAGCAGCCATCGCCGCAAGTTACGTCAATTCTGGTTGGAGCCCAGTTTTAAACAACCCGTGATCTTATTTGAAAGTGACGACTGGGGCCCCGGCCCAGCTGAACATGCCGAAGCCCTTGATAAAATCCAACACACTTTAGCCCAGTCACGGGACTATCGTGGCCACTGCGCCCACATGACCATAGGCACGGTGCTGTCGATCCCCGACGCCGATAAAATCAAGCAAAATCAGTATCAAAGCTATTATGGTATCGACTTATGTGCGCCCCAATTTGAGGCGGTATTAAGCAGTTTAAAAAACGGTTGGCAAAAAGGCCTACTGTCATTGCAATTACATGGCCGTGAACATTTTTGGCCCGCGACTTTATTAGCAGCAATCCAACAGAACGATGACCTCAAGTCCTGGCTCGATAATGACAGCGTCTACACCGAAAAACTACCTTCCGAACTGCAAAGCCGCTGGAATACACCAAGCAGTGTTGCCGAAATAGCACTGGCAGTAAAACAAGAAACCGAATTATTTAAACGTTGCTTTGGCTTTGCCGCCGAAATCGCCGTGCCGCCTACGTTTGTCTGGAATGAGCAAGTGGAAATCAGTTGGCGTAGCCAAGGGCTTCACACCATTATTTGCCCCGGCAAACGCTTTATCCGCCGTCAACAAGGCCACTTTAGCTATGACCAAGATTTAATTGTTAATCTGCAAACCTCTGCAACAGGGCATACTTATATAGTCAGAGATCAGTACTTTGAACCCGAATTTGGCCACCAATGGCAAGACGCCATAAAACGGGTCGCACATTGCATTCAACTTGGTCGCCCCTGCTTATTTGAAACCCACAGATTTAACTTTATTAACTCAGCCAGCAGTTGCGATAACAGCTTAAACCAAATCGAACAGTTACTGCAGCATACCCTTAAACGCTGGCCTAGCTGCTGCTTTTTGAGTAATAGCGAGTTGCTGCGATTGCCACAGCATGATCCCGACCAATTATTAGAGCACGGCTGGCGCGCCAGACTAAAAGTGTGGCTTGCTCGCGCCAAAACCCTACCCCGGTTTCGCCATTTTGCCGCGATATCAGGATTAAGCTTAGGTTGCTGGTTACTCACTCGACTCCCTGTCATCACCCTGCCACTAGGTTGGCTACAGCATAGAAGCAATAAGTGTTAACCCGAGGGAAGTTACCGTAAGACCAAAAGGATGCCAAGATGACCGAAACTAACTTAGTGCATAAACTCACCAGTACTGAGTACTTACAAAAAAACCTTGTCGCCTTCAAACGCCACCTCAAGGGACAATGGTGGCAACTCACACAGCCACAAACCTTAGATCCTATCTTTATTGTTGGCTGCTCGCGCAGCGGCACCACCGTCACCTTTGAAACCCTGTCGCAATCGAGTGAGGTGCGCTCTCTGGGTTATGAAACACCCCAGCTGTGGCACAGCTTATATGGCCCCAAACACAATCAATGGCATTCCGAAGCGGCTCGCGCCGAGGATGCCAAGCCTGCCCACCGCGACGCTTACTTTAAGTTCTTTTATCAGCGCTTAGGGGCGGGACAAGTCCTTGATAAAACGTGTATTAACATTTTGCGCTTAGAGTATTTGTATCAGCTTTTTCCCAACGCCAAGTTTGTATTTATTTATCGCAATGGCCGCGACAATATTAGCTCTTTGATGGATGGCTGGCGCAATGATAAACAGTTTTGCTTAACTCAATTTTTGGGTGACAACCCAGAGCAAGTCGCCATCGAAAATGGTGAGTTTAAACAATGGCACTTTTTTCTGCCGCCACAATGGCGCAGCTACAATCATGCTAGCCTAGCCGAAGTGTGCAGTTTCCAATGGCTAAAGGCCAACACCATGGCACTCAAGGCCAAGCAAAGTATTCCAAGTAAACAGTGGATTGAGTTTCGCTATGAAGACTTTATCGCTCAACCCGTGGAAATCATGGAGCAAGTTTGCCAGCAATTAGGATTGCCCTTTGAAGCGAACATTAAACTTCACTGCGCTAACTTAAGCTCTCGTCCAACTAGCCTAGTCAGCGGTAAGCCAGAGCCAGACAAATGGAAAAAGCGCAATTACCAAGCTATTTTATCGATTGAAGACAACATCGCCCCCTTGATGCAAAAGCTGGGGTATCAATAGATGCTCGTCTCACCTGACTATCTGCCATCACCTTCGCGGGATCCTAAGCGCGTCAGCGTGGTGATCCCCGTTTACAATGGTGCATGGTGCATTGAGCGCGCCGTGAATAGCGTGTTAGCACAGCGCCAGCCGCCATTAGAAATTATCGTGGTAAATGATGGCAGCCAAGATAACAGCGCAGCGCTCCTTAACCAATATGGCAACCAAATTAGGGTGATCCACAAAGCCAACCAAGGATTAAGCGCCGCGCGCAATACCGGCATTCGCGCCGCCCACGGCGATTACATCGCCTTTTTAGACGCCGATGATTATTGGCTGGAAGATAAACTAGCCGCACAAATTGCCCTGTTTAACGCTCAACCTAATCTTGCCTTTTGCGGCTGCGCCGCCAAGGTAGTCGACCAACACGACAATCAACTGCAACTGTGGCCTTGCCCTCGCTTATCACCAGAGCAAAATATCCTCGCCGCCATTTTTGCCCAACTTGGTTTAGTGCCCGGCAGTGGCTCAGGGGTAATGGCTCCCACGCATTTATTGTTACAACAAGGCGGCTTTGATCCTGACTTAAAAGCATTGGAAGACGTCGACATGTGGCTGCGATTAGCCAGCCTTGGCCCATTTGACTGCGTCAGCGAGCCACAAGTCGTGATCTTGCGCCACAGTGACAGCATGAGCACTAGCCTAAGTTTAATGCGCCAACACGCGATCAAGGTGATGCAAAAAAACCGTCACTTACTGCCCGCCCATTTGCAAGGGCGATATTGGCAGCAATGTTACGCCGGCATGCTGATTGACTATGCCAAATGGGCCTATCGCGCCAGATTAGAGCCTCAAGCCCGCACCGATTTGCTTCATGCACTGCGCCTTGCGCCACTGCGTTACGGCAAATTGATTGCGTCTTTGTTTCTCGCAATGCGTGCCCACAAGCCCATTTGAAAAAGGAGTGCGCCATGGCTGGCCAACCAACCTTAATCATCACCGAACTTTTCTTGCCAACGAAAGGCGGCACGGCGGTATGGTTTGATCAGGTTTATCGCTGTCTTGGCGCCAAGGAGCAGCATATCTTAACCGCCAAGGTGGCACATGATGCGCAGCACGATGCTAATCACCCCAACCACATTCACCGCATTACACTGCGCCGCGTCAGCTGGCTTAAACCCGAGTCATTGCTGATGTATCTCAATTTACTGCTGCACAGTATTTGGATTTGTTTACGCTATCGCATCAAAAGCATCCATGCTGGTCGAGTCCTACCAGAAGGCGCTATCGCGTTAATCTGCAGCCGACTGTTTCGCATTCCTTGTATTGTTTATGCGCACGGCGAAGAAATCACCACTTGGCGTCAAAATGGCAAGTTTAAGGCCATGACTTGGGTCTACCGCCATTGCGATCGCATCATAGCCAACAGTGAATTTACCCAGCAGGCTTTACTTGAGCTGAACATCAACCCTGACAAAATTAGCCTGATCCATCCCGGCGTGGATTTGGCGGTGTTTCGTCCCGCGCTGCCATGTGATGATTTAAAGCCTCAATTGGGTATCAGCCCGGCTACGCCATTGCTGCTCTCGGTCGGTCGTCTTAGCCGCCGCAAAGGCTTTGATCATGTGATCAAGGCGATAGCAGATTTACAGCAACAAGGACAAACCGTGCACTATGCCCTGATTGGCATAGGCGAAGATCAAGATTACTTACAAACCCTAGCCAAACAGCTGGGCATCGCCAACCAAGTTCACCTGCTCGGCCATGTAGCGGCGTCGGATTTACCGCGTTGGTATAACGCCTGTGAGCTGTTTGTGATGCCTAACCGTGAGGTGAATGGTGACACTGAAGGCTTTGGTATGGTGTATATCGAAGCGGCAGCTTGTGGCAAAACCGCCATTTCAGGCTGCGTGGGCGGCCCACCGAATGCCGTATTGCATCAACGCACAGGGTTAAACGTTAATGGCGAGAATATTACCGAGCTAAGTCACGCCATCAACCAATTACTTACCGATACTCAGCTTCGAGAGCAGTTAGCCCAACATGCCTTGCAACGCGCCCAGCAGCAACTTAGCTGGCCAGCCGTGGCGCAACAAACCAAGCAACTGCTCAATAACATGGCCACATAAGCTATGACCAATGGAGCCAGCGTTGACGCTAAAAAGGCCATGGTACAAGGAGCGCTTTGGACCATTGCCATGCGCTGGGGAGCAAAGTTTCTTGGCTTAATCAGCACCATCATTGTTGCCCGATTAGTGATGCCCGAAGACTATGCCGTGATCGCCATGGCGATGCTCGTGGTGGGACTGCTAGAAGCCTTCATTGATTTAGGCGCTGCAACAGCACTGATCCGAGAGCCCGACCCAGATCGTGATTTTATTAACTCGGCTTGGACCTTACGCTTTTGCCAAACGGCGGTGGTAGCCTTACTACTTGTGTTACTGGCCTACCCCAGCGCGTACTATTTTGAAGAGCCCAACGTAGCGCCCATTTTAGTGTTACTGGCTGTGTGTATGCTACTCAATGGTGGCAATAACATCGGCCTAGTTCTGGCGCGTAAAGCACTTAACTTTGCACTTGATTTTAAAGTATTGATGATTGCTAAAGTGGCGCAAGTTATCGTGACTATCATCGCCGCGTATTTTCTTGGGGATTATCGCGCACTGGCTATCGGCGTTGCGCTAGGTTATTTGCTGGGCTTTATTTTAAGTTATTTAATGCATCCCTATCGCCCTTGGTTTTGTACCCGCGCTTGGCCACAAATTTGGCATTTCAGTAAATGGTTAATCATCGCCAATAGTGCGCAATACCTACTGCAGAAGTTAGATCAACTTGCCGCAGGTCGGATTGGCACCAGCCATCAATTTGGTCTTTACAATGTCGGCGCTGATTTAGGGCAACTGCCCACAGCGGAACTAGGGCCTGCCATCATCAAAAGCTTTTTGCCGGTATTGTCGAGCATTCAAGATCAGCCCGAGCGGGTGAATCGTGGCGTGCTAAAGGTGCTCGCCATCCTAAATACCCTGACACTGCCCGTCGGCTTTGGAGTTGCCGTCATTGCCGAGCCGCTAGGCAATCTGTTGTTAGGATCAAACTGGGTAGGTGTGGCGCCATTTATTGCCCTATTTGGCATTTGCAGCGCGTTTAAGGTGGCGCCAAAACCTCTATCAAGCCTGCTACTGCTGCATGGCTACAGTAAAAATCAAAGTGCTATCTTAGTGATTGAGTTAGTCGGTTTCATGGTCGCGGCTTGGCTACTTATGCCCCATTATGGCTTAACCGGCTTGGTATTAGGGCGTATTGCTGCGGCCATTGTTGTGATCTTTGCGTTTTGCTATGAAGCCCACAGCAAATGCGGCTTAGCCTTTTGGCAGCCCCTTAGCACCCTGCTCCGCCCCCTTATTTGCACCCTTATCATGTTTTTTGCCAGCACAGAGATCCTCGCTTACCTCAGCTTAGACCATGATTTACAAAAAATTGCTATTGCCATTATTTGCGCCACCGTCATTTATACTACGCTTATGTGGTTACTTTGGTTACTTTGGCGCAAACCCATAGGACTAGAGCAAGAGATTTGCCAGTGGTGGTTACAACGCCAACGCAAATAAACCCTGTTGTTTAGGTGAATAAGGTTAGTTGTCCTTATGAAATTACAGTATCGCGATGTATTGATACGTCTAAATCACTTTTTTCATGTTTCACTGCCACTGTGGCTAGCGAGCCTCAAACCCAATAAGGCGGCCAAGCTTGCCCCTCATACCTTAATTTTTCCGGCAGATCCGCAAAACCCAATTGGCTCCATGGGTGACCAAGCTATTTTTCTCGGCCTGATCCAATTACTACACCAGCAAGGCAAACATAACATTTCCATCTTGTGTTATCGCATCCCAAAACAATATTGGCCCGAGGTCAACTTCATTAAAATATCGCCCACCTATAGCGGCAGCTTAGAGTTTGCCAAGCAGCTCGCAGGTGCAACCCAATATATCTTTACCGGAGCCGATGTGGTGGACGGCAAATACGGCGCACGCTTTGTTTGCCAAGCATTAAGCTTTGCTCAATTTACCGCCCAACAACATAAGCCCGCCATCATCACAGGCTTTAGTTTTAACACTCAGCCTCGTCAAATCATCATAAATGCACTAAATCGATTGAGCGATGCGGTCACCATCAAGGTGCGAGATCCTTATTCTCTGCAACGTTTTCATCAATTTTGCCAACACCCTGCAGACTTGGTGGCCGATACTGCGTTTAGCATGGCAAAAGCCGAGAATATTTCGGCTGACGTCAAGCTCTGGTTGCAACAAGTAAATGAACAAAAGCGTCTCGCGGTCGGCATCAATATTAACCGCCATGCCTTTAAAACCGAGGTGCAGCGCTTAGGCCAATCAGCATTTCTTGATCAAGTACAAGCACAACTGCAAAGCCTAGCGCACACTCACAAGATGGCATTTTGTTTTATTGTTCATGATTACAAGACCCAAGCGGGTGATGTTGAAATGCTAACCGAGCTGCAGCAACGTTTTGCTGCCAATCATTCATTACTGCTGACCTCCCATCAACCCGCTGAAATTAAAGCGGTCTGTGCTCAGCTAAATCTTGTCATTAGTGCCAGAATGCATCTGGCCATTGCCAGCCTAGGCGCAGGAACACCGGTATTAGTGGTGGATTATCAAGATAAGTTTGCCGGCCTTCTGCATCATTTTGGCCTGAACGAGCAAGCCATTTTATCCCCCGATGGTTTTTTAACGCCGCAATTGGCGCAACACGTCGCCCAACAGCTCAGTCAACTTGAGCCAACCAAGCAACAAATCGCGCAGCGCTTACCTAAGGTAATGGCATTAAGTGCCGCTAATTTGACGTCTAACCAGAAGCCACTCACAGCGGCTATTCACAGTTATACCCAATAATCCTTGCGCCATGATGCCTATCTACGCAGGCATCATGCACCTTGGCTATTGCTCGCAAAAATGGCCTCACAAATCAAAGTAAAAAAGCCCCGCTTTGTTCACACCATCCCCTTAATATATTGATATATAATCAGATCTATTATTCTCACGGTATCGGCTTATCAAGCAGATGGGCAATAAACTGTTAGGTATAAAATAAAATGGCACCCTTAATTATCGCAGTGCTCTATGGCCTCGCTTTTTTGCTAGTAAAGCTAGGTGCGGGCTTAGAAATGAATAACGAACTTAGACTAGCCTTCAATTTAATTACTGGCATCGGAGCCTTGATTGCGCCTATGTTTGTTTACTCGCTTATCGATCAGCGCCTAACACAAAGGGCAATCAACCATATTGGCAAACAGTGGTGCAAAGAAAACGCGCATGAATTCCAAAAAACCGAAATACATAAAAATCACATTACCCTAAACCTACTGTGACGCAGGCAAAAAACTTAAGCGTCAATTTAGGGTTCACTTTGTATTTACCACGTGGCAAGTAAAAAGCGTCGAATGGCTCAAAAACGAGTATCGAGCGAGCGCATAAGTGAACAAAATACAATCAACCAAGCGAACAAAGTGGAATTTTCTTATACGAAACGCCGTGAAATTATCCTTGATGGCTTAACTGCCGCATCCCTGCGGCAGATATTCATCTAAGAAAACGCCACTAAACGCTCAAAAAAATTCATGTGTTTGCCCTCAGTTATCTCCCCATCTAAATGCATCTGAGTTTCAGACGGGAAAGCTGGGCGACAACAGCCAGACTCTCGATCAAGCTCACACTCTGCAAGTAAATCGCGCAAGTATGCACGATATTAACTCACCATTGGTGAATGGTTAACAGAGAAATTAATTGCACAAACATTTGAAAGAAAAGGATTTCCATCTCATTTCGTGAACAGCAATTGTTTGCAACTAGTTATCTGACAGTAGTAGCGTAATATAGCGCGCGCACTGCAGAAAATTAAAATCTCTACGCTGGTGTATCAAAACTAATTCTATCGCTTAATGACAAGCATAACGTGACACTAAACAGGGAAGTTATATGCTCAAAAATAAAAAATTAATATCAGCTACATTACCACTTATGCTTTCACTACTTGCTGGTTGCGCCAGTAACGGTGACGATAAAGTGAGCATGTATAATGGCGAGGTTGTTTTCAGTGAAAACTTCACCGGCGGTTTTGAACAATGGGTTGGTAAAGAACAAACAGTAGAGATCAAAAGCAAAATAGTGGATGACCCACTACGCGAAAACAAAAAAGCGGCACAGTCTACAGTAAAAGTCTTTGGTGGCGACTATATCAGCAAGCAAAAATTTACAGCGGGCGAATATGTACTAAGTTTTGATTACTTAGGTACCTGCTCAAAAGATTGCGGTGGTGTAGTAGGCTATGGAGAAGGGTTTCCAGGGGTCAAACATCATTGGCTTGCCGGTACCCGTAGTGGCTTCCCAACTAAGTTAAACGACAAAAATGAGTGGGAACATCACCAAATTGAATTTAACGCGTCCTATGATTTCCACCTCATTTTCGAGCAATGGACGGATTCAGACGGCGAACCGGGTACAGTATTATTTGCCGATATTAAACTGCAAAAGAAGTAATCCCAACAAGTTAGCCATGATAGAGGGTATTGTCAGGGTGACCGCATGAATATACAAAATCATTCATGCGTTTGCCCGAGGCCGTTGTTATTCAACTTGTTATCTTCGGTATGAAAGTGGCTAACTCTTTTCACATCTCAGGCTACTGAGCTTGTGGGTAATCCCTCCAAAACGGAGCGCAGCAAAAAATGTCCTATGGCAGCCTTGTTAGCTGCCGAACTTTTTTGTAGCAAGTGCAAGGATGTAATGATAACCCCATGCCCCCATATTGTATGTTTTAGGATAGACATCCTGTTCTGAACCTGTTTTGAAACCCTCATCCAGAATTTCACCTCCGGTTTCTTGGATCGTTTTTATATGCGCATAGCTTTGCTCTAATATTCTAGATCCAGCTACCGCATCAACCGTGGGCGGCATATCACCAACCCAATCTAGGGGACCTGCAATAAACATACGAGAATCAAATTTATCCGATTTCGATAATTTTCCGATCACCAACCCACAACAATATTTTCCATTCTCAAGCGGAACTGACCAAATTTGTCCTCTTTTTAAGTATGAGGTTGATTTAGGCTTGAAAGGATATTCAGGTTTCATATTAATTCCAGATAAGGCCTTTTTCAGCCGTTCAAAAGGTGGCGATTGGCTATATGATAATGAGGGAAGCGAAATTGCACGCGTTTTGAGTCCGACTTAAATGCCTTTATTAGCATTCTTTAAATGTCGGACAAGTTTGTGCTTCTTTATATTTTTCTCTCTTTCTTCTAGTAGACAAGCTTTAATCTCTTCATGAGTTTGTAGACGAACATATTTCCAAATTGTATCTGTTTGACTTCCACCATATTTTTCGTTGAAGTGTTCAGAAAGTTCATGTAGTGCCCACTGCCCTTTTGAATACTCGCCCATTGCTAAAAGCGTAAATGCTTGAGGGTATTTAGCTTTTTCATTTCCAAGTGAGTATAACTTTTCTAATTCTGTTAAAGTTTTACATTCATCGAAAAACGGTAAAACTTTTGTTTCTACAACCTTGATTAGGGTAGCTTCAATATTTTCACTAGATACGTGCGGGTCAAGCTTTACTGGGTAACTACCTGCAGCAGGTGACCAACCCATATGTATCCATAAATCAGGTAATGATATAGGATAAATAGCAAACCAAATTTCTTTTTTTGTTTTTTGTCCATTCAGGGATAAAGTAAACAGCATTTCGTCCCTGACACAAATATAGCTGGTTTTACTGAACTGCTTAAAACCTCGATTAGCTAGGTAATCTTTGAACATATAACCCCTAAATAT
>NZ_JBKFDK010000022.1:0-75258 GCF_046452435.1 Motilimonas thetidivivens
CAATTCCGCACGTCCGGATCTGTGTGGGGTCGGCCCAGTAATGGGTCGCTCTACCACGATAAAGGCATCAATGGAATTCGTACTCGACTATCAAAAAAGCACCTTGGTATGCTCTCTCGAACGGTATGAGTGGTCACTTGGTATTGGGGTACTTGCCAGGTTTTCTGAAAATAATCAGAAGATCGGTGCTTTAAAGTTACTGTGTGACTGCTCGCACGAAAGGTATGAAGAGATATCTCTTCTTTCAGTAGAGAGCATTTTTGAGCATATAAAAGCTGCACTGGAGAATGGAGTGTTAAACTCTTCCATCAGTAAAATGATTCTCTGGCAAAGTGAATTGTCAAAACAAGAGTTTAATGGAGTTTCGCCGTTGTATGTGCAGCTTACAGATGCCTTTTAACAATCCCAGGCAGCAACGCCAGCAAGCTGGCTGGACCTCGTTACACTCGGCCGCTGCTGGGCGGCGTTAGATTTCTCGAGAGGATTGGATGAGAATCGAAGATGAATATGTGAAAACAGGATATTTCTGGCTTCCTGAGCGAGATGAGAAAAAAATCCCAGGGGTATTAACCATCAAAAATGGAGGTGATATCGAGCTGGAAGTTGTAGGCCTCTTCGATGACAGTATTAAATCACTAAACGATGATGATGACCTGAATAGAATAATAGGGCATGTTGAGAAGGACGGTTTAGTAACCCTAGAGAACTGCTTTTATACCCAGAAAAACCATGCCTTTGGAGGTATATCAAAATCTAAACTCTGTGTGAATAAAGTTTTGAGCGGTGTCGCCTATGATGAAAATGAATCCGTAACCTTTAATACTTTATCATTTTCTGTTGATTGTTTAGATGAGTGGGTAGGTATTAGTGGCATTAGCACCGACACTGATTGGGAAAATAAAACCGCTACTATTAGTTATATTCTTCCTGAAAATATTTCCTATGAACTAAACAACGGAATGAAGTTAGAAATTTGCTTTTCTTGTACTACCCCCGGATCTGCCAGGGCTACTGAAGCTAAGATCACGCAGCGCGTCTATTTTAAGTTGATATCTGAAGACGTAAGACCTTTGGGTGACTTTACAGAAATTGCATATAAACTAACTAATTTTTTATGCTTTGCTATCGATACAACGGTTGCATTGAAAGACTTGTTAGCCACATCAAAAGAGATACAAAGAGACAGCGGCAATGGAAAGCAGTACCCTGTTTCGATTAAGGTTTTTTATCCTAGTATTCCATTCACTGAAAAAGTTCCAGATAAAAGCTGGCATAGAATGTTATTCACTTACGGAACGATAAAAAGTAATGCTCAGGATGTTTTTAATAACTGGCTACGTGCATATGAGATTATGGCACCAGCACTCAGCTTATACTTTTCCACAAAAAATGGAGCACAAAAATACCTTGATGGTAAATTTTTAGCTTTGGCACAAGGTCTGGAAACCTACCATAGAAGAACAAGCGATGAAAAGCTCATGGATTCTTCTCAATTTGACTCGCTTGTTTCAACAATCAGTGAGAGTTGTCCAGAAGAATATGCCGAATGGCTGAGTGGTCGCCTGATGCATGGAAATGAAATTAATTTAGGGAAAAGATTGAAGCGAATTATTGAGCCGTTTAAGGATAAGTTAGGCAGCAGTAAAGAAAGAAGTAAGCTGTTAAGAAAAATAGTAGATACAAGGAATTACCTCACTCATTACAGTGAAAACTTAAAGGACAACGCTGCTGGCGGGGAAGAGCTCTGGAGCCTGTGTCAAAAAATGGAAGTGATATTCCAGTTGCACTTTTTGAAAGTTGTTGGCTTCAGTGATGAAGAAATTGAGAGCGTTGTTGAAAATAGCTATCCGCTAAAGCAAAAAATCAACAAAATATAACAAGTTGCTGCACACGGAAAAATTACTCGCTACGCTCCCAATTTTCCGGTGAGCAAAGCGTTAGCACTCCAAGGAAAGTATGTTCCATTTAATACGAAATTCTGAATTAGAAGTAACACTTGATGTTTCGGGGGTAGATGATCGTCTTCCATCCGTAGCTTTTAATGTGGGTATCACTTGGAAAATGCCTTTTCAAAAGGCAAGTATTGAAATATTAGAGTGTTGGTTTGAATGTTCAGCAATAGATGCTTTTCACTCTGACCTTAAGTCTTTAGTGAGTTTAAATAGTGGTGCGGCAACATTATCAGACTTGAGTAATAACCCTGTTTTTATCTTTACTAAATCTGAGAATGAAGTCATTGCACAAATATTTGCACAAGACACAGCTGAGATGGGACAGATTTCTTTAAAGGTAAAAGGCTATTCAAACGAATTATCAGAAATAGCAGAGAAATTAGGGGCTTTCGAGAAATGGTGGTAAAAAGTGCTAACAAGGCCAATCAACCTCAGACGCTTCGCTCCTTGGACAGCCTTGCGCTTGCGCCTTTTGTGCATGGCTTCGCCATTATCGCACAAAATTCACAATCACAAGTCTGACGTTGTTGGCGGCGTTAACCCTCATGGAGAGAGCACTGCCACAAACGAAGCAAGAATCGAATTGCCGAATCTGATTGGCACAACTACGGATCTGAAACCTTGTGGGCAACTCACATAGAAGGTGATATTTATCAAAACGATAATGTGCCACTCTTTGCCTATGGGTTGGCGTGCGGTGATAAGGTTCGCGTCGTTATTGAAGAAGGCAGAGGTTTCCCTATCGTCGAAGAGGTTACTTCCGGTGGAGGTCACTCAACACCCCACTAGTTTGACCATTATCTCAGCTTTTTTCCCAATATGGCGGCATTATATATACAATATATCAAACACATACAGGAATCATCCGAAATGAAGAAATGGTTGGCAGCGGCTATCGTTTGGCTGTATTTGTATTCATTGTCAGCAATTCAACAAAGCCAGAGCGAACACCAATTAACGAAGCTTTACCAGATAGCCCGCCTTTCACCGCTTCGAATAGTTTTGATGGCCATTGGCAAGGAAAACGCATTGATGTGAGTGGTGACAGTATCTGTTCGCCAACGAGCATGATTGGAACGATAAACAACGGCATCGTTTCACTAAGGTTAAAGTATAACAATACCCTATTGAAGGGCTGGATCTCCGACAATGGAGAGCTCGCGCTTTATGCCGACAGCCAAAGGTGGGGCTATCGCTTTACTGGAGAGGCTCGCCATGGCCGTATTGAGGGCGAGTGGAAAGTGACCAATGCTCCCTGCCATGGCACTTGGTATATCGAAAAGCAACCAAGCGAGTAAAACAGGCCATAACCAATAAACGTCGGGGTTGTGATCTGACCTCATGCTTCTGTTTAGCAGCGTAGGCATTGGCTCTCTACTGCTATTTTTTGGTTCACTTTGTCTTCGCATTATTTGGCTTTGAGACCGTCAAGGTTAACATGAATACGTAACAGGAATATGGTGCTTGCTCGCTGGTATTCTTCGCGGCTTCGTTCAACAAGCAAACCAACAGGAAGTTTACTCGTGGCACATTTTTCATAGAAACGCTGTGATCCAGGCAAAAAACAAACTCTTTGATAAAAATCAAAATAAAGGCAACTTTATCGTTTTATTTTCGTAACACATTTGTCACTTGCTAGCTTTAGCTTGTTCGCCAACAGTTGGTTTAAACCAACATAAATAACTAAGTTGTTGGAGAGCAAAATGAGCAAGGAAATTTTTAACCCCACTCGATTTAACAAAAGTGATAACCCTGACTTTGACCAAGTTTTGGAAGCGCACTTATCCCGTCGTAAAATTCTAAAAGGCGGCTTAGGCCTTGGTGCGATGGCGACTATGGGTGTATTTGGTTTAGCTGGATGTAATTCTTCTGGTGGCGGTTCTTCAACTGTGGTTGGATCAGAGACGCCTGCGCCGAGCGTACCAAGCGCTTCAAGTGCAAGATTAGGCTTTAACTCAATTGCTGGCTCGAAAACCGATGCCGTGAGTGTGCCTGAGGGTTATATTGCGCAAGTTCTCGCTCCTTGGGGACTACCTATCATGGCTGCGGGCTCAGCATGGGCCAGCGACGGTAGCAACAATGCCACTGATCAAGCCAATGCAATGGGAATGCACCATGATGGATTGCATTTCTTCCCTCTAAATGAGCAAGGTGATGATGGTTTGTTATGTATCAACCATGAATACATAGACCAAAATGCACTGCACCCTGATGGTAGCGATAAAGACGACAACGGTATTCGCAGCAGCGTTGACCAAGTTCGTAAAGAAATCAATGCGCATGGTGTTGCCGTGGTGCGAATTCAATTAATCGAAAATGAGTGGAAGGTGGTGAATAATGATCCCCTAAACCGCCGTTATACTGGCGCGACCACGATGAATATCTCTGGCCCGTTAGCTAATTCTGACAAGTTGAAAACCCCATTTTCACCAGACGGTAGCCAAGCTCGTGGCACACTAAATAACTGTGGTAATGGCACAACACCTTGGGGAACTTATTTGACCTGTGAAGAGAACTGGCCAGGTTACTTTATCAACAAAGGTACCACCACCGCAGATCAAGAGCGCATTGGTATCGATACATCAGGTACGACACGCTATGGCTGGGAAACCTTAGCGGGGAATGCCGAAGAGCGTGTCGATGAGTTCACTCGCTTTGATGTGACGCCAACGGCCTCAAGTGCCTTGGAAGATTATCGAAATGAAGCTAATGGTCATGGTTACATTGTTGAGATTGACCCTTATACCGCCAACTCTCGTGCTATTAAACGCACCGCATTAGGCCGTTTTCGTCATGAAGGTTGTACTTTTGGAAAATTAACCGAAGGCCAACCGATTACATTTTATTCTGGCCATGACTCTCGCTTTGAATATATGTACAAATTTGTTTCTGATGCCCTATGGGATCCCGCTGATGCCGACAGCAGCAATCGCCTCGCAACGGGTGATAAATACATGGATAAGGGTACCTTGTATGTGGCTAAATTTGATGCCGATGGCGTGGGTACTTGGCTACCTTTGACGTTAACCGGTGCAACTAAAGATGGCGGTACCTTAGCGGATCATTTTGCCAGTTTAGCCGACATTATCCTAAATACCGCAGGTGCTGCCGATTTGGTTGGCGCAACGCCGATGGATCGCCCTGAATGGTGTGCAGTTGACCCATTCACAGGCTCGGTTTACTTAACGCTTACCAACAATACTAGACGCAACGAAGAAGCTGGCACTAACCCTGCAAACCCACGCTTATACAATAAGTTTGGTCATGTTATCCGCTGGGATGAGGGCGACAGCCATACTTCATTTAGTTGGGATATTTTTGTATTTGGCTCAGATGCAGCCGGTGATGCGGCGACAAATCTATCTGGCTTAAACGAGTTTAACCAATTCGCTAGCCCAGATGGTTTGGCATTTGATAAGCGCGGCATCATGTGGATCCAAACCGACAACGGTGCCGATGAAGTTGAAGAGTACACCAATGACCAAATGTTAGCGGTGGTGCCTTCGATGCTTAAAGATGAAGCGGGTAACCAACAAACCATCAACAGTGAAAATCAAGGCGAGCTGCGTCGTTTCTTTGTTGGTCCTAATGGTTGTGAGGTAACGGGTTTTACCATTACACCTGATTTCACCACCATGTTTGTTTCTATTCAGCATCCTGGCAACTGGCCTTACAGTGATGATGCAACAGAAGCGACGCCAGCCAACATGACCGTGCGTCCACGCTCTTCAGTTGTGGCGATCCGCAAGGCAGACGGCGGTGCACTAGGCGTTTAATTTTCATCATTAAGTACGAAAGCAGGCTTGACGGCCTGCTTTTCTATTTTCTTTGTCTGCATTCTTAACCAGGAGTACACATGGCAGGAATAAGCATTTGGCAACTATTGATCATTGCCGCGATTGTTATTTTACTATTTGGCACCAAACGCTTGCGTGGCTTAGGTGGCGATCTCGGCACCACCATCAAAGGCTTCAAACAAGCAATGGCTGAAGAGCAACCAAGCCAAACAGAGCTAATGACCCAAAACGATAGCCGTAAACAAGAGCAAAACAAAGTCAGTTAAATTCAAACTATGGAGCAAGGGCGTTACTGTGAAATGCAGTGAGTAGGTGACTCATGACGCCTCTTGCTTCCCTCTCGTCGTCTGGTTGGCTGCAAAGATTCCGTTTTAACCCCCTCCAAGTTGTGAGCTCGCCGTGATTTCTTCTTCATGAACAGTTAGTTACGGAGTAGCTTGGCATATAATAAAATGCATATTTAGGTGGGGGTCTTATCACTTTTTTGGGGCGAGTGGGTAAAACTGAGCCTATATGGGTATATGCGGGCACCGAGCATAAAGGACAAATATGTCAGTAATAACTCATTATTTGTATTAAGTTGTTTATTCGCTGCTATGGCTAACGAAAAATTTGGAAAATATGATGTTCAAAATAATCGCGCTAATATTGTTTCTTATGCCTGTTGCAGGTGCTTTTGCTGATCATTCAGTACCTGATATACGTTACCGCACTATCGTTTATTTTTATCCTGATGCGCAAAAAATTGACGTATCATCCCTTAAAAGAGCATTTAATGGCTTTGCTTTAGTTGAATCTTTACCCAAAAACGCAACTAAACCGGTTTTTTCCTATTCCGTCATTAACGATGTAGCAAAAAACTATCCTGTACCTGATTTAGATTACCTAGCTTACTTCGGCCGAGGATTGGACAAGCAACAAGCGGATAAGATTCAACAATCTAATTTAGCGGTGATCATAGATGTGGCCTATCCGCAGCAGAATATGCTTAATGGATTAAAGTCTAGCTCTGTTTCGGTATTTGAGTTTGCCAGCAATACTCATGGATTAATTTGGGATTCAGAAACCCGCGAATTATTTACACCTGCGGCATGGAAGGAAAGGCGAATAGACTCATGGCAGGATAGTTGGGTGCATGTACAGAGGCATACGGTGATCCATGCATATCAAAGTGATAAAGGCGTTCGAGCTATTACATTAGGGATGGCTAAGTTTGGCCTGCCGGATATCGTCGTTAATGATTTTGTTTGGTCACAGAATCGCTCGATGGGCAACTTGATTACTCTAGTCGCTCAATCTTTAGTGGAAGGGGTTCCTCTGAGTCAAGATGGATATCTTGAATTAAACATTAGCCGTTTGACTGATTCTGAATACAAGCAGGAGCTATTAGCCACTTTAATAGACAATGCGGATCCTAAGGTTAACATTCAAGTAGGTGAAGCCAACTGGGAAGAGGGTGATCCTGACAATTACCTTATCGAGTTATTGTTTAACCATGCTGACGGGACTTCCGTTAGTGAGAAACAAGCGGCTTTGCTGTCAAGCTTGTTTGGCTCGGAAGATCAAATTTCTTATGTGAAGCATAATCAAGAGATTGAAGCGGCAAGTCAAAGAGCCAAGAAGCAGCTTAACAGCCTAAGAGAGGCATTTAACGCAGGTTTAAAACCGGGTGAATTTATTCAGGTTAAAGCCCCTTTTGCACAACCAGATGGGGGGAATGAATGGATGTGGGTTGAAGTCCTGTCATGGCAAGGTAACGAGATCAAAGGGCTACTTAAAAATGAGCCATATAATATACCGGATTTAAAAGGCGGCTCGGAAGTGGTCGTTAACCAGCAAGATATCTTTGACTTTATTCGCCTTTACCCTGACGGCACTTCGCAAGGCAATGAGACTGGCGCGTTAATCATGAAATATCAGCAGTAACCCTAGATACTGGCGCTCAGCTAGCCAGTAAATTGGGAAATACTGATAAGCATTAAGGGAAAAGGATGGATGGTTTCAGGCTCGTTGTGGCGATATTTCTGTCGTGTATCAGCTGTTATCTAGTCGCTGATTTAGTTATGTCAGGTTTTAGTTGGACGGTTATGTGCGCCGCCGTGATTGGTTTTGTGTTGGTTCACTTTATCTGGCCCCGCAATAGGGCAAATGAGAGTGTGTGGTATGAGTTTCTTGAGCTGGTGTTTGATTTGCCATACCGCGTTATTGCAGGTGCACTAAGGGCGTTACGAGCAAGCTTGAAATCAGGGGATATCAATGTTGATTTGTAGTGAATCAAACGAGTGCTGGTAGCGTAAAAATTGACATATTCTTTGTTCCATGAGTCTGGCCGTTATGTTGCTTGCTGCTAAATAACTGTATTGATAACCAAGGATATGGAAAAGGGTGACATTGCCTTGTTATATGTTAGGGAGATATATGATCCAAGCCATTTATTTTAAAACAGCTATGTTTGATGTGAGCCAAGAGCCTGAAAACCCCATCAATCCCATTTATGGTGAGTCGCTGCTGCGCTGGTTATCGAGCGAGCTTAGTGGACAGCTTGAGTTAACCGAGCCTGAGGCTGAAGATTGGGGCTGGTATAGTGAGCTTAGTTTTAAGGGCCAAGACTACCTTGTCGGGGCGTGTGCTTATTTTGAAGCTGGGGACGATCCTTCGCAAGAAATTGAGTGGGTATTGCAAATTCATAAGCACCGCAGTTTTAAGCAGAAATTGCTGAGGCGAAATAAAATGGATGGCAAAGATGCTTGCTTATTGTTTTTTAAGGCCTTACTTGAGCAAAATCCAAGTTTTACCGCTATTAGCTTGGGGAGTTAATCATTAGCCGAACAGTGTGATTTAGTTTGTGCCCCTGACTGACAGAGGTAAGTATTATATACCCAAGTTACCTCAAGATGCTTGTTCAGCGAGAATTTGTAGGCTGCTAGGCGCGACGCTGATTTGAGACATAGTCATTCTACGTTGAAAATCAGCAACAAAGCATAGCAGCCTACAAAACTCGCCCTTTGGGAGTCGCTCATTACGTCCATTTTTTCGTTAAAAAGCCTCGAAAGGGAATGCCATTCCTTCGTCTTTTTGCCTCAAACTGAACATAATGAGCGGCTCTGAATCTCGCATCTTGAGGTGTCTTGGGTATAATAGATTGATTTATTTTAAAAAAAGCGTCAGATTGTTATTCACCAGTTGATCTAAATACTTAGTGAATACGGATATGACCATTCCTGCCCATTCCCAGTTGTTTGAGTACGCTAAAGGTGCCTATTTTGCCGATAGCTTTAGTCGAGATATTCCTTACCAAAACCAGAGTGCTCTGGATATTTACCTTGAAATTGCTAAACAAACGCCTGCTTGGATTGCTTTTTTGATGGAGTTAAGAAATCGCCTTGTTGCAACCTTAGGGCTAAAGCATTTAGGCAGATTGCAAGATGCTGTTTCGCTAAAGGCGGGTACGCAACCTCAGGTGGGTGAGCGCCTCGGCATTTTCACCTTAGTCAGTATTAACGATAGCGAAATCGTGCTTGAAGATAACGATAAACACTTGGTCGTACGGGTGTCTTTTTTGCTTGATATAAAGGGTGATGTGGCCACGGTGCATGCTAATACTGTGGTGCATGTACACAATTTTTGGGGCAAGCTTTATATGTTTTTTGTTGCGCCTGTACACAAGCTGATCGTGCCCAGTTCGTTACAAACATTAAGCCATACTTAATCAATAGGGAGGTTAGAGTGGATATTATCTATAAGGTGAATGAGCCGATTTCGGTCGAGGCCTTTATCGAGTTGCTTAAACGCACCAGTTTAGGTGAACGAAGACCTTTGACGAATACCCTATGTATGCAGGGGATGTTGAATAACAGTAATTTAATTGTTACCGCATGGCAGGACTCGAAATTAGTGGCCATTGCGCGTTGTATTACCGATTTTCATTATTGCTGTTATTTATCGGATTTAGCCGTTGATGAGCGTTACCAAAGATTGGGGATAGGTAAGCAATTACAGCAACAAGTTTTAGCCCAACTGGAGCCTACTTGTAAGCTATTGCTGGTCGCGGCTCCGGCTGCTAAAGATTATTACCCTCAGCTGGGTTATAGCAAAAATGATCGCTGCTGGGAGCTGCCCAGTGGTAGCAAGCTGGTCGAGTAATGTAAGTGTGAAGTAGTGCAGGAGGCAAGATGCCAAGAGCTAAATCTAAGCAGGAGTTAATCTCACAATCTGAGCACAGCTTTGCCAAGCTGTGGCAATTTATTGATGCCATGCCTGAGCAGGCGCTTAACACTGAGTTTGATTTCTCTGACCAGCCGAATAAAAAAGAGCAACATTGGCAACGTGATCGTAATTTACGGGACGTGTTGATCCATCTTTATGAGTGGCATCAGCTACTGAACAACTGGATTGAAGCGAATATGGCAGATGACAATCAACCATTTTTGCCTGCGCCCTATAACTGGAAAACCTACGGTGAAATGAATATCGCCTTTTGGCAAAAACACCAGTCAACCTCTCTTTCCCAAGCCAGCCAATTAGTAAAACAAAGCCATGATGCGGCCTTGTCCTGCGTGCAGCCTTTTAGTGATGAAGCTTTGTTCACTAAGGGGTATTTTGCTTGGACAGGCACCACTACTTTGGGCAGCTATTGTGTGTCTGCGATGCCAAGCCACTATGAATGGGCATTAAAAAAACTGAGCGCTCACGTTAAGCGTTTGGCAGGGTAAATTGTCGGTGCATTTGCTCATTGCTAATGATGTTCACTTGCTGAGATGGCGGCTTACGCGCTTCTACGAGCATGGCTTGGGCAACAACCTGCGCTGGGATTGGCCGCACTTTTAGCAAGGGGCCAATAAACAGTTTCGCTATTGGCACAAATAAGTGTTGGCAGAAATCTTCCAAGGCTCTTTTGTTACCTCGATGGCCTAACAATAGGCAAGGATGAAAAATATGTATAGCAGCAAAATTAAGCTGTTTAAGCTGCTCTTCTAGCTGGCCTTTAACCCGATTGTAAAAAAACCAAGATTGAGGATTTGCGCCTAAGGCTGACACCAGTAAAAAATGCGGCGCCTTGGGTTGCGCGGCTAATTGACCCTTGGCAAAGTTAATCACGGCTTGCTGATCAATGGCGATAAAGTTTTGTTTACTGCCTGCCGCTTTTAAGGTGCTTCCTAGGCAGCAAAATATATGGGTAATGTTATTCGGTAGCTGCTGTTGGTGCAGCGTAGGTGTGCCAAAGTCACTGATCTGCGCTTGAATGAAAGTGATCTTATTTGGCGCTTCAGCTCCTGACTTTACTTGTGGATCACGACGACCGACTACCCAGATTTGCTCGCAACTTGGTTCATTGAGCAAGTTATTGAGTAGATGTTGACCAATTAAACCTGTGGCGCCTAATACTAATGCGATCATGATGGCTGCCTCTGCAATGAAATGAATACAAGGATGGTATCAGAATAGTAAGCAAACACCTGCTTTTCGTAAAATGCAGCAATAAAAAAACCAGTTTCAGCTGGTTTTAAGGAAATAAAAAAACCAGCTTCAGCTGGCTTTAGAGAAATAAAAAAACCAGCCGAAGCTGGTTTTAGGGAATTGGTCGGAATAGCAGGATTTGAACCTGCGACCCTCTGCCCCCCAGGCAGATGCGCTACCAGGCTGCGCTATATCCCGAATACTGCTCATATTAAGCATTATTTATGTTAATGCAAGCGTGAAATAAGCAATTGAATGCTAACTGCTTAGCTTTTGTTCAGTTAGGTTTAAGCTTGCTAACCGATCGACTTAAATACTTAGATAAATGTGGCTAAAAACTGGCTAATACCTAGGGTTATTGAGCTGGGTAAAAGCGTCTTAGATCGTTTAGTACCTGCATTAACACTGAAACATCTGGCTCTACATTAGCCAGTGGCCGGTAGTTTCTATCTAATACATGGGCGTCACCTTTATCGTTTAACTCGATAATTTGATCGGGCAGGTAAACCACGTAATTGCGCTCGTCACCTAATAGCACATAGTTGCGCTTTAACGGTGCAGTTAGGTTTTTACCCGTTGAAAAATACCGACTCGGTGTGTCTGACAGTTTTAGTTGCTCTATTAAGGTTGGCACTATGTCGTTATGACTGGTGTCTTGGTCGATGATGGCGCCGGGCTGTTGCGGCCAATAGATAACTAAAGGCACTTGGGTTTGCGGCCAAGCATAGCTGGAATGGCTACCCCATTGATTGGTATTTCTATCGTTAAATTCTTGCCCATGGCTACCGGTTACAAGGATAACCGTGTTCTCTAAGCCGTTATTGGCCGCCACTTGCTCAAACACACTGGCAAGTAGAATATCGGTGTAGGAGACGATATTTTTATAACGTCTAAACAAGGGATGGTTTTCATCAAATGGGCTGGCGTCGAGCACGGCTTGCGCTAAATTGGTATCCGTATTGGCATCCGCAGGCGTACTAAATCGAGATTGATAGTTAGCGGGTACTTGCATATCAGCCACGGATGTTAGGTGAATTAGGCTAAATTTGGACTTGTCTTGGGTATTGGAAAACCAAGTTTGCCATTCTTTAATTGCCCTTTGGTCTGCGGCTAAGCTTGGTTTATCCGCGATATAGGCAGCTTCTGCTTGCTTGGCTAAAAGTCGAGTAACGTCAGAGTTTACGCCACTAAATAAGCCTATTTGGTAGCCCGCTTTTTCTAAACTCGTTAGTAACACAGGTGCCAGTTGGCCTGATTTCACATCGGGCCAATAACGGCTGGGTATGCCATAAAATAAACCATAGAGGCCAAAATCAGCATCATTTCCCGTACTAAAATGCTGCTTATATTGCGTAGATAATGTAGCTAGTTGGTTCAGACTTGGCATCACATCCGCATTGAGCATATCGGCTCGTAATGCATCGACCACTATCATCACCACATTGAGCTGAGCGTGATCTGAATTGAGAGTCACTTCGCGCAAGGGATATTTGATGGTGCGGCCATCGGTTTTTACCTCATGTTGGTGCGCTTTCACTTCAGCTTCATCAAGCCAACCTTGTTTGATCAAGAACGACTTGGCCGTCATTGGATATGACAAGGGAAAGTTCGCATTTTGCATGGTGATAGGGCGATAGAAGGTGGCATCGGCCCAGATGTTGACTAGATGCGTAAACAAAAAACAGACAAAGAACAAGATGGCAAATTTGGGACCAATACGGGTTAGGTAAAGCGGTTTTAACTTACGCCATACCAGCTCGGAAGCGGTTAACTGAACCAGAAACAAAAATGGGATTGCCACAAACAACAAATTCGCCGTTTGCGGATTGTCGTCGTTGAATAAGTATTGCCAAGTCAGCGGGTTTAAATGAAAGCGAAACAGATTAAAGCTTTGGCTATCGAGCAACAGCAAGGTTAGGCCGGCTGTGCTAGCGAATACCGCGATCAGACGAAGTACACGCTCAAAGGGCACTAAAAAGCTGATAGGAAAAATAAAAATTAAGTAGAAGGCAAACGTCAGGAAACTAAAGTGACCCAGCCAGCTAATGATTAAATAAGCCTGACCTAAAAAAGAAGATGGCCACTCTGCCGCTAACAAATAGCGAGAGGAAATGATCAAGACAAACAGTATATTGACAAAACTGAACCAATGTCCCCAATTAATAATTTTGGCAACATTGTCCATGTATCGATTACCCGTTTCGACCATAACGCTCTAATAGTTCCGTAATTTAGTTTTAGTATTATACAACTAAGCTCGCCTTAACAGTAACTTAACACTATTTAACGGAAGCTGTGAGCGCTTTTGCAAATTTGTCAGCAACAGCGGCTCGTTGTTCTGGTTTGACACTGCCGTTTATCAGCTCTGTGGTGGCATTTCCTAGTACCATAAGGGCGAGATCAAGGGGAGCTTGATCGCGTTGTAACACCTCGACAACTTCATTAATAAGTTGCTCGACGCGTTCATTTGAGTATTTAGAAACAACTGGCATAAGTATCCTTTGCTGTAAGTTTTAACAAAGCGGCATATAATACCCCACAGGTTTTCTTAACACACTTTTTTTCTATGAGTCTTGAATTAAGTAACATCATCATACATTCCTTGGTTATGGAAGGTGAAGGTCAGCTGATCTGTCGTACCCGTGATCAAGAGCTAGCACTAAATGCTAGCGTCAACAACCTAGTAGAAGAGTTACAAACCAGTTATCAAAGTAAGGCCGGTAAAGGGTTTGGCTATTTTTCTAGCGATCAAGAGCACAACAGCGAGTTTGCGTCTTTATTGCAACAGCAATTGGCGCAGGAGCTGAGCTTTGTGGATTTCTCCAAATCAGCTGCTCATTTGTTAGCTAACGAAATATCCAAGTATGAATTTGCCGAAGAAGGCGTTCTGTTACTTGCTAAGTACACTTGGGTCGCCAGTGACTATTTACTCTTAGTGATGCTAGCCAACAAAGATACGGTGATGGTGACCGACGAGCTAGATATCAGTAGTAGCCGTCATTTGGATTTAAGTAAGGCTCAATTAGCTGCGCGCATTGATTTAACCCAGTTTGAGCGTGAGCCAGAAAGTAACCGTTATATTTCCTATGTTAAAGGACGAGTAGGGCGCAAGGTTGCCGACTTTTTCTTAGATTTCATGGGCTGTCAACCGGGCTTGGATGCTAAGGTGCAAAACGTTGGTCTGATGAAAGCGGTTGATGAATACTGTGAAAAACAAGCCTTACCAGTCGAGCAAAGCAAAGAAGTTAGAGAAAATGTGTTTAATTACTGCGCCGAGCAATTGAGTCAAGGTGAGGAAGTTGAGCTAAAAAGCTTGGCGGATGTGTTGCCTGAGCCTAGTACAGAAACCAGCTTTTATGATTTTGTTACCGAAGATTACGAGCTGGAAGAGCGATTTCCGGTTGATCGCAGCACCATCCGTAAGCTCACCAAGTACGTAGGCTCCGGTGGTGGTTTAAGTATTAGCTTTGACCAAAAACATTTAGGTGAAAGGGTAACTTATGATGAACAAACAGACACCCTGACCATTGTTGGTTTACCCCCTAATCTTCGTGAGCAGTTAAAGCGAAAGTAATTGATTTTGTAAATAATTAGCCACTCTAGGTGGCTAATTATCTAACCTTTTTAGCAAAATCAAAGCTAGGCACTTGTAATTAAATCCTTTTATGCGATAACCCATGGATAAAAGCTGAACCCAAGTGCTGGCTTGTCTTTGAGACTGAACAAGCTGGCTGGGTGATATACCTAAACACCATGAAATGGATAGGTATATACTTATGAATGGCGCGGCGCGATTAATCCCCATTGGTAATACCTATCTGGTGAACCCGATTGCTGATCCCGATAGGGAATCATGATGGATTCCTTGTTGGATGGGGATAAGACTCAAGGATGAGATAACATTGAAGTTTGGTGTGTTAGGTGTGTTGGCATATGTTTCTGGCTTAGTGCTATTAAGTAGCGCTTGCTTTGCTGTTAATGCCAAAGAGATGAACCAACCACCATTAACTATCTGGTTATCTGATGAGTTTTCGGTCGAAGCTGTTAATGCCATTGCTGAGCGCTTCAGGCAGAACTCTGGTGTTCCGGTACGTGTTGAGGCGCCCGCTTTTGTCCACGCTAAATTCCCCCTGTTTGCACCCAATGGTAATGGTCCCGATATTATCTTAAGTTACCATCAGCGGCTTGGTCTTTGGGCGAGTCAAGGACTGCTTGCGCCGATTGAGTATTCGCCAACTAACCTCAGCCAATATGTGCCTTTAGCCGTCAATAGTTTGAAGTATCAAGACAACTATTATGGCTATCCTTTGGGCATCGAGGTGCTTAGTCTAGCCGCTAATACCAATTTGGTTTCCAACCCGCCGAGTAATTGGTATCAAATGCAATATTGGCAGAAAATTTTACTGCGCCAAGGCTTTCAATCCTTGGTGTGGCCAGTGGAGCAAACCTTATACAGTTTTCCTTTCTTAGCGGCATTTGGCGCATACAGTTTTGCCCACTCTGGTTTTGTATTTGATGTTAATCGTTTAGGTATTGCCAAAGGTGACGCAAGCCGAGGGATTGATTTTTTACGCGCCCTTATCGCGCAAAACTGGCTAACCATGAAAGCCAATCCCGCTCAGATAATGGCAGATTTTCGCCAACAACAACTGGCGATGATGTTGGTGTTACCAAGGCATTGGCATGAGCTGCGAAAACTGGGATTTCCGGTGGTGTTAACCTCATTGCCAGACATTGAAGATAAACCCTTGCGGCCATTGATTAACGTATCGGCGGTGTACATCAATCAATTTAGTCAACAGCAAGATATCGCAAGATACTTTATTGAAAATTACTTGGTCGCAGAGCCCGGCTTAGCCACATTGGATAAGCATATAGCCCTTGGGGTTCCAGCTTATATTCCTTATTTAAACCAAATATCGAGTAACCCTTGGGTACAAACGAGTTTTGCTAGCTTACGCAATGCGCAACTGACGCCGAATATTCCACAAGTCACCCGCTTTTTTGATGTGATGGAGATGGTTTGGCGACAACTGCCGAGTGATAAGCCCGCGACCCAAATTTTGGCTGAAGCGCAGCAAAAGGTGGCGCAATGAGTGCGTTTTTACGGTCAATAGGTTGGCGTGGTGCTATCGGCCTGAATATCTTACTGGTGCTTGCCTTAGCTAGCTTATTTGTTGCCTTATTATGGGCGCAAGAATATGTGTTTGCGTTAGTCTGGCTCGCGTTAAGTGTTTCGGGTATGTGGGTATATCGCTTTAAATCAGGTCGAGCTTATCGGCTGTTATACCCAGCTCTTGCCTTAATCGTTTGTTTTGCTGTGTTACCGCTGCTTTTTACGTTTTTTATTAGCGGCACTAATTATTCCAGCAATCATTTACGCTCTCTTAACAGTACCCTTGAGCAATTATTGCAGCATCAGTATATAGACCAAACGCGATATGAATATCAGTTGTTGGTGGACGATGATATCTATCGTTTAAAACTGGCCTATCAAGAGCAAACTTATTTAAGTCAGTCCTTTGCCATGAATGCTCCACCTAATGAACCGCTACGGCTATCGGTTGGTGGGATGAATTTGTTTTTACCCGAAGCCGATCTGGATAAACAAGTGTTGTTTCGCCAATTATATGGTGATTTAGGGCTGCAATTACCCAGTGGGGAGGAACTCCAGCGCATAGATTTTACGCATTATGCTCGGGTTTTGCCTAAATATCGTTTGTTGGATCAAGGCTTAATGCTCAGTAATGGTCAGCTGATTAATGGCTCTGTGACCTTGTTTGATAACCAAACAGAGCACTACTTGAGGCCAAACTTGAATACCGGTTATTTTCAAGTGATCGATGGTGAAGGTAAGTTTATCGGCCCTAATGTTAATCCGGGATTTGTTGTTTGGCGTGGTGGCGAGCAATATCAAGCCCTGTTTGAACATCAATCTTTGTGGTTGCCATTTTTGCGGGTGTTGCTGTGGACCTTTATCTTTGCTTTGGTGTCTTTGTTGGGCAGCTTTTTGTTGGGCTTGATGTTGGCTCAATTAACCTTGTTACAACAAGGATGGAAAGGGTTTTGCTATCGTTTAGTTCTGCTGTTGCCTTGGGCTATTCCTCCTTTTATTACCGTGCTCAGCTTTAAAGTTTTGTTAATGCCAGGCTCAGGAGAATTAGCACAGATTATGGAGCAGCTATTGCATATTGCCCCTGATTGGTTAAATGACCCCAGTAGCGCCCGTTTGGTATTGCTCTGCCTAAGTATATGGTTGGGCTACCCTTATGTCATGTTACTTTCAATCGCTTGTTTACGGCGGCTACCCAAAGGATATTATGAATCGGCTGCGGTATCGGGCTATGGCCCCATTAGGCGTTATTATTATCTCACCATTCCCCTTACCTTTAAGCCGCTAAAGCCGGTGCTGCTGGCTTTATTTGCATTTAACTTACATAACTTTTCTCTGGTTTATTTGTTTAATCAAGGCATGCCTGTTATGGCGGATGCTTTACCTATCGCCGGTCATAGCCAGTTGTTACTCAATTATGTTTACAGTATAGGTTTTAGCGAGCAGCAAAATTTTGCCCTTGCCAGTGCGATAACCACGTTTGGTTTGTGTTTGTTAGGCTCCATTGCGTATGCGGCTTGGCGCTGGTTAGGCAAAGAGCCTGCTTGGGGAAGAACGGCTTATGATTAATCGGGTCAATCATTCTCGCTGGTGGCATCATCTTATCTTAGGGGCGATGGCGATGGTGGTGTTGTCTCCAGTTATGCTGATCATTTGGGTTTCATTTGGCTCACCAGGCGCTGAGACGGGAACCTTCACTTTAAATAATTGGCGCTTAGTGCTGGGCTTAGGCGCAAAAGGGTTAGACGGGAGCGTGATATTCTCGCCATTTCCGGCGCTCACTTGGCTCGGTAATAGCGTTAAAATATCGCTGATTTATGCCAGTCTTGCCACTTCTATTGCTGCATTCGCAGCTTATGGATTACTTCGCAACCAGCGCGCTTCAGGTCATTCACTGGCCAATGCTTTATTAGTGATGCAGTTTTTTCCATCTGTGTTGGCGATTGTGGCGGTGTATATCTTGCTGCGCAAATTGGGCGTATTTGTTCCTGCCTTAGGTGTTAATAGCCATGGTGGCTTACTCTTGTCTTATTTGGGTGGGGTGGCATTTTATATTTGGTTTTTAAAGGAGCAAATTGCCTATTTGCCAAGAGAGTATGAAGAAGGTGCGCGTGTTACCAATGCTACCTCATGGCAGATTTTTGTGTCTATTGTGTTGCCTTTGTTGGCTCCGGCATTTTTAGTGACTTTTCTGATCGCTTTTATGACCAGTTTTGGTGAGTTTCCGTTAGCCTCTATTTTGTTACAACAACAAGCCCAATACACCCTAGCTGTTGGGGCGCCTAGCTATTTATCGCCGCAATATTATCATTGGGGAGAGTTCGCCGCGTTTGCCGTGTTGTCTGCGATGCCCGCTTTACTGCTATTAGCCTTGATCCAGTATTGGCTGCTTTACCTCACTCCTAAATGGAAAAAAGAGAAATAACATGTCGCAATTAATTTTAAGTCATGTCAGTAAATCTTATCTGAGCAAACAGCGACCAGATACCTTATTGGATGTTAACTTATATGTTAATCAGGGCGAATGTCTGGGTATCGTTGGGCCTTCTGGCTCGGGCAAGTCTACCTTATTGCGCATCATTGCTGGCTTAGAATCGGTCACGCTTGGCGAGGTTTCGTTTAATCAAAAACTACTCAATGGGCTTCCTGCCACGAAACGAAGCCTAGAGATGGTGTTTCAAAGACAAGCATTATTACCCCATATGAACGTGGCTGAAAATATCCTGTTCGGTCTGAAAAACAAAGGCTTAAGTAGGAGTGAGCAAAGGTTACGGTTGAAATGGGTCAGCCAGTTATTTGATATTGACGCGTGGCTCACACGTTTGCCTGGGCAGTTGTCTAAGGAAGCACAAAAGCGTTGCGCCATTGCTAAAGCCATTGCCCCCCAATCTGAATTGGTGTTGTTTGATGAGCCATTCGCGGGATTATCCGGTGATGCGCGCAGCCAGCTGAGGTTAGAATTAAACCGGATCCAACGTCAATTAGGCACCACGTTTGTGATGGTTACGCATCAATATCAAGACGCGATGGCTATTGCCGATAAAATGGCGGTGTTAAGCCATTTAAGACCCGATGCGCAAACTAATTTAGAGCAAGTCGGCCCTCCTTTAGAGCTGTATCATAATCCGCGCAACAGCCACGTTGCGAGAATAATAGGCGAGCCGCAAATGTGTCTTTTGAAAGGGACTTTGCTAGATTTAAGCCACAATTTGAGCACCATAGAGCTCAGTACCGGAGGCATAGTTAGAGCGCAAGTGGATACTCGCCAAGGCGAAGTAGGGGGCTTTGTGACCTTAGGGATCCGAGCCGAGCATATGCAGTTAGCCGATGCAAATAAACCCGCACATTTAACTGCGCAAGTGGTTGGGATAGATAATTTTGGCTGTGATTGTTATGTCCACTTAATGAGGAAAAATCAGAAAATAGTGATGCGTTTACCGATGACGAGCTCCTTGCCTAAGGTCAGTGATGTAGGGCTACATTTTCCTAGTGAGCATTGTTATTTATTTAACAATCAAGATATTGCTTTCCCTCGCACTTCGGCCAGCTTGATATATTAATGGCTGGGATAAGACCTTGATTGACTAAGGTCGGCTGGCCTTTATGCCGCTCAAGGTCAAAGCGATTTAATAGGGCTTTTGTGGCGGGCTTAAACCTTACTTTTTGTCCCTTGTTGCTGGCGGTGAAGTCGCTATAATAGCGCCTTGATTTTTGATTGGGCGCCACTATGAAACTATTTGTTAAATCACTGACGGTTATTGACTCCTCTTACCTTGATACTAAACGAGGTATGGTGGGGGAAAGTTACCAAGTGGACGTTGAGCTTGATGGTCAGTTAAATGATCAGAATATGTTGCTCGATTTCTCCTTAGTGAAAAAACAAATTAAAGGCATCATCGACGAAGTCGTCGATCACAAATTGATTGTGCCTACTGACGTTGTTGGCTTTGCCTGTGAGGGTAGCGAGCAACAAACTATCACCTTCCCACTTAATTCGGGAGAGGCCATTGTCTTAAATGGCCCCGCCGAGGCTTATTGTTTACTTCCCGCGGCTGATGTGAATTTGGTTGCATTAACCGAGTACCTAGAGCAGGTGATTTTGTCTCGTTTACCAGAGAATATTACGGGCCTGAAAATCACCTTAAGCCATGAAACAATCTTAACGCCGTTTTATCATTACAGTCATGGCTTGAAAAAACATGATGGCAATTGTCAGCGTATTGCTCATGGTCACCGCTCTCGCTTAGATATCTTTATCGATGATGTGTGGAATGAAGCCTTAGTGGCCAATTGGTGTGAGCAGTGGCGGGATATATATTTAGGTAGCCAAGAAGATGTGGTGAGCCTAGCGCAGTTATCTATTGTATTGCCAGCAGATGCCAATGCTGATGACTATGTTGGTTATCAGTACACTTCGTCGCAGGGCTTATTTGAACTGATCATGCCTACTCAGCTTTGTGACATTGTTCCGCTCGATACCACCATTGAAAGTTTAACCCAGTATTTGTGC
Organism: Motilimonas thetidivivens; assembly: GCF_046452435.1. Lineage (NCBI taxonomy): Bacteria > Pseudomonadati > Pseudomonadota > Gammaproteobacteria > Alteromonadales > Motilimonas > Motilimonas thetidivivens. The sequence goes on from NZ_JBKFDK010000022.1 coordinate 20,830, forward strand.
CAGCAGATAAAACAGCAATATCCTAATAACAAGGTTAAGGTGATGGGTTACGAGGGCATAGGCAAAGGCGCTATTGTTGAGTTAGCCTGATACTTGAGTTACTAAATCATTGATGACCATAAAAAAACCGAGCCAAAGCTCGGTTTTTTGTTGTCCAGTGGTCGAGACGGTGATTAGAGTTTAAATCGAGTAACCAATTTGTCTTGGTTATTGGCCAACTCTTCAAGCACATGACCCGTGCTAGCCAGCTCTTCAATGCCTTGGTAATTGACATCCGAGATGTCAGAAATACGATTTAGGTTATTGGCAATTTCTGCACTGGTGGCTTGTTGCTCTTCAGCTGCGGCTGCGATTTGGCTGCTCATGTCTGAAATCAATGTAATAATGCCTTGGATTTCTTCCATTGCACCATTGGCGTCGGAGCTTTGCGCTATGCTTGCTTCCATTTCTGTTGAGCATTCAGACATAACCTCAACGGCTTTGGCAGCACTGGCTTGAAGGTTTTCTATCATGCTTTGAATTTCAGTTGTCGAGTTAGTGGTTTTTTGGGCAAGATCGCGTACTTCATCAGCAACGACCGCAAAGCCTCGTCCTTGCTCACCTGCGCGAGCTGCTTCAATGGCTGCGTTTAATGCCAACAGATTAGTTTGCGCTGCAATACCGCGGATAACATCCAAAATGCCACCGATGTTATTACTTAAATTTCCTACCTCAGCAATGACGGTACTCGAATCTTGAATTTTGCTCGATAATTGATGCGTGGTTGAAATGTTGTGAGCCATGACTTCACGACCTGTGTTTGACGCTTGCTCTACTTGATTAACCTGTTCAAGAGTCGAATGAGCAGCATTGGCAACCTCTCGAACCGATTGCTCCATTTCTGTCATGGCGGCTGCAACACTGGCTGTTTCGTGGCGCTGGTTATCTAGCTCATGCTTGGATTTATCCATAGTGGACTGATTGAGCTTGGCCAAATTTGTCAGCTTATGTGAGGCCTCAGCCAGCTCTGACAAAATGCTGCGCATTTGTTTGACTAAGATGTTTACTTGTTCCGCGAGTTGACCAAATTCATTTTTACTGCTGTAAGCAACTTGCTGTGTCATGTCGCCATCGGTAACGGCGGTTAACACTTTTAAGATAGATTGCAATGGCTTACGAATACTGACCGCAACACTAAAGGCCACGATAAAGGCCACCAATAATGAAATCACTGCAACGATGATAAGGTTACTGCGACTAGTCGTCAGGGCATTTTTGGTGTTTTGTACCGCGCGACTAACAATCCCTTCGGCGCTACTGTTAATTTCAATCAGCATGTTGATGGCCTGATCAACTTGCTCTTTACTTTGTTGAACTTGCGAAATGATACTTGCTTGCGTCACCATTAATTGTTGGTAATCGGCTAACAAACCACTTTTAGGGTCGGTGGTGTCTTTAACCAGCTGCACGACTAATTCACCCGCTTGCGAGTTAAAGTCCGGATTATTGCTGGCTAGGGTTTTAGCTGCGTTTTCAATTGAGCGGATCTGTAACTTATTACGTCTCAGGGTAGACTTAACTTTGCCCGGATCTTCTTGGTTTAATGCATCATTGGTGCTTAATTCAAGAATTGAAATTTTGGATACTAGGGTGTCAGCGGTGAACGCGGCACTGGGATCATCTTTAGATAAGCTAACAATTTTTTGTTTTAGGTTGGGTGTCATCACTGCAAACTGACTTTTTTGCAGGTTAAATTTCGCGCGCTGATTAACAAAGTCAATCCATTTCGGCATCACTTCATTTGCGGTGGCAAAGTAGAGTTGTTCTTGTTCAGAAATACTAGCAATTTGGCTTGATAGGCTGGTTTGCCCTTGTGCCATTTGTGAAAGCTCATTGAGCTCTGCTTGGAAATTTTGTTGGCCTTGTTGGAACTGTGTTAATAAGGCGTCTAGTTCTTCAGGCTTGTCATTGAGTAAGAAATATTTGAGGTCATTATCTACTTGCAACAGCGCCACAGCCGCTTTACTGGTTTGTAAAACCAGCGGAGTCGCTTTTTCGGTAACATCAGACATTGAACTTTCAAGTTTATTACCCGTTTGTAAGGACATGAAATTAGTGAAAAGTAGCATGATCACTAATAAAACAAAGCCCAAACTCACTTTGCGTATGATAGAGAGATTGTTCCAAAAGTTCTTCATAAATTACTCGTGCTTTGCATCTTAGAATGAGTGGCTCGCGCCATTATTTTTCTGAACCGCACAAAGAGTGAATTCGTCAGTAGGGTAAGCTGCAAGCTTGGCACTGTCGAATGTTAAGTCTTTGAGCTTAATCAGTAGCGTACATATAATGTTATCGTTTAATTGTGATTTATCTTTAACCTAAACATTAGTTTAGCTGGATTTTTTGATAAATTTGGCCTGGCTCACCCTTTGTTGCGTTTTTTTGCCAGAAACAGTCATGTACGCCAATAGGTTTAAAGTTGAAATTATCACTAGAACTAATAGTTAACACCTCAAGGTTTAGGCATTAAGGTCAAAATGCTCTAAATAAATCGCGCTATGTCTTGCATAACACGGACTTATAAAATGATGCGTTTCGATTTTGCTTCTGTCATTATATGCGCTTAATCACATTGGTTTATCAATTATCAGGAGCGCATCATGGCTGAAGAAACGATTTTCAGTAAGATTATTCGTCAAGAAATACCCACCCCACTGCTTTACCAAGATGATTTAGTCACTGCTTTTAACGATATCGCCCCTAAGGCGAAAGTACATATTCTAATTGTGCCAAATCAATTAATTCCAACTGCCAATGATATTGAACCCGAGCACGAGCAAGTCATAGGGCGGATGTACACTGTGGCTAAACGATTAGCCAAAGAGCAAGGCATTGATGAATCTGGCTATCGTTTGATCATGAATTGCAATGAGCACGGTGGCCAGGAGGTTTATCATATTCATTTGCACCTGTTAGGTGGTGAGCCGGTTGGGCCTCTGGTGTCAAAGAAATAAACTATGCGATTGTTTCGTCTTGTTTTTACCCTCGTTGTTGCGGGGGGACTAGCGGGCTGTAGTTCCACTAGTCTGCGCAATTTGTTTATTCCTTACAACGAACAGATGCAGCCCGCACGAACCTTAGTTGCGCAAGGCCAATTTAGCCAAGCTGCAGCTTTGATAGAAGTGGAAGAGCCCAACCAACATAATTACGTGTTGTCGCAGTTAGAGCAAGGGCGCGCTTTTTTTCTTGCGGGTGATTATCGGCAAAGTTTAGCCAGCTTTAAAGCCGCTGATGAAGTCATTAAAACCGATGATAAAGCCGCCGAATACCGCCTATCACAAGGGTTGAACCAGCTTGGCACCGCCATTACCAATGATAATTTACTGCGCTATGAATTGCCCTTGTATGAGCGCGTTTTTCTCCATCATTATTTAATTTTAAATTACCTTGCCTTGGGTCAATATGAAAGTGCGCTGGTTGAGGTGCGCAGAGCCAACTTAGCTCAGCAAAAAGCCCTTGATGAACATAGCGACGAATTACGCGCCGTGCTGGAAGATGCCAATGAACAAGGCATTGCAGCCGATATGGATGCTGCCCTTAATGGTTATCCAGATATGTCAGGGTTAGTCGGTGAGGTGCAACAGGGGTATCAAAATGGCTATACCTTTGTTCTTTCTGCTTTGGCTTACGAGGGGGCAGGTGAGTATAACTCTGCCTACATTGATTATAAAAGAGCATTGCAGCTCACCCCGCATAACCCATTTATACAACAGCGAGTGTGGCAACTTGCGCAGCAGCTTGATATGCAAGATGACCTCGCTATTTTCAAGGCAGCATTTTCAACGACCATCACTCAAGCACCTGCAATAAGCGATACTCGGGTTATATTATTAGTCGAGCAAGGCTTAGTCCCTGCCAAACAGCAGATGCATTTGCCCGTGCCAATCCGTTCAAGTGATGGCTATTATGGCGTTTTTAATGTGGCGTTACCCGTCTATCCTAATGACTATGTCGAAACCAGTGGGCTAATCAGTTATAACGGTGCGCCCGTTCAACCATCACTGATTGCTCACGTTTTTCCCCTTGCCGCTAAACAATTGCAACAAGACTTGCCGGCGATTTTAGTACGCCAGGCAATTCGTACATTCAGCAAAGAAATGATGCGTCAACAAATGGCAAAGGAGGGAGGTGATTGGGGTAATGTTTTGGCCAATCTCTACAATATTGCCACAGAAACAGCTGATACTCGCAGCTGGAGTTTGTTGCCCAACTCGATTGGGGTCGCTGAGCTGGCAGTGGATTCGGAGTCAGTGCAGTTTAATATTCAACAAGGCATAAACTATAAAACTATCAATTTGTTGGTAACAAAAGGTAAAATCAACCTAGTTTGGGTTTCACTGCAAGGACAAGGGATTGCGACTCAAGTATTCTCGTTATAATGACAGCTACGGAGTGATGTAAATGACGACGTTGAAGTTAGTGCTAGTAATGATTTTCTTTGCTGGATTAACAGCTTGTATGCAAATGCCCACGACGGGGATAGGCATCGATGACATGAACCTACAGGCTAAGGTGAAAATAGATAATCGCGCTCTTGCTGATAAACTTGAGTTAAGTGATGTTAGAACAAAGCGCAGTAATGACTTTTTGGTAGTTCAAGCCCGAGTTGCAAACCTGTATCCTTACCAGCAGACGTTACAATATAAGTTTTATTGGTTTGACCAATACGGCTTTGAGGTTGAGCAACAAGGCCAACCTTGGTTACCTTTAACTTTACACGGTGGGCAAGTTGCTCATATTCAGGGGGTGGCGCCTAACTCTGCTGCCCAAAATGTGCATGTGTATATTCGTGAAGTATTGAAAAAATAAGGCTTTTCAAAATGAAAAAAACACTAATGGCGGTTTCTTTAGGCTTGGCCGCATTGACCTTGTCAGGTTGTTCTAACCAAATTAGTTACGGTGATGCCACTGAAGTTGAAACCACTGAGATCGGCTTTGGCTCAACGGATTTGCAAAAAATCGCTCAAGAGATGACCGATGACATGCTGACGTTCCCTGCTATTGTGGCCTTAACCGCCAATGAGCGTCCTGTTGTATATGTTGAGCGAATTAAGAATAAAACCACAGAGCACATAGATACAGAATCTATATCAGATACCATTTCGACTAATCTACTTCGTTCTGGCAAATTCCGCTTTGTGGATATGGGGCGTGTTGAAGCGGTTAGGCAGCAACTGGAGTTTCAAAATGACGCAGGCATGGTTGATCCGACTACCGCGATTTCTTTTGGTAAGCAAATCGGTGCGCAATATATGCTGTATGGTAACTTGTCGAGCATAGTGAAAGATAATGGCAAGAAAAAAGATGTGTATTATAAATTCACGATGCGCCTGATGGATCTTCAAACCGGTATTATCGAATGGGCTGACGAAACCGAGATCCGTAAACAAGAGCAGCGTAAAAAATTCGGCCTGTAATGTTATTTTTGATGCCCGCTTAGCGGGCATTGTTATTTTTGGTGCAATGAAATTCACACAAGAAGCCGTCTGATGGTTTCTTGAACAGCCATGGCGATTAATGTGAAGTTAGTGCAGCAAAGCCACAAATTGCAATTGACCTCAGTATTGATTGGGGTAAATTGATAGGTATTCAAACAGATAAAGGCTAAGCTCACACAGATGAGTAAATTAAGCCAGCATAGGAGAGGTTTATGATTATCTATCTACACGGGTTTGATGCAACTAGCCCGGGTAATCATGAAAAAGTGATGCAATTGAAGTTTATCGACGATGATGTACGTTTTGTGCATTACAGTACGATCCATCCGCGCATGGACATGAGCCATCTATTAAAGGAAGTGCACAAGCATATTCAAAATTGCGATGATCCTGAGCCACTTATTTGTGGAGTAGGCTTAGGCGGTTATTGGAGTGAGCGCATCGGTTTTCTGTGTGGTATTAGGCAAGTCGTGTTTAATCCTAACCTACATCCAGAAGACAACATGGTCGGAAAAATTGAGTGGCCAGAAGAGTACACGGACATTGACAGTAAATGTGTTTCTGATTTTCGTAATAAAAATTCAGGAAAATGCCTATGTATCCTTTCAACTGGTGATGAAGTGTTGGATAATAGTAAATCTGAAACGGAACTGAAAGATTATTACGAAATCGTGTGGGATGAACAACAAAAACACAAGTTCCGAGATATCTCCCACCATTTACAAACAATAAAGAAATTTAAAGCTCAGGGAAGCCTCGCTTAAGTCTGATTACTCTACTAGGACTCAATAGTGCAGCCCTTGTTGCTGTTTTTGATTTCACTGGAGTATTATCATGACCAAGATCATTGTTGTTGGTGGTGGTGCGGGCGGATTGGAGCTTGCCACCAAGTTAGGTCGTAAGTTAGGCCGTAGTAAAAAAGCGCATATCACCCTCGTAGATAAAAATCGCACTCACCTTTGGAAGCCCTTGCTGCACGAAGTCGCAGCAGGCTCTTTGGACGATGGGGTTGATGCGTTAAGCTATCGCGCTCATGCCAAAAATCACGGCTTTTATTTCCAACTCGGCGCCTTATCGGCCATCTCTCGTGAGCAAAAAAGCATTACGTTAGCGGCCATGTATGATGAAGAGGGCAAAGAAGTATTAAGCGAGCGTAAGCTTGATTATGATATCTTGGTGATGGCGCTGGGAAGCGTCAGTAATGACTTTAATACGCCTGGCGTTAAAGAGCACTGTATTTTCCTCGACAGTCCTGAGCAAGCCCACAAATTCCACCATAAAATGCTCAATAAATTTCTACAGTTGGGTGAAAAACAAACCGCAGCGGTTAGCGTGGCGATTGTTGGTGCAGGCGCAACGGGAGTTGAATTATCTGCTGAGTTATACAATTCACTCAAACAAGTTAAAAGCTACGGTTTTGATGATATGTCGGCAAGTGACTTACATGTCACCTTAGTTGAAGCCGGCGACAAAATACTCCCTGCCTTACCCGTGCGCATTTCCAGCGCCGCGCATCATGAACTTTCACAGCTAGGCGTTGATGTACGTACTGCGACCATGGTGACTCAAGCGACCGAAAAAGGGCTGCTGACAAAATCGGGTGAGTTGATCGAGGCTGACTTAATGGTATGGGCTGCAGGCATTAAAGCTCCTGATTTTATGAAGGATATTGCTGGGCTTGAAACAAACCGCGCGAATCAATTGGTAGTAAAACCTAATTTACAAACCTCTCGTGATGAACACATCTATGCGCTTGGTGACTGTGCTGCTTGCACCTTAGCGGATGGCAAACAAGTGCCACCTCGTGCTCAGTCAGCACATCAAATGGCCAGCTGTGTTTATGAAAACATTCTTGCTCGCCTGAAAGGTAAAGCGGAAAAAGACTATGTTTACAAAGATCATGGCTCTTTGGTGTCGTTAAGCCAATTCAGTACGGTTGGTAGTTTAATGGGGAACTTAATGCGTGGCTCTATGATGGTAGAGGGCCGTATGGCGCGTTTAGTTTATGTTTCTCTTTATCGCATGCACCAAATCGCGCTGCACGGTTATTTTAAAACCGCGCTGATGACAGTGGTAGGACGCATCAATCGCGTATTGAGACCGAGACTAAAACTGCATTAGTCCTCGATGAATCCAGTGTGATTTAAAAATACCTGCTTTATGCAGGTATTTTTTTGCCTATGTGGTAATTGTTGAAGGCATCACTGAGGCGTTGACTTTTCAGGGTGTAGATCAAGATCCAGCAAACAATCACGAGCTGGATGGCGTTGGCCCATGAAAATGAATAATGATGCTGACTGATGCCATTGAGTAAAAATGCCAGATCGATACTCGCACAGGCGAACAAGATGGCTTTGCCTTTATGCCAAAGGGGAGCAATCCATTTATTATGTTTGCGGTGAGCGATGAGAAATAGCAGCACCGCTAGTGTGCCACTGATTAAGCCAAGGAAAAAATGGGTTTTTAACGGGTAAAACAGCGCCATGATTTTGCTGCCGTCAGGCCGTATGGTTGCAGACATGATCCAAACCACCCAAGTGCGAGCAAGAAAAAACAAGCTGAGGTAAAACCACACGGGGGGCTTTAGGTCACCTGCATTGTCATATTCAGAGATTGGGTATAAACGTCGCATTGCGGATATCCTTATACATCTTGCCGCGAGTGTTGTTTCTATATGAGGCTGAACGCTGCCGTTTTCAAGGCGCAAATGTGACAGCTGAGCTGATCAAGATATCTCGCTAAGGAGCAAGGTAATATTCCTACTAATTAATGCCATAACATCACCTTGCTGGCTTTATCTTCGTGGGACGTTTAAAAATTTTTGTATTTATCGCATTATGTTTGAACAAGTAACTCATTTTTATGTTAATTTTATCTGTCGTTAAGTATGGTATCTAACCTTGTTAGTAAAACCGAGTGGTGCAAAAAAATGCAGATAACCGCACTTGGTTTTGGCCACAATGCTGGGAGTATTCAATGAGCCATCCTAAGGTGGGCAGTTTCTTGTTTTTATGCTTGATATTTTTGCTATCAGGCTGCAGCGATCCATTAGCCGAAGCGATTGACGCAAACAGTCGGGTTGCTAAGTTGCGCATGGACACATTAGCCAGTGAATTAGACGCTGGACAAATTCGTAACGCCACATTACTAAAGCAATATGCCTTGCTGTTAAAGCAGCAAAAGCCAGACTACGCGCCATTAATCGATGAGCTAGCTAAAGATGCGACGACCCAAGGCCCGATGTATAAGGGTTTACAAAAGCGTCTTAATGACGCACTAAATTCACCCGATAGTTTTGTCTCGCGCGATGAACAATTAGCTGAACTAGAAAATATAGTTGAAGCGGCTAACCCCGATTTATTTAATGATGCCTTATCAGATCCGGTTAATGTGTTAGCTGATATGTCCGAAGGCAAGCTTGCCCGGGTCAATGCCGTTAGCAAAGCTGCAAGTATGCAAGCCAACGGAGCGGAAGACTTTGGTGATGGCAGCCAATTAATTGGTAATCCAAACTACGGCCAATGGTCACAAAATAGTAACGGTGTGTCTTTTTGGGAATGGTATGGCATGTATGCGCTGTTCTCAAATTTAACCCGGCCAGTGATGTATGATTCTTGGTCGCGCAGCCGTGATTACAGTTATTACAATGACTATGGTCGCTCGCGTTATACCAGCCCGAAACAGTATAAAACTCAAGAGCAACAGGTTACTCGCAGCAAGAAGCAGTTTGGTAATAACAACAGTAAATTTAATAGCCCCTATGCGAAAAGCCGTACAGGTAGCAGTCAGGTATCCAGTGCCAGTCAAAAAGCCAAAGCAAGCTCTCAATTTGCAAGTCGCTCGAGCTATGCAACTAAATCAACCAGTACCCGCTCTAATACGACCAATAGTAGTTTTAGAACTAATCGCAACACCAGTTCGCGCAGCCCACGACGTGGTAAATAAGGAAAGGTAATTAATGAACGCCATCAGTCCTATTTTAGAATTTAACCCCGAGTTACTTGTTTATCTCGCGATTGATGTAATTATTGCTATTTTGCTGTTGAGCACCATGCGTTATGTCATGGGGATCACAGGCAAAGTAAACACAACACAAGAGCTATCGCGGCGAGATAACTTTGCCTATGGCATTAGTATGGCCGGAAGTGTGTTGGCAATGGGTATTGTATTGACCGGTGCCATTACAGGTGAAAGTGCAAATAACTACTTAAATGAAGTGATTGGCATGTCTGCTTATGGTCTGGTTGGCTTATTACTGATTAAAGCGGGACGCTGGGTGCATGATAAATTTTCACTTAATCAGTTCCACAAGTCACAATTAATTTTGGAGCGCAATAAAGCCGTTGCTATTACCGATGCTGCGAGTGCAATAGCCACTGCTATTATTGTAAGAGCCGTGCTGATTTGGGTTGAAGGGTTTGATTTTGACACATTTATTGCCATTTTTGTTGGCTGGTTAATAAGTCAGTTTATTCTCGTTCTAGTATCATGGATCCGCGAACGACGCTTTAACCGCAGTAATGTTGCAGGATTTCAGCAAGCCTTGGTACAAGGCAATGTTGCCTTAGCCGTGCGCTACAGCGGTCATTTGATTGGAACCGCCATTGCCGTAACAGCGGCGAGTCACTTTATCATTTATGATCCTCAATACTTGGTTACCGGCTTGTTATCTTGGTTGGCTATCAGTTTGGTGATGATGATATTGCTCAAGGTGTTGGCGACGATAGCCAAACGCATCGTGTTAATGAATATCCCTCGAGAGATTGAAATAGAGCAGCAGCATAATGTTGGTGTAGCGGCGATTGAATTTGCTATCAATATCTCTATCGCGCTGGTACTTAGTGCATTAATGGCTTAACTGTTATGTTTAAAACTTGGCGTAGCAACCCTAGGTTGCTACTCGATGACTGCTTGTTAATTTCTATCATGGCAGTCCTTGCGGCTTGTGGTCTAATCTACGAATACCTGCTGTCTCATTACAGTGCCCGTGTACTTGGTAGCATGGAAACCGTTATCTATGCCATGATAGGCATTATGATAGTGGCCATGGGGTTAGGCGCTTTTGCCGCCAAAAAGATTGCTGATCCCTATTTGGGGTTTGCTTGGCTGGAGGTCTCAGTCGCTTTACTTGGTTGCAGTGCCACGGTCGTTTTAGCCAGCTTAATTGGCTTTACCCAGTACTTGCCACAAGTGATTGCAGACACCTTTAGTATTCCGCAAGACATGCTTCCCCTTGGTGGGGTCTATGCCAGTTTAGTTAAGCTAAGTTTGTTTATGCCATATGTTTTTGGCTTTGTGCTTGGCTTTTTGATTGGTATGGAAATTCCACTTATTGCCCGAATTCGTGAAGATGTTTATGGTAAGCATCTGTCTAATAATGTGGGTACCATCTATGGCGCAGATTATATTGGTGCGGGTGTGGGCGCTGCGATCTGGGTGCTGCTTATGTTGCGTATCGAGATCAATCAAGCTGCGGCGTTAACCGCCAGTTTAAACCTGATAGCTGGGGTTATTTTCTTTGTTCGTTTTCGCCGTCAAATTAAAGCTAAGCTATGGCTGGTGGTGAGCCATATTGGCTTGGCGATGATGGTGTATTTGGTGTTTGTCTTTGGCGGACAGTGGTCTAATCAGATGCAAGATTTATTGTATCTCGACAAGGTTGTACATCAACAGCAAACGCGGTTTCAGAATTTAGTGTTCACCCGTCGTGATATGTCAGGAAATCTGCCCTCGGTTTACAGTTTTTATATTAATGGTCGCTTGCAATTTTCTAGCGCCGATGAGCATATCTATCATCAAATGTTAGTGCATCCAGCCATGGCCGCATCGGCTCGCCATGATAAGGTGCTGATTATTGGTGGTGGTGATGGTTTAGCGTTAAGAGAAGTGCTTAAGTGGCCTGTCGAAGACGTTACCTTAGTGGATTTGGATGATGAGTTGGTGGCGTTATTTCGACAACCCGAAACCCGTCTTGCTGAGCCTTTAACTGAAGTGGTGCGAACATTAACCCAAGATTCGTTTAACGATCAACGGGTGAATGTTATTAACAATGATGCCTTTGTTGAACTAGACACCTTCCTCGGCCAAGGCCAGCTATTTGATACCATCATAGTGGACTTGCCTGATCCCAGTCATCCCGACTTAAACAAGCTCTATAGTAAATATTTCTACGCCCGATTAAGTCAGCTTTTATACGGAGATGGGGCCATGGTAGTGCAATCCACATCGCCGTATCATGCCAAGCAAGCCTTTATCTCCATCGGTAAAACCATTCAGGCAGCGGGATTTGCCCATGTTGAGCAATACCAACAGAATGTGCCTAGCTTTGGTCAATGGGGGTGGAGTATTGCCACGAAAATGGGAGCTACGCCAAGTGAAAGAGTCGCTCAACGAGATCCGTTTTTACCGGTTCAATTAGATTGGCTAAATCGAGAGGTCTTTTTTGCCGCATTGGTTTTTCCCGCTCAGTTTTATCAAGGCAGCGAAAACGTTAAAGTGAATGAACTTGGCACACATACCTTGTATCAATATCATCATCAAGCTTGGCAAGCTGAATTGGGTTTATCCCAATAAACACTTAAAAAGTAAACACTGAAAAAGCGGCTAAAAATAGATAGAGCCGTAATGATAAACCTGATAGTGGGTTCGATTGCCTAGCCAATGGCGCAATTGTTTAAATAAGTTACGTGGTGACTTAGTAATATCGATGTCGGTGACATCGATAAGCTCCAAGGCTTGGTGCAGTTCATTGACGGGCCAAGCGCCCATGCTGGTTTTTAGTTGTTTATCTACTAACAAATCAATGCAGGGAGCCCACGCAATCAGCTCATCAAGCAAGCGCTGTAATTGCTCAAAGTTCTGCTTTTTGTTTTCGCTGACCAGAACAATAATCTTTTGATTGGTGGTTTTGCTCAGCTGTTTTATCCAAGAAAGTTCATTCAAATTACCGTTTATCACTTGTCCGGAGCTAAGACGCTCTTTACCTTTAATATTAATATCTAACCATTTCACCGTCTCAGGTAAGGGTAAATTAAAGCGATGTTTGGTGAAATTTAGCACCATAGCTTCGGGGTAGTTATCGATCAGTTTTGCAACGGTTTGGCACAAGGTAACGGATTTTAGCTTTTTTCTGGATAAGGTGTTCAATTGACGCATGCTCTCTCAATATCTTAAATACATAGAAAATATAGGTGTATTCAGAGAACCTGTTGTTAAGTTTTTGTGACACTTTAATTAACTCAGTGATTTATTCTGCTTGCTCAGGCTCAAGCGAGGGCAGAGAGATACGGTAGCCTAGCCCGTGCGGACTGACGTTAAATACTTCAATTTCTCCGGCTAACCTTTGTTTGATCAATTCTTTAACCATGTTTAGGCCAAGGCCTGAGCCGCCCAAGGCTTTTTGCGTGGTAAAAAATGGAGAGAACATTTTCTCTTGTACTTCCTGTTCAACTCCACAGCCATTATCTTCATAGGTAATCAAAAACTGTTGTTGATTGACTTGTACGTGCAGTTTAATGATGCCATCTCGTTGGTCTTTGAAGCCATGGCGAATAGAGTTAAGTACTAAATTGGTAAATACTTGGCTTAGAAAGCTGGGATGCGTGTTGATGCTCAGTGTGTCATCTATATCTAGCTGATATTTGACATTGGCTTTTTTCAACTCTGGGCTCAAGCTGATAAAAAGACAATTGAAAAAATCTAGAAAATTAATTACTTGATACTCATCCTGACATTGATTGATGGTCATGTCTTTAAAGCTTTTGACTAATAGGGCAGCTTGTCGCAAATTATTCTCAATGATGTTACTACTTTCATCAACCTGATTAATGTAATGGCTGATTTCTGAACGTTTAATACTATTCTGTTTCACCTTTTCCTTGATTTTTACACTTTCCTCACTGAGGTAGGTGACAGCTGTGAGAGCGATACCTAATGGATTATTGATATCGTGCGCTATGCCTGCCACTAAGGTTGAGGCTGTTAACGCGCCTTGGTATTTGATTAACTCGGCTTGGGTTTCTTGCAATGAATTAAGGGCACTGTTTAAGGCATCGGTTCTTTGGAATACCCGTGTCTCAAGCTCAAGGTTGAGCTCTTTTAATTCACCGCTGGCTTGGCGAAAGTTTTGCTCACTGGCCATCAGCTCTGCTTGGGTTTGCTCTAAGGTATCAAGCATGATATCCATTGCCGTGCCAAGGCGAGCAAGTTCATCATCCCCTGAAATGCCTACTCGGCGATGCAGATTGCCTTGAGTAATGTCTTTTGCGGTATTGAGCAACTTGGTTACATTCTGCTGGGTGCGACGATAATTCAACAAGGCACAGATCATCATCAAGGCGATAAATGGCAAGATGATCACGGTAATTTCTTTGCGCACTCTGGCGGCTTGTTGTTCAAGGTGATCTAAGTCATTGGGGATAGTGATGTAAGCTGCAATATCGTTAAGTTGCCAATTACTGCGTTGATCGATACGAGTTTGATTATGACATTGCCAGCAATCTGCTTCGGTTAACCGAATAGGTTGGACTAACCGCGTTTGCTGCGTTTGATTATCGCCATGCCATTCAAAAAAAGGACTGTTTGGGTTGCTGGCAAAATAGTTGTTGGCATCTGAAACTAATGGATTTTCACGCTGATGAACTGGAAATATCTGTATTTCAGATGCAATAGCTTGGTCCTTAGCACCGTGAAACCCATGATAGGAAAAGTGATCCTTTTGCTCAGAGTCAGTCCCTTGGCCAATGAGGTATTGCTCTAACTTGTGTAAGGTATTGACCTGATCTTGCTTTTGTAAAGACATAGCCAACTCTGGTACCCAAAATACCAAAAGCAAAATCATGACCACAACGGCAAGGGCTGTGGGCAACAAAAGTTTGATAAGAAGCCTAGTCTGATATCGTTGCAAGAGCGTTAATTATGGGTTGTATTTCCTTGAGTATAGGAAAGATTAGGTTAATTGAAAGTGGCGGGGGATTTAGCCAATCATTAGTCAGAGAGAACGGGGTAAAAGGGGGTAATTAAGCGTTTAGAAGATGAAAGTGAAGATGGCGTGCGATAGAGTACGGGAGTTACTTAAAGTGATAATCGCCAAGTTAAGTGCTTAACTCTTAACTCTTAACTCTTAACTTGGCGTATTGGCGTTTAGGCTTTATCAATTCTAACTAATATGCCCATTAAGGGATGATCTAAATAGTAGGTTTTGCCAAGTCCTACCGAACGCCGATGTTTTACTGGGTATTCTTTTACCCCTTCATCTTGTGTCGCCAAGGTGGCAATGCCTTGATAAGTAGGGGCATCGCGCAGCGCTAACTCGGTTTCCAGGATCAGTTGTTGATCTTGATATAAGGTTATCAATCCATCTAACTCAAACAATGAGCCCAAGGTATCGATGCCGACCATGCTTGAGCTTAACTGGTATTGCTTTTGATAATTTTGCCCTGCTATCAGCCTAACGGATGGCGTACCTTGAGCGGCTACTTCAACAGACCAAGCTAGATGTATTAAGGGCGAAAAAGCAAGATGACGAGTTAGCCTTTTCATTTCAGTGTTTAACTTAAAATCACTTGCAGGTAGCAGGCCTACTTGCTCAAAAGACGCAGCTACCTGAGCACCATCGATAGTGATGGGTAGTTTGTCTGTTGGCAGCAAGCTGCCAAGCAAATTAATGCCTTGGTTACTTTTAGCAAGCGGCAGGCGATAATTAAATTGCTCAGGGATTGATTGCTCTGATTCATAATACTTAAACGCAATTAATTCAACTTTATAGCGCTCGCTGGCGGCCACATTTATGCTGCTCAGCATGACTAATAAAGCCAATATCAAACGACTCAACATTTTGCTCCTTTAGAGGGTATTTTCTGAGAACGCAGTTAACATAGTTTCAACCAACTTAATTCGCTCACTGCGCTCTGGCGCAGGGATGGTAAAGCGTAAGCGCGTTGGCCCTTCCAGCCGATATATGTTTGGCTGATTTTGCAGTAACGATATCAGATATGTCGGATTTAGCTTAGTTTTTTCTGCGAAATCTATGTAACCACCGGCCCCATTGGCTTCAATTTTGTTGATGCCTAACGCGGATGCCGCAAGTTTAAATTCGGCAATTTTCAGCAGATGCTTGCTTGGCTCGGGTAATAAGCCAAAGCGGTCAATCAGCTCTATTTGTAAATCATCTAATTGATCTTTACTGCTGCAACTGGCGATGCGCTTGTACAAAGATAGGCGCATGTTGACATCACCTATATAGTCCTCGGGTAACAGCGCTGGCAAACGCAGTTCAATCTCAGTTTGCTGATTGAGCAGTTGGGTTAGATCTGGCTCTTTACCTTCGCGAAGCGCAGCAACCGCTTGCTCGAGCATCTCCATGTACAAACTAAAACCAATAGAATGAATTTGACCACTTTGTTCATCGCCTAATAATTCACCGGCACCGCGGATCTCCAAATCATGGGTAGCCAAGGTAAAGCCTGCGCCCAGCGCTTCAAGGGACGCGATGGCATCAAGGCGCTTTTGCGCGTCTTTACTCATTAACTTTTTATGGGGCGTTAATAAATAAGCATAGGCTTGGTGATGAGAGCGACCCACGCGGCCGCGCAGTTGATGCAGCTGAGCCAAACCTAGGTTATCGGCGCGATCGATGATCATGGTGTTGGCGCTAGGTACATCAATACCGGTTTCTATGATGGTCGTACACACCAAAATGTTGTAGCGCTGGTGATAAAAATCGGACATCACCTTTTCTAATTCACGCTCACGCATTTGACCATGGCCCACGATGATCCTCGCTTCCGGGACTAGCTCGGCAAGCTCAGCGGCGGTTTTTTCTATGGTATCGACCGAGTTATGCAAGAAGTACACTTGACCACCACGCATAATTTCACGGGTGATAGCTTCTTTGATTAGCGCGTCATCGCGTTGGCGCACAAAGGTTTTCACCGCTAAACGTTTGGCGGGCGGGGTGGCGATAATAGATAAATCGCGCATGCCACTCATGGCCATATTCAAGGTACGAGGGATGGGCGTGGCGGTCAGCGTCAAAATATCAATATTGGCTCGCAATGCCTTGATTTTTTCTTTTTGACGTACCCCAAAGCGATGCTCTTCATCGACAATAAGTAGGCCAAGATCGCTGAAATTAATATCGCCTCCCAGCAATTTATGGGTGCCGATTAGGATATCCACCTTGCCTTCTTGTAAGCGTTTGAGCACTTCTTTTTGCTCTTTCGCGGTTTTAAAGCGCGACATAACCTCGACTTCAACCGGCCAATCGGCAAAGCGGTCTTTAAAGTTTTCGTAGTGTTGTTGCGCGAGCAGGGTGGTGGGCACAAGAACGGCGACTTGCTTACCGCCATTGACCGCCACAAAGGCCGCTCGCATGGCGACTTCGGTTTTACCAAAACCAACATCACCACAAACTAATCTGTCCATGGCTTTAGGCTGAGACATGTCAGCAAGGACAGCATCAATGGCATTGATTTGGTCATCGGTTTCTTCAAATGGGAAGTCGGCCGAGAAACTGGCGTATTGGCCTTTGTCGATAGCAAAGGCATAGCCGGGTTTAACTTCACGATTGGCATAAACGTTAAGCAACTCTGCGGCAACATCACGTACTTTTTCAGCGGCGCGGCGTTTAGCTTTAGACCAAGTTTCTCCGCCGAGCTTATGAATATGGGCAGTGTCGTCATCGCCGCCGCTATAGCGGCTAATGAGATGTAAGGCGGTTACGGGCACATACAGTTTGTCACCGCCGGCATATTCTAAGGTCAAATATTCCGTTGCCATGCCGCCAATATCTAAGGTTTGCAAGCCTTGATAGCGACCTATACCGTGATCCAGATGCACCACAGCTTGACCTATGGCCAATTCGGCAAGGTTGCGGATCAGGGCATCGCTGTTCACCGTGCGTTTAGTGTCTTTACGACGGCGTTGTACGACGCGATCGCCGAGTAACTCGGTTTCACAAATAAAGGCGAGTTTTGCCTCGCTCATCATAAAGCTGCGACTGACGTCACCCACAATCAAGCCCAGATCGGCTTTGCTTTGGCAAAATTGAGCAATGCTATCAAACTGTTTAGGTTTAAGTTTTACCTTATCTAACAGGCTAAGTAAGGTTTCGCGACGGCCTTGAGATTCTACGCAAAATAGGGCTTTACCGGCAAAGCTGTTAAGAAAATCCGTTAACGGGGCTAAAGGCTGTGCTTGATTATGGACAACAGCGATATTTGGCAGCGCGGTTGTGGCGGCGTTGACTACACCGGCTTTGCTGTCATCGAGTGGCGACGTAGATAAAAACAGTCTCGGGTATTGTTTTAGCTGGCTAAAGCATTCTTCAGTTCGTAAATACAGCTCTGCTGGTGGCAGTAGTGGGCGCTGTATATCATGGCGACGATTTTCATAACGCTGGCTTACATCGTTCAAAAAATGACTGGTGGCCTGCTCAATATCACCCACCACGGCAATCGCCATGGTAGGGGGTAAATAATCAAAAAGACTGGCTGTTTGCTCAAAAAATAGCGGTAAGTAGTATTCGATCCCCGCAGGGAAGGTGCCTTTAGACACTTGTTGGTAAACAGATTCGGCTTCACGGCTGGCATTAAAGCGCTCGCGGTATTGACTACGAAAACGTTCAATGGCCGCCTTATCGGTCGGAAATTCGCGCGCGGGGAGCAGCTCAATGGCTTTTACCGTGTTGGTGCTGCGCTGGGTTTCCGGATCAAATTCCTTGATGGTTTCAATTTCATCGTCGAAATAATCCAAACGATAAGGCTGATTGGCTCCCATGGGAAACAAGTCAAACACCGCGCCGCGGGCACTGTATTCACCGTGCTCCATGACTTGCTCAACTTGATAATAGCCAGCTTGCTCAAGCTGTTGACGCAGGCTTTGTATGCTGCGTTGCTCACCGGTTTGAATTAATAAACTGTGCTGGTTTAAATAGCTAGCAGGTGCACAGCGTAGCAATAAGGTGCTAACAGGAACAATCAGCACCCCTGTGGTCATTTGCGGTAAACGATACAGGGTGGTTAAGCGGGTTGAGATAATGTCCTGATGGGGGGAAAAACTGTCATAGGGTAAGGTTTCCCAATCCGGCAGGCTCAGTACGCTTTTTTGTCCTTGTAAAAAGAAGTTCACTTCTTGTTCAAGACGCAGCGCACTAGGGGTATCTGCAACCAGTAACATCACCATGCCACTGTGTTGCAAAGCAAATTCAGCGGCAGCTAAGGCAAGACTTGAGCCGTGTAATTGGCCAAGGTAACGTTTGTCACCCGCTTTACTCAGCGCGGGTAGCGAAAGGAGAGAGCTTGTCATGCGTTAGTTTTGTTCCTGCTGACGCAATTCGGCGCGTCGCTTTAGTTGTTTCGATTGAATATGAAGGCTGGCTCTAATTAATAGATCACGATCGGTTTCGCGAATACTCACAAATTGCATGTCGATTTCGTGTCCTTGCTCAAGTTGGCGGCAGCCGCTGACCTGACCATAACAAAAAACCGCGGAGGCTTCATCGACTAAAAATATTTTCATGGTGGCCACTTGTGCGATGGGCCAAGGCTCGCTGTGAACAAAGCGGATGCCACCGCCGCCAAATGCACTGGTGTGATGGCGCAGCGCTGGATCATCGTCTTGTGCCATCATATGACAAAGTAACATATTGATTTTTTTAGATTGCAAGGTCAAATAGTTGACCAAATCTTGGGTCTGTTCGCCAAGTTGATTTAAGAAACGCAACGAATTGGCATCGACTTGTGCTATCTCAGACGCGATTTGAAATGAGGCCGGCATATGGGCGACAAGCTCATCGGCATCCGGTATTGGGGTACCTGTTGGCAAAGGTTCAATGTTTATGGTGAGGGGATGTGTCACGCTAAAATAGGATTCTGTGTCCATTAATCAGTTTGCCCTTGTATCGATACCTGTATTCCCTTTATTATCCTTTATCTTTGTGCTTTCGCAAGCTATTGAATAGACACTTATGTTTTATCCACTCAGCCTCTTTATTGGGCTTAGATACACCAAGGCTAAACGCAGCAACGGGTTTGTTTCGTTTGTTTCGCTGTTTTCAACAGGCGGTATTTTACTGGGCGTGATGTCCTTGATCATTGTGCTGTCGGTGATGAACGGCTTTGAGGCCAAGCAAAAAAAGCGCATTCTTGATGCGATCCCCCATGCGGTTATGTCCAATCAAACTCAGTCGGTGGCAAATTGGCAACAAGTGGCGAGCAGCTTACCTGATATTGAAGGTGTGCAAACCATTATTCCCATGGCCAATGTTGAAGCCTTAGTACAAACCTCAACCCAGCTTCGCGCCGTTGAAATTCAGGGCTTATACCCCAACTTGTGGTTACCGCAAACCTTACTGTCATCACTTCATCTGGGCGATCTTAATGATCTTCAGGCCGGCCAATATCGGGTATTAATTGGCAGTGAATTAGCGCAGATGTTGAATGTTGGCTTAAATGATAAGTTACGGCTGATCTCGACCCGAGGCTCTTCGTTTACCCCGTTAGGGCGCATGCCAAGTCAGCGTAATTTTGTGGTTGCGGGCATTTTTACCCTTGGCTCCGAGGCCGATCTTAATCAGGTGTTTGTCCATGGCGACGATGCTACCCGCTTGATGCGCTTACCGGTCGGAGAAGTCACGGGACTGCGTTTTATTTTGGATGATCCATTCAATTTGCAAGGCGTCAGTAACACACCATTACCAACGGGGTTCCAGTTAACCGATTGGCGCAGCAGTCACGGTCAATTCTTTGCCGCTATTAAGATGGAAAAGAGCATGATTGGCATGTTGTTATGCCTGATTGTTGCTGTCGCTGCCTTTAATATTTTGTCTTCTTCGGTCATGTTAGTGACGGATAAAGAAGGCGAAGTGGCTATTTTGAAAACCTTGGGCATGCATAACCGCTCAATCATTGGCATCTTCATGGTACAAGGCGCTTGGAGCGGCATATTAGGGGCGATTTTTGGCGCTGTCTTAGGCCTTGCAGGGGCTTACTTTATCAATGATATTATGGCCTTGTTGGGTTTAAATCTATATGCCGCAGTGGGTGGTCAACTTCCAGTTTTATTTGATGTTTGGCAAGTTTGCCAGATTATTTTCGGGGCGATGGCGCTCAGCCTAATTGCAACATTTTATCCAGCATGGCGGGCGGCTCAAGTAAACCCCGCCGAGGCACTCAGATATGAATAATTACTTACTCAGTTGTCGAAATATCACCAAACAATACCGTGATGGTGATGTGGTCACGCCGGTATTGCATGGCGTTAATTTAGATGTTCAAGCCGGCGAGTTATTGGCGATTGTGGGCAGCTCGGGCTCGGGTAAAAGTACCTTGTTACATTTGTTAGGTGCATTAGACACAGTGACCAGTGGCGAGGTGCTGTTTAACGGCCAAGATATTCACCAAATGAGCGCTAAGCAACAGGCTAATTTACGCAATCAAGAAATGGGTTTTGTGTATCAATTTCATCACTTAATGGGCGAGTTTAGCGCCATTGAAAATGTCATGATGCCACTATTGATTGCAAAAACACCGGTTAAGCAAGCCAAGCAACAAGCACAAAAAATGCTGGAAAAAGTGGGGTTAGGTCATCGGGTTGAACATCGCCCCGCTGAATTATCGGGCGGTGAGCGCCAGCGTGTGGCCATTGCCAGAGCCTTAATCAATCAGCCAGCCATTTTACTGGCCGATGAGCCAACTGGAAACTTGGATGCGCAAAGCGCGGAGAACATTTATCAGTTGATGCGCGAGCTAAACCAAAGTTTGAATACGGCTTTTGTGGTGGTTACCCATGATCTTAAGTTAGCTAACCAATTAGATCGCCAGCTACATATGCGAGATGGGCAGTTAGAAGGCGCTTTAACCTCAACCAAGCAAGAGGCCTAAGGTGATATCTTTATCTGCTTTTATTGGCTTACGTTACAGTCGAGCCAAGCAAAAAAACCGCTTTATTTCATTTATTTCGTTATCTTCACTTATCGGTATCATGCTTGGCGTGGCGGTGTTGATCATCGGCGTGTCGGCCATGAACGGGTTTGAACGAGAATTGCGTGAGCGGATCTTATCTGTTATTCCCCATGGTGAGATTGAAGCTGCAAAAGGTGCGTTTAGTGCTTGGCCAGAGTTAGTTAGGCGGGTTGAGCAAGATCGTCAAGTGCTAGCGGCCGCGCCGTATATTAATGTGACCGGGCTATTGCAAAAAGGCAACACCATGAAAGGCGTTGCACTGCGTGCAATTGAGCCTGAGTTAGAAGATAAGGTGACCAATATGTCACGCTACATTAGCGCTGAGGGCTGGCAGCGTTTATCCGAACCCGGTCAACATCTGGTGCTGGGTAAAGGCATCGCCGATAAATTAGGCCTTAAGGTCAATGATACCGTGACCTTGTTATTGCCTAATTTAGCTCAAAGCACTAAGTTGGCCGCCCCCAAACGCGTTAACTTTACCTTAGTGGGTATTTTGCAAATGGGTGGGCAACTCGATCACAGTCTTGGTTTTATGTCCTTAGCCACGGGGGAGTCGCTCACCGCGGGGGTGAATGGTATCGCCTTTAAAACCGATGATGTTATGGATGCCGTAACCATTACTCGCCGGGTTGCCTTTGATACCGGGCTGCTGGTGTATATTAAACCTTGGGTATTTACTCAAGGCAATGTCTATCAAGATATTCAACTTGTTAAAGCACTAATGTATGTCATTTTATTTTTAGTGGTCGCCGTGGCTTGCTTTAATATTGTTTCGACCTTGGTGATGGCGGTTAACGAGAAAAAGGGAGACATTGCTATTTTGCAAACCATGGGCGCTAGTAATTCCTTGCTGCGCAATGTGTTTATTGTGCAAGGTTTGTTAAATGGAATAGTCGGTGCGCTGCTTGGGGTTATTCTTGGGCTGTTGGTCGCGCTGAATCTAACCGAGATTTTTAATCTCGTTGAACAGTTACTGGGTAAAAAGGTGCTGTCGGCGGAGATTTATTTTATTGATTTCATGCCTTCCATGGTTCAAGCCCTTGATGTGGTTATTATCGCTGTGGTTGCGATCATCATGAGTCTATTGGCCACCTTATATCCAGCATGGCGTGCAACTCAAGTGAAACCTGCCCAGCAACTAGGCCATGGATAACCTTGCCACTACTTTCTGCGTAAGCTGTGCTTGGCTTTTATAGCCAAGCCAGTTGTAATCTAGTTTCCACTGAATCAGCCGATGAAGCTGGTTTCTTAGCTTCAATTTAACGTTAATCGATAGAGCATTTAACAACCGACGAGACGCTTACTACTTCGCCGAGATTGCTTGCTAGGATAGTCTTTAGGCCGGAGCTTGCTGCAGGAAGAGGTGAGGTTAGCTATAGAGTGAGAGTGGGCTGACTTCTAGGCTCAACCAGACCCTGATAATTAGGCAAAAAAAATCCTGCCGAAGCAGGATTTTACTAAGTCAATTGATTATGACTAATCAAGTTAGCTTAGAACTTGTAAACAGCAGCAAGGGCTAGGATGTCTTCAGCACCTTTGATTTGGTCAGCTTTGTACTCAGTGTAAACAGCAAATTGCTTGTTAAACTTGTACTGTGCACCAAAAGTGTAGTACTTAACAGTATCTTCGCTCTTAGCACCTTTCTCTTTCGCTTCTTGCCAGTTGTAACCAGCTAGTGCGCTGAAACCGTTACCGAAATCGTAACCTAATGCAGCTTCAACCGCTGTGTAGTCTACGTCTTTGCTTGTTATTTTCTTTTTACCCCAGTCGTCACCGAAAGAGTAAAGCACCGCTGCGTAAATGTTGTTAGCATCGTAGTTGATTGCGAATGCTGTCATTTTTGCATCGCCAGCACTTGAGTCTAAACGCTCACCTTGGTTGTACGCAGCACCGATGTTCACACCAAAGTCAAAACCGTAGGTTGCTGCAATACCGTATGATTGAACAGTATCATTAGTTTGATCTTTTTTATCTTTACCTTCATTAAAGATATCTTGTTCATAGTTGTTATCAGTTTGGAAGTTTGCGTGGATTTCTGCACCACCAAAGCTTACTGCGTATTTTAGCAGCGCATCAGATTTACCTGTACCGAAGGTGTCAGTGCCTGTACCAGAAGCGTCAGCACCGAATTCGTATAGTACGTCTGTGAAATCAGCTACTAGGGTGTAAGCACCGTATTGACGACCGTATGATAGCTCACCGTAAGTTTTATTACCTAGGCCAGCGTAGCCTAGACGTACATCGTTGTCTGAACCACGTGTTGCAGCCCACTCAAGCTCAAAACGAGCGAAAGCATAAGTAGTATCTGTGATTGAAGACTTAGCTTTAGCACCAAGACGGAAGTAGCTTTGATCGCCGTCTTCATCTTTGTCATCAGAGCTGTAGTACATGCCTTGAATTTTGCTGTAAACATCTACACTGTGTGTTTCGTCTTTGTAAACTTGTGCAGCAGAAACTGAGCCAGATGCAAGAGCAGCAAGAATCGCTGAAGTCAATAATGTTTTTTTCACAATAATTCCTTAATTATAGTAGGTGCAAGAATTTAATTAGGCCGAACCAACCTGTTCAGCGCATAATTGCGGGACAAATATAATGATAACGGCAATGATTATCAATTATTTTTATCCCTAATTTTCGATTTGAAGTTTAGTCGAGATTTGTGAATCTAATATTACATTTGTTAACTGGAGTAGGATATAGATCACAAAAATAGATTGATATCGGTAATAAGTCTTAAAAATGTATTTCCAAGATATCATTTTTATCAAACTAGGCTAGCGGTCTACCACCTAGTTTGAACTGGAGGAATGTTTAATTTTTAGGCTTTTTGCGAAACTTACGTTTTGAATGATTGCGAATGACGGAGAGTTTCCAAATCCAATGGACAAGCAAATAGCCTAACCCGGCACTTATCACAGCCATGATGGCGCAGCCGGTCAGCAAAGCGGGACCTATGGTGTTTACTATGTCAAATAACCATTGCCATGAGAGTTCAAAATGCCATTGTTGCACTGGCTCTTGTAAGCAATAGGCGCCCACTAAGTAAGCAAAGTAAAACATCGGCGGCATGGTAAGGGGATTAGAGATCCAGACTAGGGCGACCGATAAAGGTAAGTTGACACGAAACAAGATAGCTAGACCCGCGGCCATGATCATTTGTGATGGCAAAGGTACCCAACACATAAAAAGGCCAACAGCGAACGCGCCCGCCGCAGAGCGACGGTTAAGATGCCAAAGGTTGGCGTCATGAAGCAAATCACCAAAAATTTTTAAATGCTTATGATTCTTTAATGTCTCTGGATTGGGCGTATACCGCTTGATCAGCTTTTTTGGCATATAGTTTACTTATCTAATCTAGGTGTTGAGCAAATGCGCAGAGGATACATTTGTCTTGTTACAGGTATTGCATCTGGCTTGCTGCTGCCCCAGTTGCTTAGTCTGTTTCTCTCTATCCTGTGCATTAGCCTCGCGGGCTTTCTATTCTTTTTTCAGCGCACTCGATGTATCAGCTACTATTTTATTGGGCTTGTTTGGTTTAGTTGTTATGCCCAATGGCAACTAAACTGGTTACCCGAGGAGTTTGCATCGGGGCAAGAACATACCATAGTTGTACAAATTAATTCACTAAATTCACGCCCAACCACGCAAATATATCAAGCTGAGTTGATCTCCATCGATGATTATTCCCCGCTCTTAACGAAAAAAGTGAAATTAACTTGGTATCGCAGTGAGCAAACCTTAGTCAGCGGCCAATTGATACGGGTTAAAGCTAAAATAAAGCCTGTGTGGGGCAGAGCAAATAGTGTCGGCTTTAACCAGCAAGCGTATTTATTTAGCCAGCATATAGGCTATCAAGTTGATATTAAGACGTTATTGAACATTGAGTCCACTCAGCCGTCATTACGGGTGGCATGGCATGAAAAAATTAAGCACTACACCCAAGGGCTAACCCATCAAGGCATGTTGTTAGCACTGGTGTTTGCAGACAAATCAAACTTGGCTTGGCCACTGCGAGTGCAACTTCAGCAAATGGGGTTAGCTCATATTATGGTGATCTCAGGCTTACACATCATGCTGGTAGGAACGGCGATAACGGCATTAGGTTGGGCTAGCCTGACCTTGTTGAATCGGCTAACTGGGCTAAAACTGAATGCCTTAATGATAGCTGGGTTGTTGGGCTTGGGCGCGGCGGCGGCTTATGCTTGGTTGGCGGGTTTTAGCGTGCCTACCCAGCGCGCTTTAATCATGTATGGTGTGGTGGTCGCTACCTTATTGATACAGCGTAAAATCAATCCGTTAGACTCGGTTTTAGTCGCCTTAGTGATGGTTACCTTGTGGGATCCGTTAGCCGTATTAGGGCTGGGATTTTGGCTTTCGTTTGCGGCGGTGATGAGCATTTTTATTATCGCGCGCTTTGTACCTCGGCAAAAGCCCGTGGGTCTGCGCTGGCTGAGCTATTTATTGTTATTCCAATTTGGTTTATGGCTGTTAATGATGCCGTTGCAAATTAGTCAATTTGCGGGTGTTAGTTTGCTATCGGCGATTAATAATGTGTTATTTGTGCCGCTCATGAGCATCATAGTGATCCCCGTTTGCTTATTCACGGCCTTGCTGCTGTTAATGCTGGGTGACGTTGTTGTGCCTGGCTTAATGGCTGTGGAGTGGTTATTAAATACGCTGGTCGGCGTCATACTAAAATGGCCAGCGGCTTGGTTAGAAGTGAGCGCGCCACAGGCTTATTGGTTGTTTGTGATGGCGGCGGGCCTTTGGTTAATTTGGCAATATTATCAATCGGTCTATCATGCAACGGCGGGATATGCCTTCATTTTGGTGGCGATAACAACCCTCATTTGGCAAGGCGGGCGCGCATCATTACCATGGCAAGTTGTGGTACTTGATGTGGGGCAAGGATTAAGTGTCCTTATCGAGAGTCAGGGTGAGTGGTTAGTTTATGACACCGGTTTTGCGTCGGATTCAGGCTTTAGTATCGCCAAAACGGTGCTCATCCCTTATTTGCTCAAACAACAAGTGCATCAGCTAAGTCATTTTGTGGTTAGCCATCAAGATAATGATCATGCGGGTGGCGCAGGTGATATTTTGGCTCAATTTAGCGTTAACCAGGCTTGGCATAATCAAGCCGTTGCACCGTTTAGCTATTGCCAATTTAATCAAGTGATCCAGTTGGGCGCGTTTACTGGGCGCTTTCTGAGTCAAGACGAAAGCCTGGTCGGGCGTAAACGAAATAACACTTCATGTGTGCTGCACCTGGAAACCAAAGGGTTTAGTTTATTACTGCCAGGGGATATTGAAGCAAAAGCGGAAACAGCGCTGCTAGATGGTTTGAAGCTACAAGCGGATGTGTTGCTGGTTCCCCATCATGGCAGTAAAACCTCTTCAACCAGTGACTTCATCGCCAAGGTAAATCCGGCCTATGCTATCGTAAGTGCAGGGCGCTACAATCCGTGGGGACACCCTGACGAAAAGGTGGTTGAACGCTATCAAAGATTAAAGGTGAGGCTATTCAATACTGCAACGGATGGCATGATTTTAATCCAACCGAGCAGTGCAGGCATTGAAATAAAACGGTATCGCCATGATTTAGCACCTTATTGGTTTAACAGAGCGCTTTTACCTTTTGCTCCTTAAAGGTTAAAATGGTTTTTTTTCCCAAAGTAGCCGTTATGACACATACGACAAATTCTTCTCTTGTTACTTTTAAGCGACTCATCTCATATGTAAAAGACAAAAAGCTCGGTATTTTTGGCGGGATTTTGGGGATGCTAGGCTATGCGGCGGTGGACGCTACCTTTATCTATTCGTTAAAACCTTTATTAGATGAAGGGCTTACGGGAAAGAACCCCGATGTACTGACTTTTATGCCGATTTTTGTGTTGATTATTATCTCAGCGCGCGGCTTGGCTGCTTTTTTGAGTAGTTATTGCATGGCTTGGGTCGGTAACCATGTGGTAATGAAGCTGCAGCGGGCGGTGTTTAATCACTTAATGCAAATGCCAGTGGCGTTTTTCGATAAAAATAGCACTGGCGACCTGCTATCTAAAATTACTTATGATTGTAATCAGGTCGCCAATGCCGCCAGTAATTCTTTGGTTAGCATATTCCGCGAAGGGGCCATGGTGGTGGCATTACTGACCATGATGTTTTATCAAAGCTGGCAGTTATCTTTGATCTTTTTTGTTGTTGGCCCTCTGGTTGGCTTTGTGATTAACAAAGTCAGTAAGCGTTTTCGTGGTTTAGGCCATCAGATCCAAGCGGCGATGGGGTCGGTCACCACATCTTCTGAGCAAATGCTTAAAGGGCATAAAGAAGTGCTGATGTTTGGCGGTCAGCAGGTAGAACAAGACAAGTTTGCCCAAGTCAGTAATAAAGTGCGTCGCCAAAATATGAAGATGATTTCGGCGCAGGCTATCAGTGTTCCTGTGATCCAATTTTTAGCCTCAATGGCGTTGGCTTTTGTGTTGTATTTGGCCACCTTCCCACAAGTCATGGACACCTTAACTCCAGGTACTTTTACGCTCATTATCAGTGCTATGTTTGCGCTAATGAAGCCAATCAAAGCCATTACTCAGGTGAATAATGAAATTCAAAAAGGCTTAGCGGCCTGTGATAGCTTGTTTGCCATTTTAGATAGCGATCTCGAAAAAAATAGCGGCACCAAAGCAATCGCTAAGGTCAAAGGGGATATTGAATTTAAGCATGTCCGTTTTGGCTACGATGGCAAAGAAAAATTAGCACTAAATGATGTGAGCTTTACGGTTCCTGCCGGTAAAACAGTCGCGTTAGTGGGCCGCTCCGGCTCGGGTAAGTCCACCATCGCAGCTATCTTAACTCGATTTTACGATGGCATTGAAGGTGAAGTGACTATCGATGGGCAAAGCATTTATGACTTCCCACTGGATAACTTGCGCTCGCAAATGGCTTATGTATCGCAAAAGGTGCATTTGTTCGATGACACCATTGCCAACAATATTGCTTATGCCACAGGGGATAAATATAGCCGCGAACAAATTATCGCAGCAGCGCGCACAGCCAATGCCATGGAGTTTATAGAGCAGTTCCCAGACGGCCTCGATACCATGGTGGGAGAAGATGGGGTGATGCTCTCGGGCGGCCAACGCCAACGTATCGCCATTGCTCGTGCCTTATTACGTGATGCACCGATATTGATTTTGGATGAAGCTACCTCAGCACTGGACACCGAATCTGAACGCCATATTCAATCGGCATTGGAAGCGCTGCAAAAAAACCGCACTTCGATTGTGATTGCTCATCGTTTATCCACCATTGAAAATGCAGATCAAATCTTGGTGGTCGATCAGGGACAAGTTATCGAGCAGGGCACACATCAAACCTTAAGCCAAAAAGACGGGATTTATGCCAACCTACTTAAAATGCAAACCTCGGCTGGTTGATCATGTCTTTTTGGTATAGCAGGACTATTGTTAGCTACCTACTGCTACCCTTTACTGGGTTATTTGCGTTAGTGACGACAATGAGACGACTCGCTTACCGCTTAGGCTGGCTGCGCAGTGAGCATGCTGGTGTGCCTACCATAGTCGTAGGCAATTTAAGTGTAGGTGGCAATGGCAAAACCCCCGTGGTGATCTGGTTATGTGAAATATTAACGGCGGCAGGTTTCAAACCCGGGGTGATCAGTCGGGGCTATGGCGGTAAAGCGCAGCATTACCCACTGATAGTTGATCAGCACACCAGCGGCGCCCAAGCGGGTGATGAGCCGGTGCTAATTTATCATCGCTGCCAATGTCCGGTAGTGGTGTCTCCCAGTCGAATTGACGCGGCAAGGCTATTGCGCCAATCGTATCAGGTGGATGTGATTATCTCGGATGATGGTTTACAGCATTACGCGCTGCAACGAGATATTGAGATAGTTGTGGTGGATGGCGAGCGACGCTTTGGTAACGGTTGGCTGATGCCAAGTGGGCCATTGCGGGAAACTCGTCAACGCTTAGAGAGCGTAGATCTGATAATAAACAATGGCGGTCAGATACAAGGCGATGAAGTTGCCATGTCATTAATTGCTGCTGATCCAACTCCGGTGACCGATGCGATTGCGGCGTTTGATAAAACTAAATACGGTACTCACGTTAACGCGTGTGCGGGAATTGGCCATCCTCCTCGATTTTTCAAAACCTTAGATGAGCTGGGCTTTAACGTTGCAAAAGGCGTCCCCTTTGCTGATCATCATGCTTTCGATGAAGCAGAAATTAAAGCCTTAGAGCAAACGTTGCCGCTCTTTATGACTGAAAAAGATGCGGTGAAATGCCGCGATTTTGCGCTAACCCAATCTTGGTATGTTCCGGTAACCGCAGCGATAGATGCGGCCGTAGCAGACTTAATTATTGCTAAATTAAGAGAAACATCATGCTAGATCATAATTTGCTAGAAATCATCGCTTGCCCTGTTTGTAAGGGTAAGCTGCATTATGACAAACCTAAGCAAGAATTAGTTTGTAAATTTGATCGTCTTGCCTATCAAATCAATGACGGCATTCCGGTGCTGATTGAAGAAAAGGCGCGTGAGCTAAGTTTAGACGAGATAAGCTCATGAGCTTCATTGTTGTGATCCCCGCGCGTTATCAATCCGAGCGATTACCCGGCAAGCCTTTGCTTGATCTGGGTGGCAAGCCGATGATCCAGCATGTCGTTGAGCGGGCAAAGGAAAGTGGTGCTGCGCGAGTTATTGTCGCAACGGATGATGCTCGCATAGCCGATGCGGTTGATTGTGAAGTGTGTATGACCCGAAGTGATCATCAATCGGGTACCGAGCGCTTAGCTGAAGTAGTTGAAAAATGTGGCTTTGCTGACTCTGACGTAATCGTCAACGTGCAGGGTGATGAGCCAATGATCCCAGCCAGTATCATTAAGCAGGTTGCGGTTAATCTTGCTCAGCAAACATTAGCACCGATGGCAACGCTGGCGACCAAAATAACGTCCCTTGAAGAAGCGCTCAACCCCAATGCGGTTAAAGTGGTGACGGATAAAAATGGTTATGCCTTGTATTTCAGCCGCGCCAGTATTCCTTGGCAAAGGGATAGCTTTCCTGAGCAGTTAGACAGCCAACACCCTTTGCTAAGACACATAGGTATTTACGCTTATCGTGCAGGCTTTATACAGAAATACATAGAGTTAAGTGAATCCCCATTGGAAGGGATAGAGAAATTAGAGCAGTTACGAGTGTTGTGGCATGGGGAGAAAATTCACCTAGCTATCGCCCAACAAACGCCGGTTACCGGTATTGATACCCAAGAAGATTATTTAAGGGTAAAGCAGTACTTTAATTAATACAAAGCAACAGCGCCAAAGACTAAATGAATTAGGCTAAAAGCCTAATTCATTTAAACGTGCAACATATCCGGTTACTGAATATCTTTCACTTCTAACTTACTGATAACTTTTACTAAAGTATATTTGATACTGGAGCTATCGGCTGGTGGGTTCTCCACCGTTTCTTTTTTAACCTGCAGCTGATATTGATAACCGGGCTCATAATCAAAGCCTTCGATTTTTTGATAAAACAGCTGCCAATCTTGATCTTCCGTGGTTCTAACTTGTAAACAGGTCATTGGGCCAACGCCGCTGCATTCTTGGGTTTTAGCGTTAACGTAAAGCAGTGAATCTTGAGTTAAAGTTTCGTATTTCATGCTGATGCTACTACACGCCGATAAAAGAAAAGCGCCAGCAACAAAGGCTAATTTTTTCATGTTTAGCTCCGCAAAAAAAAGAGGTCGTTAATGACCTCTTTATTCTTATGCATTTTGATGCGTTAGTCTAATATTTTTCAGATAGTTAGGATTAACGCTCGTCAATGGATTGAAAATCACGAGCCGTGTGGCCAGTGTAAAGCTGACGCGGACGACCAATTTTTTGGCCCGGCTGGCTTAACATTTCGTTCCAGTGTGCAATCCAGCCAACGGTTCTTGAAATCGCGAAGATAACGGTGAACATTGAGGTTGGAATACCCATGGCTTTAAGAATGATGCCTGAGTAGAAGTCAACGTTAGGGTATAGCTTCTTCTCAATGAAGTAAGGGTCTTCTAACGCAATTTGTTCAAGTTTCATAGCAACATCTAATAGTGGATCTTCAATGTTTAGCTCTTTCAGTACTTCATGACAGGTTTCACGCATTACGGTAGCGCGTGGGTCGAAGTTTTTGTAAACGCGATGACCAAAGCCCATTAGACGGAATGGATCGTCTTTATCTTTCGCGCGAGCGACGAATTCTTCGATTCGATCAACACTGCCAATCTCTTCTAACATGTTTAGACAAGCTTCGTTAGCACCACCGTGCGCAGGACCCCAAAGAGATGCAATACCTGCAGCGATACATGCAAACGGGTTTGCACCTGATGAGCCCGCTAGACGAACTGTAGAAGTTGAAGCATTTTGCTCGTGGTCGGCGTGTAGGATCATGATGCGATCCATCGCGCGCTCAAGTACAGGGTTAACAACATATTCTTCACATGGCACTGCGAACATCATATGTAGAAAGTTACCTGCGTAGCTGAGATCGTTACGAGGGTAAACAAAAGGTTGACCTACTGAATACTTGTAACTCATTGCAGCTAGGGTTGGCATTTTAGATAGCAGACGGTAAGCCGCAACTTCGCGGTGCCTTGCATCAGAAATATCGAGTGAATCATGGTAAAACGCAGAAAGTGCGCCTACCACACCACACATGATCGCCATCGGGTGCGAATCACGGCGGAAACCTGAGAAAAAGTCTGTTAGTTGCTCATGAACCATGGTGTGGTGCATGACAACGCGATGAAAGTCATCAAACTCTTTACGGTTGGGCACCTCGCCGTTCAGAAGTATGTAACAAACCTCTAGAAAATCAGATTTTTTTGCTAATTGGTCAATCGGGTAACCACGGTGTAGAAGTACACCTTTTGCACCATCAATAAAGGTAATTTCAGATTCACATGAAGCGGTTGCTAAAAAACCGGGATCGAAAGTGAAGTAACCTGTTTTACCCAAGCCGCGTACGTCTAGTACATTATTGCCCGCTGCTGCTTCTAATATTGGCAGCTCTACAGGCTCTTGACCTGGTAGATGTAGAGTGGCTTTTTGATCAGCCATAGCACGTCTCCTTTGCTCTTTATATGCGAGTTGGAATAACAAACGCCGCTCATTTCTACAGATCTTGCCTACGTTTGTCAATTTTGTTGTGGTTATATGGGTGCTATGTTAATGAAAAAATGAGTGCTAGTTACTATTTCTTAACAGAATGTGATGCAAAATGTTGAAACTTCATTGTAAAAGAGAATAGCCCTTCATATAATGGCGGCGTGGTCTCCTGATGGGTTGGTTGGCCAGCGTTTACGCCATTTTCAGGGTAGTGGTGATAACGCTATCTTGATTGAATGAAACGAAATACTGCAACAACCAGTTAACAACTTAGTGCTTGCTATGCGTTGTGCCATCTGGGGAAGATAACAATAACAAAAATGCTCTCAATGGAGCTGAGTGGGCAACACCGTGAAAAAGCAAAGACCTGTAAACCTCGACCTACAGACAATAAGCTTTCCTGTAACTGCTATCGCATCGATTCTGCATAGGGTTTCTGGGGTTATTGTATTTGTGGCTTTGGCTATTCTGCTATCGCTACTGGCACAATCCCTAGGCTCAAAGGAAGGATTTGACAATGTCGCCAGCCTTGCCGACAACTTCTTTATCAAATTAATCCTTTGGGGAATTCTAACTGCATTGGCATACCACATTGTTGTTGGTATCCGCCACATGATCATGGATCTGGGTTATTGGGAAGAGCTTGAATCTGGCAACCAAAGCGCCAAAGTAAGTTTCGTTATCGCAATCATCCTTTCACTACTAGCAGGGGTATTAGTATGGTAAAAATCGCCTCAGGCCTAGGCCGTAGTGGAGTACATGATTTTGTATTGATCCGTGCTTCAGCCGTTATTCTAACTTTATACACCTTATACCTTGTTGGGTTCATCGCGACCACAGACATTACCTATGAAACGTGGCAAGCATTTTTCTCTGGCACTTTTACCAAAGCATTTACCATGCTAGCGCTAGTGGCCATGCTGGTTCACGCTTGGATAGGATTATGGCAAGTGCTGACCGACTACATTAAATGTGCACTATTGCGCGGTAGTCTACAGTTTGTCTTAACTTCTATTGCCTTCATTTATATGTTTGTTGGTTTCTCTGTATTGTGGGGTGTGTAGTGAGTATTCCAGTTCGCGAATTTGACGCCATTGTAATTGGCGCAGGTGGTGCAGGCATGCGTGCTGCACTACAAATATCAAAAGAAGGTAAGAGCTGTGCGCTTTTATCTAAAGTTTTCCCAACTCGTTCACATACTGTTTCTGCGCAAGGTGGTATCACGGTTGCCCTAGGTAACGCTCACCCAGACAACTGGCAGTGGCACATGTACGATACCGTTAAAGGCTCTGATTACATCGGTGACCAAGACGCCATCGAATATATGTGTAAAACGGGCCCTGAAGCCATTACCGAACTTGAGAACATGGGATTACCTTTCTCACGCTTTGAGAATGGTCGTGTTTATCAGCGTCCTTTTGGTGGCCAATCGAAAGAATTTGGCGGTGAGCAAGCCGCACGTACGGCAGCCGCTGCTGACCGTACCGGTCATGCTTTATTGCATACCCTTTATCAGCAAAACGTGAAGAACAAAACCATGGTCTTCTCGGAGTGGTATGCATTAGACCTAGTTAAGAATGACGAAGGTGCTGTTGTGGGTTGTACCGCTATCGACATCGAGTCTGGCGAAGTGGTTTATTTCAAATCCAAAGCAACCGTATTAGCTACCGGTGGTGCAGGGCGTATCTACGCATCTACCACTAATGCTCACATCAACACTGGTGACGGCGTAGGTATGGCACTGCGTGCTGGTGTACCAGTACAAGACATGGAAATGTGGCAGTTCCACCCAACGGGTATCGCGGGTGCGGGTGTACTTGTTACCGAAGGTTGTCGCGGTGAAGGTGGTTACCTACTGAATAAAGATGGTGAGCGCTTCATGGAGCGTTATGCACCAAACGCGAAAGACTTAGCAGGCCGTGACGTTGTTGCACGCTCAATCATGATTGAGATTCGTGAAGGTCGTGGTTGTGAAGGTCCGTGGGGCCCACATGTTAAATTGAAACTCGATCATCTAGGTAAAGAGATGCTGGAGTCTAAGCTACCAGGTATCTGTGAATTATCTCGTACCTTTGCGCATGTTGATCCCGTTAAAGAGCCTATTCCTGTTATTCCAACTTGTCACTACATGATGGGCGGTCTGCCAACACGCGTGACAGGGCAGGTGCTAAAACAAGACGCAGATGGTAAAGACATCGATGTGGTTGGTTTGTTCGCTGTTGGTGAAATTGCTAGCGTATCAGTACACGGCGCTAACCGTTTAGGCGGTAACTCACTACTTGACTTAGTGGTATTTGGTCGTGCAGCAGGTCAACACTTAGGTAAAGCCCTTGATCAACTTAACGATGTTAAGCCCGCTAGCGATGCCAATATTGAAGCATCATTAGCACGCTTTAATCGTTGGGAAAGTGGTCAAGGTACTGAGTGTCCAGTGCAAATCAAAAAAGACATGCAAATGTGTATGCAAAAGAACTTCTCAGTATTTAGAGAAGGCGATGCAATGGCACAAGGCTTGGCGGAGCTTAAAGAAATTCGTGAGCGTTTACAAAATGCTAAGCTTTCCGATACCAGCTCAGAATTCAATACTCAGCGTATCGAATGTTTAGAGCTAGACAACCTAATGGAAACCGCTTACGCAACAGCGCTGGCAGCGAACTTTAGAACCGAAAGCCGTGGTGCTCACAGTCGCTTTGATTACCCAGATCGTGA
Source organism: Motilimonas thetidivivens (assembly GCF_046452435.1). Classification (NCBI taxonomy): domain Bacteria; kingdom Pseudomonadati; phylum Pseudomonadota; class Gammaproteobacteria; order Alteromonadales; genus Motilimonas; species Motilimonas thetidivivens. The sequence continues at coordinate 56,143 of NZ_JBKFDK010000022.1, forward strand.
TGATGCAAATTGGCTATATCACTCTATTTATAACCCTGAAACCGAGCAGATGAGCAAGCGTGACGTTAACATGACGCCAGTTCACCGCGAAGCGTTTGAGCCTAAAGTTAGAACTTATTAAGGGGTTATTATAATGAAAGTGGAATTTTCGGTTTACAGATACAACCCTGATGTTGATAACGTTCCTTATATGAAGGACTACACACTAAACCTTGAAGATGGTTCGGATATCATGGTGTTGGATGCGTTACTTTTGCTCAAAGAGCAAGATCCAACCTTGTCATTCCGTCGCTCATGTCGTGAAGGTGTGTGTGGCTCTGACGGCATCAACATGAACGGTAAAAATGGCTTAGCTTGTATTACTCCGTTATCAGATTTATCGGGTAAAGATAAGATAGTGATCCGCCCATTACCAGGCTTGCCTGTGGTGCGCGACCTCGTTATCGACATGAGCCAGTTCTACACTCAGTATGAAAAGATTAAGCCTTACTTAATCAGTGATAACAAGTTGCCACCTGCGGGTGAAAACCTACAATCACCTGAAGACCGTGCTAAGTTAGATGGTTTATACGAGTGTATTTTGTGTGCCTGTTGTTCAACATCGTGTCCATCATTTTGGTGGAACCCGGACAAGTTTATCGGTCCTGCTGGTTTGCTTGCGGCTTATCGATTCTTAATTGATAGCCGAGATACGGCAACGGATGAACGTTTGGCTGGTTTAGATGATGCATTTAGCGTGTTTCGCTGTCACGGCATCATGAACTGTGTCAATGTATGTCCAAAAGGATTAAATCCTACTAAAGCCATTGGCCATATCAAGTCAATGCTGCTAAACAAGGCTGTTTAGTATAATTTGTTGCCTAACTTTATGTTTTGTAGCAAAAACTGAATAGCCATCTCTGGAGAGGTGGCTATTTTTTTGGTAAAACTACCCTACAACCGCAATAAGCGGATCGGTTTGCTCAAGAAGTATAATAAGGGATAATTGATGCAAAACAGTGCGATGAAAGCTTGGCTAGATTCTTCTCATCTGGCTGGTGCTAATGCAGCTTATGTTGAAGAGCTGTATGAAACCTATCTGCAAGACCCTACACAAATTGACCCTACGTGGCGTACTATCTTCGATGAACTCCCTGGCCTTGAGCTAACAAGCCAAGAGCAGGCGCATTCAGCAGTTATTGAAGAGTTTCGTCGCTTGGCAAAATCACCTAAACGTTTCACCTCACCGTCGGGTGAAGTGCACAACGATGAGAAGCAGGTTAAAGTACTGCAACTTATCAATGCGTTTCGTTTTCGTGGCCATCAGCAAGCGCAGCTTGATCCTCTCCGTCTATGGCAAAGAGACCCAGTTAAAGAACTGGATCCTTTTTTCCATGATTTAGAAGGCTCTGACTATGATGCAAGCTTTAATGTAGGCTCCTACGCCGTGGGCAACGATACCATGGTGCTTAAGGACCTAGTTGGCTCATTAAAGAAAACCTACTGTGGTTCAATTGGTGCAGAATACATGCACATTACCAACACAGATCAAAAGCGTTGGATCCAAAACCGCATTGAATCGTGTGAAGGTAAGCCTTCTTTTAGTGCTGACGCGAAAAAGCGTTTCCTAGAAGGCCTCACAGCAGCTGAAGGTTTAGAAAAATACATTGGCTCTAAATTTCCTGGTGCCAAGCGCTTCTCATTAGAAGGTGGTGACAGCTTCGTGCCTATGGTGAAAGAGCTGATCCGTCGTTCTGGCGAACAAGGCGCGAAAGAAGTCGTTATCGGCATGGCTCACCGTGGCCGTTTAAATATGTTGGTTAACGTGCTGGGTAAAAAGCCAGCTGACTTATTTGATGAATTTGCCGGCAAGAAAGTCTACGACGACAGTGCTGGTGACGTGAAATACCATCAAGGTTTCAGCTCAGACTTTGCGACCCCAGGTGGTGATGTCCACTTAGCACTCGCATTTAACCCATCTCATTTAGAAATCGTTAACCCAGTTGTTTTAGGGTCGGTTCGCGCACGTCAAGAGCGTCTTGGCTGCACTGATGGTTCATCTGTCGTGCCTATCACGGTTCACGGTGACTCAGCTATTGCTGGACAAGGTGTCGTGCAAGAAACCTTTAACATGTCGCAAGCGCGTGCATTCAAGGTAGGCGGTACGGTTCGTATTGTTATCAACAACCAAATCGGTTTCACTACTTCTAACCCAGAAGATACGCGCTCTACCATGTACTGTACTGACATCGCGAAAATGGTCCAAGCACCGATTTTCCACGTTAATGCAGACGATCCTGAAGCGGTTATCTTAGTTGCCCAAATTGCCCTTGATTTTAGAAATACATTTAAGCGCGATGTGGTTATTGACTTAGTTTGTTACCGTCGCCACGGTCACAACGAAGCAGATGAGCCAAATGCAACACAGCCGTTGATGTACCAAAAGATCAAGAAGCATCCAACGCCACGTAGTATCTACGCAGATCAACTGATCAACGAAGGTGTTATCGATAAGGCGCAAGCCAAAGCATTCGTTGATAACTATCGTGATGCGCTTGATAAGGGTGACTGTGTGGTCGAAGAATGGCGTCCAATGCAGAAGCATTCGGTAGACTGGACACCGTATCTAAAACACGATTGGGATACCCCATACGATACTCAATATCCTTTAGAGCATTTAAAAGCTTTGGGTGAGAAAGTATGTCAATACCCAGAAACGCATCCATTGCACTCACGCGTTGAGAAAATCTATCAAGACCGTATCGCCATGACACGTGGCGAGAAACTGATTGATTGGGGTTTTGCTGAAACCTTAGCCTACGCAACGTTACTCGACAGCCAATACAATGTGCGTATTGTTGGTCAAGATTCAGGTCGTGGTACCTTCTTCCACCGTCATGCTGTGCTACATAACCAAAATGACGCTAGCACTTACATGCCGCTTGCCAATATTAAAGACAACCAAGGCCGTATTGAAATTTACGACTCGGTATTATCTGAAGAAGCGGTACTGGCATTTGAATATGGTTACTCAACGGCTGAGCCAAAAGGTTTGGCCATTTGGGAAGCGCAGTTTGGTGATTTTGCCAACGGTGCCCAAGTGGTATTTGACCAATTCTTAAGCTCGGGTGAGCAAAAATGGGGCCGTATGTGTGGTCTAACATTATTGCTACCGCACGGTTATGAAGGCCAAGGCCCAGAACACTCTTCCGCACGTCTTGAGCGTTACTTGCAGTTATGTGCTGAGCACAACATGCAAGTCGTGGTGCCATCAACACCTGCACAAGTGTTCCAGATGTTACGTCGTCAAGTGGTGCGTCCAATGCGTCGTCCACTGATTGTGATGTCACCTAAGTCATTACTACGTCATCCACTTGCGGTTTCTAGCCTAGAAGAGCTAGCCAATGGTCGTTTCTACAACGCAATTGGTGAAATTGATGATCTTGATCCCAAACAAGTTACGCGCTTAGTGATGTGTAGCGGTAAAGTCTATTACGATTTACTCGAACAACGTCGCAATAACGAGCTTAACAATGTTGCCATTATTCGTATTGAACAACTTTACCCATTCCCAACGGAAGAAGTAGAGGAAATTCTTGCTCAATATCAACATGTTAAAGACTTCGTTTGGTGTCAAGAAGAGCCACAAAACCAAGGCGCTTGGTATTGTAGCCAGCATCACTTCAGAAATGTATTGCCTGAAGGTGCGACATTAACTTATACCGGCCGTGCAGCTTCGGCTTCGCCAGCGGTAGGTTATATCTCTGTACACTTAAAACAACAAAAAGCGTTGGTTAATGACGCACTTGGTCTGAAAGAATAAGAGTAAAGGAAAGCTAAATGGCTATCGAAATATTAGTTCCAGATTTACCTGAGTCTGTCGCGGACGCAACGGTTGCAACTTGGCATGTTAAGCCAGGTGAATTTGTTGAGCGTGATGAAATCTTAGTTGATATCGAAACCGACAAAGTGGTACTTGAAGTACCGGCTTCTGAGTCAGGTATTCTTGAAGCGATTGTTGAAGAAGAAGGTGCAACGGTTCTTTCTAAACAGCTTCTTGGTCGTATTGCCCCAGGTGCCGCTGCAGATAAAGCCACGCCAGCACCCGCAGCGGAAGCAGCTCCAGCGCAAGGCCCTGCTGACGCAAGCCCATCGGTACGCCGTTTAATGAACGAGCACGGCATTGATGCTAGCCAAATTAAAGGCACAGGCAAGGGCGGTGTGATCACCAAAGAAGACGTGGATAATTTCCGCAATGCTAAAGCAGCGCCTGCTGCCTCTGCACCTGTTGCTGCTGCACCAGAAGCAGTCGCCGCGCGCAGTGAAAAGCGTGTGCCAATGACGCGTCTACGTAAACGCATCGCTGAGCGCTTATTAGAAGCGAAAAACTCAACGGCGATGTTGACTACGTTTAACGAAATCAACATGAAACCTATCATGGATATTCGTAAGCAATACCAAGAAGTGTTTGAGAAGAAACACGGTATTCGCCTAGGTTTTATGTCTTTCTACGTTAAAGCGGTAACGGAAGCGCTAAAACGTTACCCAGAAGTTAACGCATCGATCGACGGTGAAGACATCGTGTACCACAACTACTTCGATGTGAGCATTGCCGTGTCTACTCCTCGCGGTCTTGTAACGCCAGTATTACGTGATTGTGATACCTTAGGCCTTGCAGACATTGAGAAGAACATTCGTGAGTTGGCGATTAAAGGCCGTGATGGCAAGCTAACCGTAGAAGAGATGATGGGCGGTAACTTCACCATCACTAACGGCGGTGTATTTGGCTCACTATTATCTACGCCAATCATCAACCCACCTCAAGCAGCTATCTTGGGCATGCACAAAATCCAAGATCGTCCAATGGCGGTGAATGGCAAGGTTGAGATTTTACCTATGATGTATCTGGCGTTGTCATACGATCATCGCTTAATTGATGGTAAAGAATCAGTGGGCTTCTTAGTAACGGTTAAAGAGCTACTAGAAGATCCAACACGCTTACTACTGGATGTATAAGTAGTAAGTAAGCAGTTTATAAGTTTGGGCTCACAACGAGCCCATTTCGCAGGGTGGTTGACACCTTTTAAAACGTTGATAAAAAAAACGGATAGAACATCATGAATTTGCATGAGTACCAGGCAAAACAGCTATTTGCTGATTTCGGATTGCCAGTTCCAGAAGGATACGCGTGTGATACACCACACGAAGCCGCAGAAGCAGCCAGCAAAATTGGTGGCGAGAAATGGGTTGTAAAATGTCAGGTACACGCCGGTGGCCGTGGTAAAGCGGGTGGCGTTGAGTTACATACAACCAAAGATGGCATCAAAGGTTTTGCAGAAAAGTGGCTAGGTAAAAACCTAGTGACTTACCAAACAGACGCTAACGGTCAACCAGTTGCTAAAATTCTTGTTGAAGAAGCATCTAACATTGCGAACGAGCTGTACCTAGGTGCAGTTGTTGACCGTGGTTCACGTCGCGTCGTTTTCATGGCATCTACCGAAGGTGGTATGGAAATTGAGAAAGTAGCGGAAGAAACGCCTGAGCTGATCCATAAAGCTGCGATTGACCCACTAGTAGGCCCACAGGCTTACCAAGGCCGTGAACTTGCGTTCAAACTGGGCTTAGTTGGCGATCAAATTAAGCAGTTCACTAAGATTTTCTTAGGCCTAGGCAACATGTTCATTCAACATGATCTAGCGCTACTAGAAATCAACCCACTTGTCGTAACTGGCGAAGGCAATCTGCTATGTCTAGACGGTAAAATTAACATCGATTCAAACGCGATGTACCGTCAGCCTAAGCTACGTGAAATGCACGATCCTTCACAAGAAGACGAGCGCGAAGCTCACGCAGCTAAGTTCGAGCTTAACTATGTAGCACTCGATGGTAACGTAGGTTGTATGGTAAACGGTGCGGGCCTAGCTATGGGTACCATGGATATCGTTAACCTACACGGTGGCAAGCCAGCTAACTTCTTAGATGTGGGCGGCGGCGCAACCAAAGAGCGCGTAGCGGAAGCATTCAAGATCATCTTATCTGACGCGAACGTGAAAGCCGTACTGGTTAACATCTTCGGTGGTATCGTACGTTGTGACATGATCGCAGAAGGTATTATCGGCGCGGTGAAAGAAGTGGGCGTTGAAGTACCGGTTGTTGTTCGCCTTGAAGGTACCAATGCCGAGCTTGGTCGTGAAGTATTGGCTAAGTCTGGTCTAGATATCATTGCTGCTACAAGTCTTACTGACGCGGCTGAGCAAGTAGTTAAAGCTGCGGAGGGCAAATAATGTCTGTATTAATTAATAAAGATACCAAGGTAATCTGTCAGGGTTTCACTGGCGGTCAAGGTACATTCCACTCAGAGCAAGCGATTGCTTACGGCACGCAAATGGTTGGCGGTGTATCACCTGGTAAAGGTGGCACTGAGCACTTAGGTTTGCCGGTGTTTAACACAGTACGTGAAGCAGTAGAAGCTACAGGCGCAACGGCTACCGTTATCTACGTACCAGCTCCATTTTGTAAAGATGCAATCCTAGAAGCGATTGATGCCGGTATTCAGCTGATTGTAACTATCACTGAAGGCATCCCAACGCTAGACATGCTAGACGTAAAAGTGAAGCTTGAAGAAACTGGCGTGCGCATGATTGGTCCTAACTGTCCGGGTGTGATCACCCCAGGTGAATGTAAGATTGGTATTATGCCAGGTCACATTCATAAGCCAGGTAAAGTAGGTATTGTTTCTCGCTCTGGTACGCTAACGTACGAAGCGGTTAAGCAAACTACGGACGCAGGTTTCGGTCAGTCTACTTGTGTTGGTATCGGTGGTGACCCAATCCCAGGTACTAACTTCATCGACGTACTAGAAATGTTCCAAAACGACCCAGCGACAGAAGCGATTGTGATGATCGGTGAAATCGGTGGTACGGCTGAAGAAGAAGCTGCGGCTTATATTAAGGCTAACGTAACTAAGCCTGTTGTTTCTTACATTGCAGGTGTTACTGCACCTCCTGGTAAGCGTATGGGCCATGCTGGTGCGATCATCTCTGGTGGTAAAGGTACTGCTGAAGATAAATTTGCTGCACTAGAAGCTGCGGGTGTTAAAACCACTAAATCGCTAGCTGAAATCGGCTCAGCTCTAAAAGAAGTGACTGGCTGGTAAGCGACCCTTCTAACGAAAAACCCGCCTGAGTGCGGGTTTTTTTATGACTTGAATTTTGCTCCTGTGGGAGAGCTTGCTGCGCGCATGCGTCAATGAAATATGAGTTAGTAACTATTTGCCATGGTTTATTGTTTCGTGGCTTATCACCATTGCTGATAGATATCTTGCTCGGTTAGTTTCGCTTCGAGTAACGCATCTTGCGCGCGTTGCAGCGCTTGTTCTATCGAGTCACCTTGATGGCTCTGAGTTAAGCCAAGTCGGCACACAATCTCCATGCTACTAAACAATTCATCTATTATTGCGCGGTGAAGTTTTTTGGCTAACAGCTGGGTTTGGTGCACATCATAGCCCTTAGCTATCACAATAAATTGAGCACCAGTCCAGCGTGCGCTAAAGCCATTTTTGCCACAATAACGCGCCAAAATAGCGGCTTTTTTTACTAACACTTCATCGCCAATGTCATAGCCAAAGGTTTCGTTAATCTGCTTAAAATTGTCTAAATCAATCAGCATTAGCCCAAATTGGACTTGCTGTTTTTGCAGTTTACTTAACTCAATAGTGGCGGCTCTGCGATTATGTCCCTTGGTGATGGCATCTTGCAGCGACAGTTTTTCTACGATCAGATATAGCCCTTTAATTTCACGCCATCGACGCCAGGAAAACCACCCAAAGCAGAGCGACAGAAACATAACGAAAGGGATCACTTCGTCCAGTTCAACGTGCTCATATTGCGCAGTGGTATGAAATAGCCACTCTGACATATCAAACTGAAGGGATAAGATTAATACCAGTAATGATAATAATGCTATTGTTAACAAGTCGCGTCTTGCGGAGCTGGTTAAGCTGATTGAATTACTAAATCGTTTCATCCTTGGCCTCCTTGCAAGGTATAAAATTACTTTAGTTCATTTCACCGTGTTAATTAATCGTTGAAACATAAAATGTTTTAAAACGTTACGTGATGCGCAGAATTTTCGTCTAAATGATCTGTTTTACTTTTGTTTAAGCAGTATTCTAATGGGAGTATGTGTGAGCATGACAGCAGTTTTATCAATAGATGATATTGTTGCTTTAGGCCTTTATTTATTTTTGCCATACTGACTTGAAGCCTTTGCAAGGGAGCTCTATGTCAAATCTATCGTTTCATTGGCGCGCTTTGTTAAATATGGCAACCTGGGTCACCCTATTTTATTATGGTGCCGTTGTTATCGTGTTTTTGACCTTGTATCAAGAGCATGAGCATTACCACTTTGTTTATGTTGCCTTTCCTGTTTTGCTCATTTACGCCAAATTATCTAAGTCTTATTTGCATACCTGTATTAGTGCTTTATTGTCTTTATTGATTGTCGTGGTTGGCGGTATTTTTGATCCTCTCCCCATTGATATGGTTGAAGAAACTTTCCTCTTACTGCCTTTAATCTACGTTATTTTATTCCCACACACCTTATGGCCCATCGCCAGCTCGGTTATCCTGATGTTGGTCTTTTTCCTGCATGTTCCCGAAACAGAACTTGATGAATTTATTGAAGATGCCATAGAGCTGCTGACAATCACCACCTTTGCCTCTGTAATGGCGTTCTTTCAACAAAAGTTAAAGCAACAAATGCTTACTTATCGCCAAGAAAGTATGACTGATTATTTAACTCAACTACCTAATCGTAAAGGGTTTTATTACAACTTGGCCAAGTTTAAATTGCATGGTCATGATGCGTCGCAACATGCGGCTTTATTGCAGATTGATCTCGATGGTTTTAAGCGTATTAACGATAACATGGGCCATAATATTGGTGACTTGGTGTTACAAGAGTTTGCTAAACGCTTAAGACAATTAGAGTCACACTGGGTTTCCTGCCATCGGATCGGCGGTGATGAATTTGCCGTGTTAATTAAACAACGTGCCGATTTGACGCTGGAAGCGGAGCAGCTGGCCAACCGGATAATAAGTTTTTCTGAGCTTCCTTATACTTTTTTAAACCGTGAGTACCACTTAACGGCCAGCATCGGTATCGCTCTATATCAAGATTCGTCTGGCCTAAATGATATATGGTGTCGCAATGCCGATATTGCCATGTATCGCTCTAAGGAAAATGGTAAGAATACCTTTCATTGGTTCGACCATCAGCTGATCCAAGAAACCATTCGCCGCTATCAATTAGAGAAAGAGCTATTGCTGGCATTAGAGCAAGAGCAGTTTCATTTGGTTTACCAACCCAAGGTAAATATTAAAACCGAACAAGTGATCGGGGTTGAATCACTGATCCGCTGGCGCCACCCCCAGCTTGGTTTAATCCCCCCGGTGGACTTCATTCCCATCGCCGAAGATAGCCAGCAAATAATCATATTGGGGCGCTGGGTAATGGAAGAGTCGTGCCGACAAGCAAAGCGTTGGTTAGATGCTGACATTGAAGTGGTGGTATCCGTTAACGTATCGGCAGTGCAACTCGCCCATGATGATGTCTACCAGATGATTGAACAAGCGCTGGGGCTCACCAATTTACCCGCTCGTTTATTGCAAATTGAAATTACCGAAACGGCGATCATGGAAAACCCAGAAAGCATCATTGTCACCCTTGCGAGTTTGAGAGCCTTGGGTGTTAAAGTGGCCATTGATGATTTTGGTGTAGCGTATTCTTCGCTCAATTATTTGCGTAAACTACCCGTTGATGTGCTTAAAATCGACAAATCATTCATTGATGATTGCGTTACTAATCATAAAGATAAAATGATAGTGCGCACCGTGGTGCAATTAGGCCATAACCTTGATGTACTGGTCACCGCAGAGGGGGTAGAAGAGCAATCTCAGTTAGACTTACTCGCCGAAGAGGGCTGTGATATGTACCAAGGCTACTTGTTCTCAGCCCCTGTCTCGGCCGAGCAAATCGCCCAATATATGCAACCAATGAAACAGTAATTTAAGTTCAGTAATTTAAGTTCATTAAGTTGGGTTCAACAACCAGGGCGAGCGCATGAGTGAACAAAATACAATCAACCAAGCGAACGAAGTGGAATTTTCTTATATGAAACGCCGTGAAATCATCCTTGATGGCTTAACTGCCGCATCCCTGCGGCAGATATTCGTCTAAGAAAACACCACTAAACGTTCAAAAAAACATTCATGTGTTTGCCTTGGTTTAACGACTTAGGTTTCATCACTCCCGAAAACTTCCTCGTAAACGTGTAAGTAAACGTGTGAGTAAACTTGTAAGTAAACTAATCAGAAACATTAAATCGAGTAACAACCTCATTGAGCTGCTCTGCCAGTTCCGTTAAGTTGTTATTAACCTGATTGATAGCACTCGATGACGCGTCTATTTGTTGGAAACTTTGGTGCATTTCATTGATATTGCGATTGATTTCTTCACTTACTGTACTTTGCTCTTCAGCAGCGGTTGCCACTTGAATATTCATCATACTAATCGCTTTGATATTGCCAACGATTTCACTGATATCACTGCCTGCCCGTTTGGCTTCATTAACACTCATATCAACTTGCTTCATCCCTCTCTCCATGGCGGCTACAGCTTGCTGAGCGCCAACTTGTAAGTTTTTAGCCATGGTTTCGATTTGTTCGGTACTGCTACGTGTTTTGGTCGACAGAGAGCGAACCTCATCGGCCACGACAGCAAAGCCTCGACCCGATTCGCCTGCTCGTGCAGCTTCAATGGCTGCGTTAAGGGCTAACAAATTGGTTTGGTCAGAAATGTTTTTAATCACATCTAAGAACTGGCCGATTTCTGTTGCTGACTTATCCAGCTCCGTAATGACCGTCATAACTTGGCTCATTTCTTGTTGCAACGAGGCGATCGCATCAACCGTTGCATCCACTTCTTCATCGCCATGGCTTGCTTGGCTGGTGGCCTGCTCGGTTTGCTCCGAGGCTTGTACCGCGTTGTGAGCAATTTCATGTACCGTTGCATTCATCTCGTTCATCGCGGTAACAACCAAGTCAACTTGCGTCATACCGCTGCGCACCTGCGTCAGCATATGATGAGTTAGCGTTTCATTTTCCGACGTTGCAAGAGCCAATGTTTGCGAGGAATGCTTTATTTGACTTAACAAATCCTCAACACTTTCAAGTAGTTGATTAATAGAGTCGGCAATTAGGCCGATTTCATCTTGGCCAGCAACTGTTAATCGTTGACCAAAGTGCTTTGTTTTAATAATTGATGAGATACTGGCATGACACGATTGGGTATTGGCTGTAAGTTGTCTCGCGATGATAAAACTGATCAAAATTGAGAGCAGAATACAAGGTGCTGAAATCACAATGCTGAGCCAGAAATGTTGTGTTTGTTCATCAATAATCATCTGATTTTGCGTTAAGAAATCAGCAACTAATTTCTCTTCTATCTGTTTTAGAATATTTATTTTTGCGGTAATGGCGCTAAACCACACTTCGGCGTCTTGATTAAAATTACCTTCGGTCGCTTTCGCTAAGGCAATTTGGCGCATCTCTTGAACTTTTTTTACATCCGCCGTGTTGAGCTGTTGCTTGACGTAGTTTGCCAGATCAGGACGGTGAGCAAGAAATTTATCGAGATAAGCATCTTGCTCGGCTAACAGACGAATAAAACGTTCATAAAAGCCGGGCTTAAAATGGTTGGCGGCAAAGGAATTACTCAAGACCGCTCGCTCTATTCCGGCTCGCTCTTTATGCTGCAAAAAGGCACCAATCGCGACCGCGTCAAGGGCTAAACTGACCTCGGTGTTTTGATTGGCAATCAAATCGAGTGTGCTTAATAACAGTTTATTCAATTGGGTGTAATAGGCCACCTCATCGGCCACGCTAATATTAAGTGCCGATACCTTAGTTCTAATGCTTTGAAGTTGAGCTGCTTGGCGAGAAATATCACTGAGTAGGGCGCTGATGCTCTGATCGAATTGATGCTGCTGGGTGTGGCTATCAAACGCCGCTTGCTTGGTGTTGGTGAGCTGTCTTTGTTTGGTTAAAGCATTTTTAAACTTGGTTCCGTTTGAGCCCAAAAATCCTGCCGACATACCACGCTCTTTTTGTAGCTCGTGTACCCATTCACTGCTCACCTTTGCCAAGGTAGTTAATTGCATCAAGGCAATATCGTTTTGCTTATGCTGGTAAACTTGCATTACGTTAGCTAAGGCAAAATACAGTAAGCCCAAAACCGGGAATAACACGGCTAAACCTAATTTTTTACTGATGGTCAGGTTAGACAGGAATGAGTTCATTCAAACAGCTCCAAATAGCATTTAATATATTAAATATAGAAGCCTAGTTGATGAATTCGTTATTTATTTGCATTTAAGTTTGATTTTTATCACGCCTTAGCGTGACTTCATTGCGGTGACAAAGTGTCCAGATAAAAACATGACGCCAAGATGTATCCTATATCTTGGCAATGCCTGATATACTGCGCCCAATACAAAAGACCGCTCTGGCGGCCAATTAGGAATTTAGTTTTGACGCAAACCGCTTTTTCAACCCTTGATCTTCGCGCCGAGTTACTTGGCAACCTAGAATCACTCGGCTATGAGGCCATGACGCCGATCCAAGCACAAAGCTTGCCGGCCATTATCGCTGGCAAAGACGTGATTGCTCAGGGAAAAACCGGCTCAGGTAAAACCGCCGCCTTTGGTTTAGGTTTACTGCAAGCATTGAATGTACAGCGGTTTCGAATCCAAACCTTAGTGCTGTGTCCAACCCGTGAATTGGCCGACCAAGTTGCGGTGGAAATCAGACGATTAGCGCGCCAGATCCACAACATTAAGGTACTCACTCTTTGCGGTGGTTTACCCTTTGGACCGCAAATTGGCTCATTGGAGCACGGTGCCCATATCGTGGTTGGTACGCCGGGGCGAGTGGTGGATCACCTAAACAAAGGCACCTTAGTGCTGGATGACATCAACACCTTTGTGCTTGATGAAGCTGATCGCATGCTCGACATGGGCTTTCAAGATGCGCTCGATGCCGTCATTGCCAAGCTGCCAGCGAAGCGTCAAACCTTGCTGTTTAGCGCAACCTTTCCGCCAGAAATCAAAACCATTGCCGAGCGGATCATGGACCAGCCAACCATGGTGAAAGTGGAATCTACCCACGCCACCAACACCATCGCCCAGCACTTTTTTGAAGTGGAGAATTTTGCCGAGCGCTTAGACGCTATTCGTCTGCTATTAATGCAGCACCAGCCAAATTCATGTGTGGTTTTTTGTAATATGAAAAAAGACACCGAAGAAGTGGCCAACGAACTGCGCAACTTTGGCTTTAGCGCCTTGGCCTTACACGGCGATTTAGAGCAAAAAGACCGCGACCAAACCTTAGTGCGCTTTGCCAACAAAAGTGTCTCGGTACTGGTGGCCACCGATGTCGCCGCCCGCGGCCTTGATATCGATGCCCTGGATGCCGTGATCAACTACCAACTTTCACACGATCCCGAAGTACACGTACACCGCATTGGCCGCACCGGAAGAGCCGGGAGTAAAGGCATCGCCTGCTCATTAATGAGCGCCAAAGACGTTAACAAGGTGATCGCCCTAGAAGATTACCTCGGCATCCGCATCAACGCCGAGCCATTACCGGATCACAGCGTATTAAACCAAGCCATCGCTCAACCTAGCATGGTCAGTTTGCGCATCGACGGCGGCAAAAAGCAAAAAGTACGCCCCGGCGACATAGTGGGCGCATTAACCGCAGATAAAGAAATCACCTTTGAACAAATCGGCAAAATCCAAGTGCTAGACAACTGGGCCTACGTCGCCGTGGCTCGAAATTGCGCTAGTAAGGCTTTAAAGAAACTAGAGCAAGGCAAGATAAAAGGCCGCAAATTTCGCGTCGCAAGAATGCGGTGATCAAATGAGAATAGGGGATAGGGTTTAAACCCTGTCTCTTTGCCATTTTCATTTCTGCATCATGCATCAGCGCGACACTCGCTTGTGAACCCGCATGTTAAACTGTGAGACTGATGTTGTTAAATCAACATCTTTCTTTCTGGGACAAAGTGTAAAGATACAACTAGCGCCAATTTGTCATATAGGTGAGCTTGCAAAAGAGTTCGCCTAATTATTCGTTAAACCAATGTTTTGTTCTGTTCACAATCGCTACGAGAGACAGCATGACGGGAACCTCAACCAAAACCCCAACTACGGTTGCCAATGCCGCGCCTGAATGTAAGCCGAAAAGGGAGATTGCCACCGCTACTGCTAATTCAAAGAAGTTTGATGTGCCAATCAAACAGGCGGGGGCTGCAATGTTGTGCTTTAGCTTGAGTTTTACCGCGATAAAATAGGCAATAATGAAAATGCCATAGGTTTGAAGGATTAGCGGTATTGCAATTAACAATATATTGAGTGGTTGTTCAACGATGGTATTTGCTTGAAAGCCGAATAGCAACACCACTGTTGCTAGCAAGCCGATAACAGAAAACGGTTTTAATTTTTCTAGCAAGGTTGTGATAGCTGCTTCATCACGGCCTGAACTGTTTAAGTGTTTTCTAGTCAGGATTCCTGCAATTAAAGGAAGCAATACATACAAAATAACCGAGATAAACAAGGTTCCCCAAGGTACATGAATATCTGTTACCCCAAGCAATAACCCTGCAATTGGTGCGAATGCAAATATCATGATGATGTCGTTCACCGACACCTGAACCAAGGTATAGTTTGCATCACCTTTTGTTAATTGCGACCAGACAAATACCATTGCAGTACAAGGTGCTACGCCAAGTAAAATCATACCTGCAATGTATTCTTGTGCGGTTTCAGGTGATACAAAATCAGCAAATAGCCCTTCAAAGAACAACCAACCTAATGCAGCCATCGAGAACGGTTTGATAAGCCAGTTGATCACTAAGGTTAATACTAGACCTTGTGGATTTTTGCCAACTTCTTTTATGGTTGAAAAGTCGACTTGCACCATCATTGGGTAGATCATCACCCAGATGAAAACCGCAACAACTACATTGACATGGGCGATTTCAAGCCTTGCTATTGTTTCAAATAGCGGTGGATACGTAATGCCTAAAGCCACACCAACTATAATAGATATCGCAACCCAAATAGATAAATAGCGTTCAAAAATTCCCATCGTCAGTTCCCTTAATTACAGAAGCTTGCCACACGCGTTGGTCTATCACCCATCGCATTTAATCTGGCTAGTTCTTGTTCAATAAAAATTGGTTCATTTACTACCGTTGAAGTGATTGTTTGTTTCATCCACTCTGGTAGAGTTGGATTGAGTGAATAAAACACCCATTGCTGATGTTTTCTGTCAGATAAGATGCCATTTTTTCTGAGCTGTGCGAGGTGACGGGATACTTTTGGCTGGCTCTCTTCATCGAGTGCAGTCATTAGCTCACAGACACACGCTTCACCCTCAACGGCAATAATCAATAGTGTTTTCAAACGAATGTCATCTGCCAGTGCTTTGTAAAAAGTAGTAGGTGTTATTGGTGCTGGTTTTTGCTTCCCTTGTTTTAGCAAAAACAATTTGATCCGCTCGTTTAGCTTTTGCAGCGTCTTTTCAAATGGATTGGCATCACTGCGAGAGCAAGGTGCAGGAAAATCCCAAGCAAGGAAATGGGTGCCGTTGACTCGGCTGTCGCACTCTTTTGCGGCTTGATCACACAGGGTAATAACAAAATCGAAATGGATATTGCTAACTTCGTCAAGGTGTTTTGGGTATAAACCATCGGTGTGTAATCCAAAGTACTCAAGAGCTGACAAGGTGCGACTATCAACACTATTTGGCTCAATACCCGCGCTGTAGACTTCGTAGTCTCCTTTACCATGATGTTTTAACAATGCTTCGGCCATAATCGATCTTGCCGAATTATCCGTGCATAAGAATAGAACCTTCATATCACCATCCATAACGAATTCATTATATAATAAATTTGTTATGAATTTGGGGCAATACATTTTTTGAAACTGAAAATTATGACTAATTCGTTGTGCCAAGATAACAGTTTAAATAACACATTTTTATCCAAAGATAAGCTAACGCCATCTCTGCTTTATTAAAAACAGGTCTAGAAATCAATAGAACTGCTTTTTGCCGCAAACCTACGCCAATCCCCTGAAATGATGCATTTTTGTGAATGGCTAGGCATAGCTAAGTGGTACCTTAGTGTATCCTTGTAGCACGCTTGTTATTTTTCAAAGTTGAAGACGCCGATATGAGCCAACGTAATCTAAATCTACTTTTTAAACCCCAGTCGGTTGCGGTGATCGGGGCTTCTACCCGTGAGCAGCGCGCGGGCAACGTGGTAATGAAAAACTTGCTGGCAGGGGGCTTTTCTGGCCCGATCATGCCGGTGACCCCTAAATACAAGGCGGTGCTGGGGGTGTTGGCTTATCCCAATATCGAAGCCTTACCACAAGTACCAGATTTAGCGATTGTTTGTACGGCGGCGCAGCGTGTACCGCAAATTGTAGAAAAGCTAGGTCAACATGGTTGTAAAGCCGTGGTGGTGGTGTCGGGTGGCTTTGATGAGCTTTGCAGTGAAGATGGCGTTGCTTTAAAACTGCAACTAAATGAATTTGCTAAAAAATATGGCATCCGCATTTTAGGCCCAAACAGTTTAGGCTTGATCTTGCCCGCCATTGGCCTAAATGCCAGCTTAGCCCATGCTGGGGCGCTGCCGGGGAAGTTAGCCTTTGTGTCGCAATCGGCGGCGATTTGTACCACGGTATTAGATTGGGCCAATAACAAGGGCATCGGCTTTTCGCATTTTATTTCCCTTGGCGATGGCATCAATGTCGATTTTGATGAGATGCTTGATTTATTAGGGCGCGACGGTAAAACCCGGGCCATCATGCTGTATGTCGATTCGGTGCACCAAAGCCGTGATTTTATGTCGGCGGCGCGTGCGGCCTCGCGCAATAAACCCATTTTGGTGATTAAGTCTGGCCGCAGCCATGAGGGTGCACGGGCGGCTGAGTTACACACAGGGGGTGTTACCGGCAGTGATGCGGTGTACGATGCGGCGTTTAAGCGCGCAGGTATGCTGCGAGTAAACGATTTACATGAGCTGTTTGCGGCGGTAGAAACCTTAGCCCATTCCAACCCCCTTAAAGGGGAGCGCTTAGCCATAGTGACTAACGGCGGCGGGCCGGGTGTATTAGCGGTGGATGCGTTAATTGAGCGCGGTGGCAAATTAGCGCAGCTGGATGAGGCGACTATCACTGAGCTGGATAAGGTGCTGCCAAGTAACTGGTCGCGTGCTAATCCCGTGGATATTATAGGGGATGCCACCCCAGAGCGTTACGCGCGGGCAGTGGATGTGCTGATGAATTCGTCGGAAATTGATGCTGTATTGGTGATGCATTCGCCCTCGGCGTTAGCCCACAGTGAGGAAACCGCCGAAGCGGTGATCAGCGCCGTTAAACTGCATCCTAATCAACGTCGCTTTAATATTTTAACCAATTGGACGGGGGAAGAAGCCGCCTATGAGGCCCGCCGTTTGTTCTCGGCTGCAGGGCTGCCGACTTATCGTACCCCTGAAGGGGCGGTGGGCGCCTTTATGCACATGGTGGAATACCGTCGTAACCAAAAGCTGTTGATGGAAACCCCACAATCGATTCCCGCCGATTGGCCAGCCCATGCCGATATTGCAAGAACGCGATTACAAGCCGCTTTGGCCGATGGCAAGCAGATTTTAGAAACCCATGAAATGCAGCCTATTTTAGAAGCGTATGGGTTAAAAACCATTCCTACTTGGTTTGCTAAAGATGCTAGCGAAGCGGTGGAAACCGCCAATCGTATTGGTTATCCGGTGGCGCTCAAGGTGCAATCGCCCGACATTCACCATAAAAGTGATGTTCATGGGGTGGTGCTCAATCTCAATTCGCAAATAGAGGTGTTACAGGCGGCGCAGTCTATTACCCAAAGGGTGAAAGACAGATTCCCCGAAGCCAATATTGACGGCATGATAGTGCAAAAAATGGCGCTTACCGCAGGGGCGCAAGAATTACGGGTAGCAGTGAAAAATGATCCTGTGTTTGGCCCTGCTATTTTACTGGGGGAAGGTGGCTCCGAATGGGATATTAGTCGCGATGCCGCCGTTGCGCTGCCGCCGCTGAATATGGCGCTATCGCGTTACATGGTGATCAATGCCCTTAAGAGCCAGAAGATCCGCGATCGCCATTTGCCTTTGGGTTTTGATATGGAAGCCCTGTGCGTGATGCTAACGCAAGTGGCGCACTTGATTATTGACTGCCCAGAAATTTATGAAATCGATTTTAATCCGGTATTAATGGCAGGCAGCAAGATCACCCTGCTTGATGTCAATGTGAAGTTACAGCATGTCGATGGCGACCCTGCGGCGCGCCTTGCTATTCGCCCTTACCCCAAAGAGCTCGAAGAATACGTCACTATTCGTAATGGCAGTAAGGTATTAGTGCGCCCCATCTTACCCGAAGATGAGCCCAAACATAGGGTGTTTGATTCTGGCCTATCGGCAGAGGATAGATACAAGCGCTATTTTGGTGAGCGGGCGCAAATGACCCATGAAGAAATGGCTCTGCTAACGCAAATTGACTATGCACGAGAAATGGCATTTGTGGCGGTGGCCTATAACGATAATGACGAGGAAGGTGAAACCTTAGGCGTGGTGAGGGCATCAACGGATCCCGATAACACCGAAGCTGAATTTGCCATGGTCGTAAAAGGTGATATGCAAGGTCAAGGCTTAGGTCGATTCTTACTGGATAAGCTGATCCGTTATTATAAAAACAATGGCACCCAAACCTTAATGGGCTTTACCATGTTGCAAAACAAGGGCATGTCGGAGTTAGCTAAAAAGCTTGGCTTTAAGGTAACGATTGAACTCGAAGACGGTTTAATTGAGATGGTGTTGCCATTGCAAACGGACGAAGCCGTCAGCGAGTAGCTTGCATCTTGGCTTGTGGGACCTGAGCTTGCTCAGGGAATGGGTGGTGATGTTCGTCGATATACAGCGATGAGGCCCTTAAAATTGATTGATAATCATGTGGTTATTCGCGGTTTAAAAACC